>NZ_FOWG01000027.1:0-46818 GCF_900115375.1 Variovorax sp. PDC80 | reverse complement strand
TTAAGTCTTGCGACTTGTTCCGAAGAACTTACGCAATTACCTTCAAACGCCCACGCTTATCGGCTGTAATTTTTTAACGATCACCGAAGCAACTTATCGTTTACTTCGTCTTGCTCGCTGCGATCAGCGAAGCCTTGTAGTCTAACACGATTTTTAAAGAACCGTCAAACTTTTTTCAACCTCTTCACCCTCAAACCCCAGCAGAACAACTTCCGTCATCCGCCGCTGAAGCCGTCCAGCGAAGCCCTCGATTATGCACAGATTTTTCAACTTGCGTCAACTTCGAGAGAAGTTTTTTCGACTGCTTCATCAACCTGCCCTCGGCTTTCGCCTTCGGGCCTGTCGACCTGATTTGCGTTGCCGCATCGTCAGCCGAGCCAGCGAGTATATGCCATTTATCCAGCCCTGCAAGAGCGCTGCAAACAAATCGACCGCCCGGCTTTCCTGCCTGCGGCAGCGCTACGCGCTGCCGCAGGCAGAACAGGCTCCTCGGATAATCCGCCCCACATGGCACTCATCACACTCCTCGACGCCCAACTGGCGTTCGGTCACGTCCCGCTGCTCGATCACACGGACTTCTCCCTTCTCGAATCGGAGCGCATCGGCCTGATCGGCCGCAATGGCGCGGGGAAATCCTCCCTGCTCAAGATACTGGGGGGACTGGAGAAGCCGGACGACGGCGCCCTCCAATACCAGCAGCACCTGCGCGTCTCCTATGTGGCGCAGGAACCCGCCCTGGACATGGAGGCCGACGTGTTCACCGCCGCCAGTGCCGGCCTGTCCGAGGTGATCGCCGTGCGGGACCTCTATCTATCGGGCGCAGACGGCCTGGACCTGGACGCCCTCCAGTCCCAGATCGAGGCCTTCGATGCCTGGAACTGGGAGCAGCGTGTCGAAGAGACGCTGCATCGCCTCCATCTGGACCGCAATGCCCGCGTCGGCAACCTGTCGGGCGGTACCCGCAAGCGGGTGGCCCTGGCCCAGGCCCTGGTCGCGGCACCCGACGTGCTCCTGCTCGACGAGCCCACCAACCACCTGGACCTCGACTCCATCGAGTGGCTCGAACAGCTGCTGATCGACTTCAAGGGCAGCGTGGTCACCGTGACCCACGACCGCAGCTTCCTGAACCGCGTCGCCACCCGCATCGTGGAGCTCGACCGCGGCAAGCTCGGCTCCTACCCAGGCAACTTCGAGCAGTACCTGCTGCAGAAGGAAGAACAGTTGGCCCAGGAGGCGGTGATCAACGCCAAGGCCGACAAGCTGCTGGCGCAGGAAGAGGTCTGGATCCGCAAGGGCGTCGAAGCCCGCCGCACCCGCAGCCAGAGCCGCATCGGCCGCCTCGAGGCCCTGCGCGCCAACCGCACCGCCCGCCGCGAGGTGCAGGGCAGCGTCAACATGGACGTGGCCACCGGCCAGGCCAGCGGCAAGATCGTGGCCGAGCTGACCGAAGCCTCCAAGTCCTTCGGCGAGAAGACCGTGATCCGCAACTTCAGCGGCACCATCCTGCGCGGCGACAAGATCGGCCTGCTCGGCCCCAACGGCGCGGGCAAGACCACGCTGCTCAAGCTGATCCTCGGCGAGCTCGAACCCGACAGCGGCAAGATCCGCCGCGGCACCAACCTCGAGGTCGCCTACTTCGACCAGATGCGCGACAAGCTCGACCTCGACGCCACGCTCGAGGACTTCATCAGCCCCGGCAGCGAATGGATCGAGATCGGCAGCCAGCGCAAGCACGTCAAGAGCTACCTGTCGGACTTCCTGTTCTCTCCGGCGCGCGCCAACTCCCCGGTGCGCTCCCTGAGCGGCGGCGAGCGCAACCGGCTGCTGCTGGCGCGCCTGTTCGCCCGCCCGGCCAACGTGCTGGTGCTCGACGAGCCGACCAACGACCTGGACATCGACACGCTGGAACTGCTCGAGGGCCTGCTGCAGGACTACGACGGCACGGTGTTCCTCGTGAGCCACGACCGCACCTTCCTCGACAACGTGGTGACCAGCACCATCGCCTACGAGGGCGACGGCCGCTGGCGCGAGTACGAGGGCAGCGTGCAGGACTGGCTGATCCAGTCCCGCCGTGCGCGCGAGATCGCCGAGCAGCGCCTGGCCGCGGCCGCCACGCCCGCCGTGGCGCCGCCCCCGCCTGCCGCCAGCGCTGCCAGCCCCGCGCGCCCGGCCGCGCCCCCCGCCGGAGCGCCGCGCAAGAAGCTCAGCTACAAGGAACAGCGCGAGTTCGACGCCCTCCCCGCACTGATTGAAGCGCTGGAAAGCGAGCAGAAGCGCGTCGCGGAAATCCTGGCGCTCGACGGCGGTGCGATCTACGCCACCGACGCCTCGCGCGCCACCGAGCTGGCGGCCCGCCATGCCCAGATCGACGACGAACTGCTGACTGCGATGGAGCGGCAGGAAGAACTGGGCGCCAGCCGCTGAGTCCGCGTGCCGTCCGACGCCGGACGGCCGCGACCTCGGCTATACATGCGGCACCCAGTCCAGACAACAGAAAGCGCCGGGGGAGTCCACCGCATGCCGTTCATTCCAGCGTACCTCGGTCGTTCGACGGCGGCGGCCCTGCTGCTCGTCCTCGGCGCCTGCGCCCAATTGCCCCAGAACGTGGACCGCCCGGTGTCCACCGCGCTGGCCGCCCCGGCCGGCACGGCCCTGGCCACGCTGGTCCAGGAGCGCCGCCGGGCCGATGCGGCGCGCTACGAATCGGGCTTCCTGCTGCTCGCGGGTCCGCAGGCGGCCTACGGCAGCCGGCTGGCGCTGATCGACGGCGCCCAGAAGACGCTGGACCTCCAGTACTACGCCATCCACGTCGATGCCAGCACCGGGCGCCTGGTGCGCGGCCTGCGCGCCGCAGCCGAGCGCGGCGTGCGGGTGCGCATCCTGCTCGACGACTTCCACAGCACCGGCCGCGACGCGCTGGTGCTGGGCCTGGCCTTCGTGCCGAACATCGAGCTGCGGCTGTTCAACCCGCTCGCGGGCGCGCGCGGCTCGACCTTCAGCCGGCTGCTGAACTCGGCCGGCGACGCCTCGCGCATCCAGCAGCGCATGCACAACAAGCTGTTCCTGGCCGACAACGTGCTGGGCGTGACCGGCGGGCGCAACCTCGGCGACGCCTACTTCGGCAATTCACTCAACGGCAACTTCATCGACGTCGACGTGCTCGCGGCCGGCCCGATCGTGCAGGACCTCTCGCGCAGCTTCGACAGCTACTGGAACAACGAGCGCGCCTACCCGGCGCAGTCGCTGGTCTCGCGCGAGGAGCTGCAGGCGATCCGCGATCGCGCGCGCCAGACCGACCAGGAGCTGGCCGAGGAATCGGCCCGTGCGCGCGACCCCGCCACCGCGACCTCCGGCGACCAGCCCAAGCCGCCCGACGGCGAGCCCCGTCCCGACGGGCCGCCCACCGCCGAGCAGCGCGCGCGCGCCTGGGACGAGAAGCCGCTCGACCTGCGCAGCGCCCGCTTCGTCTGGGCGCCGGCCGCGATGCTGGCCGACCAGCCCGGCAAGATCCCGGCCGACGTGCCCGGCGGCCCGGACGGCGCGCGCGCGCCCGGCCTGGTGGTGAGCCAGCCCGAGGACAAGGCCGGCGTGTCGCGCAGCGCGGCCGCGCTCACGGCCGACTCCGACCTCGCGGCCGGCAGCGAGACGGTGGTCGAGGGGCTGCTGCAGCTCATCGGCCAGGCGCGCTCCGATCTGCTGATCATCTCGCCCTACTTCGTGCCCGGCGCCGACATGAAGCAGGCCTTCGCCGCCGCCCGCGCGCGCGGCGTGCGCATCCGGGTGCTGACCAATTCGCTGGCCTCGAACGACGCGCCGGTGGCCCACGTGGGCTACGCGCGCCATCGCGAGGAGCTGCTGAAGATGGGCATCGGCCTGTACGAGCTGCGCAGCGAGCAGGCCGGCCTGGGCAGCGCCTTCGGTGGCTCCACCGGCTCGACCGGTGGCAGCAGCGTGACCGGCGAGTCGCGCGCGATGCTGCATTCGAAGGTGCTGGTGATGGACGGCCGGCTGCTGGTGGTCGGCTCGATGAACCTCGACCTGCGCTCGCAGCTGCAGAACACCGAGATCGCGCTCTTGATCCGCAGCACCGAGCTGTCGCGCCTGGCGGCCGAGCAGATCGAGCGCGGGCTGCGCGAGCGCGCGTGGCACGTCGAGCTCGTCGACGGTTCGCTGGTCTGGCACGCGCCCGAGGGCAGCGGCCTGCCCGACAGCCGGACCGAGCCCGATGCCAGCCTGAGCCTGCGCCTGCTGCTCAAGCTCTTCGGGCCGCTGGCGCCGGACCAGTTGCTCTAGTCCGACGCCACTTCGACCGCTTCAACCGCGTCAGTGCTTGTGCTGATGCGCGGCCCCGCCCGCGTCGGCGCCGGCCGGCGCGCCCACGGGCAGCGTGACGTCGAGCGCGGTCTTCACGCCCTTCGCGTCCTCGAACTTCAGGGTCAGCGGCACGTTCGTGCCCTTGGCGACCGCACCCTTCAGGTCCATCAGCATGACGTGGAAGCCGCCCGGCTTCAGTTCCACCGTCTGGCCGGCCGGCAGGTCGAGGCCGGCGCTCAGCTCGCGCATCTTCATGGTGTCGCCTTCCATCTTCATCTCGTGCACCTCGGCCACGCCGGCGGCGGGCGTGGAGATGCTCACGAGCTTGGTGCCCGTGGGCGAGGTCAGCTTCATGAAGGCGCCGGTGCCGCTCTGGCCCGGCACCGACTGGCGCACCCAGCCGTCGCGCACGTCGACCGTGGCCACGCCCTGCGCCACCACGTCCAGCTTGGCGGCCGGACGCTTCAGGCCCGCGGTGGAATTGCCCGAGGCCGGCACCTCGGCCCAGTCGGCGCTGCCCACGTCGCAGGTCTGCAGCACCTTGAACCACAGCGTGCCCGGCGTGGCCGGCGCCTTGCCGCGCACCACGAACTCGGCCTTCTCGCTGCCGGGCAGCGCGGCCTGCGCGTTCTCGGCGGTCCAGCGCACCTCGCCGCCGGCGCCCTTCTGCACATCGAGCTTCCAGCCCTTGCGCGCCTGCGCCTCGCTCAGCACGAAGCCCGCGGGCAGCTTCACCGCCAGGCCGGTGGTGGCCTTGGCGCCTTCGCAGGCATGGCCGACGCGGAAGGCGGCGTCGTAGTCGCTGCCCACGGTGACGCCGCCGGGCGGCAGCGTGACATGGGCCAGCACGGCGGCGGCGCTGCCGGCCAGCAGGACGGCGGCGGCGACGGTGCGCAGGGTGAGGTGACGGTTCATGAGAGGTACTCCTTGAGGAAAGACGGTGAAAGACAGGGCAGGCGTCAGAGGTCGAACTTGAGTTCGCTCACGTAGGTGCGCTGCGGATAGGGGTGGAAGGCCCAGTACTTGTTGTTGTTCAGGTTGTCGATGCCGAAGGATGCGCTCCATTGGCGGTCGATGCGGTAGCGCACGCGCAGGTCGGCCACGAAGAACTTCGAGAAGCCCATGTAGGCGAAGCCGTTCGGATCGCTGTTGTCGAGCGTGCCGTACTGCTTGCCGCTGTAGCGCATGCCCAGGGTGTAGCTCCAGTTGGCGTCGGGCCGGTAGGTGGCCAGCAGGGTGGCGCGCACCTTGGGCACGCGCGGCTGCTGCTGGCCAACGCTGGCCGGAAAGCCGCGGTTGGCCGTGATCTTCGAGTTCGCGAGCGTGAGGCTGCCGCCGAGGTCGAGGCCGCGGATGCCGACGTCGGTGGCGTTCAGCGCCACCTCGAGCCCGCGGGTGCGGATGGCATCGACGTTCTGCACCGTGCTCACGAGGTTGGTCAGCGCCTGGCTGTAGAGCGCGTCCTTCGTGCGCTCGAAGAACAGCGTGGTGCGCAGCACGCCGTCGAGCCCCCAGCCGTCGAGGCCGCGCTCGGCGCTGAGCTCGGTGGTCCACGAGCGCTCGGGCCGCAGGTTGGGGTCGGTGTTGACGATGCGGTTGCCGTCGATCGAGCCCTGGTAGAGCTCGCTCACGGTCGGCATGCGCACCGCGCGGCCGGTCGAGGCCTTGAACAGCCAGTCGGACGTGGCCTGCCAGGCGATCGCGGCCTTGGGCGAGTCGTAGCTGTTCCTGCGCGGCGCGAAGTCGAGCAACCGGGTCGCGTTGCCGAGCTGGCCGCCCCAGGCCTCCCAGCGCTCGTGGCGCAGGCCCAGGGTGGTCTTCCAGTCGCGCGCGAAGCGCCAGGTGTCCTGCAGGTAGAGCGACTGCAGCCGCGTGTTGCCGTTGAAGGCCGAGAACGGCGTGACCGGCGGGCCGCCGATCCAGTCGAGGGTGTTGCCGACGCTGGTGCGCAGCTTCGCCGTGTCCTGCTGGAAGCCGAAGTCGACCACGTGCGCGCCCACGCCCTCGGCCGAGCCGGTGGGCCGCCAGGTGCCCGCGGCCTTGAAGGTGTGCCAGCCGCTGCCGCCCATGTCGGTGGTGCGGCCCGGCCCGCCGAGGAAGGCGCCGGGCAGCGGCGTGGTCGGCGTGCGCGAGGTGTCGCTCGCGTAGTCGAACAGGCTGGCCGCCACCTCCCAGTCGAACACGCCGCCGCTGTGGCTCTTGACCGAGAGGCCGTGCATGTAATGGGTGAGCCGGGTCTCGGTCGGCACCAGCGCGCCGCTGGGTGCGTCGAGGTTGTAGCTGCGCCCGGCGATGTTGACCCGCCCGCCGTAGACCGGCTGGCCCAGCGGATCGCGCAGCCAGGTGTCGACGCTGCCGTGCGTGGTGTTGTTCCAGGCGCCCAGCGTGTAGGTGGCGCGCACCGTGGGCGAGAAGTCGTAGGCCAGCTTGAGCTTGGCCTGTTCCTGCGTGGTGTCGTAGATGGTCGCGCCGCCGACCAGCCACCAGGGCTGGTTCGAGGGATTGAGCCCCAGCACCGCGCCGGTGACCGGGGTGCCGGCATTGCCGAGCGTGCCCGCGCTCAGCAAGCGGTTGCCGAACACCAGCGCCTGGCCCTTGCTCTGGGTGCGCGAGGCGCTGAGCCACCACGACCAGTCGCCGCTGCGGCTGCCCAGCGACAGGTCGAGCTGCTGGCCGGCCGGCGAGGAATGGCTGTTGTAGAGGTCGAAGTTCGAGACGAAGCCGCTGAGCTTGACGTGGGCCTCGAACTTCTCGGGCATGCGCGTCACGTAGTCGACCACCGCGCCCACCGAGTTGCCGGGGTAGGCGGCCGAGAACGGCCCGTACAGCACGTCGACGCGCTCGATCTCCTCGGGCGAGACCATGCCCCAGCGCGGCGCGTAGGTGGCACCGTTGCCCAGCGGGTTCGACAGCATGATGCCGTCGGCATAGACCATCGAGCGCGCGCTGTTGCCGGTGCCCGAGGCGCGCGTGGCGAGCACCGCGTGGTTGAAGTCGCCGATGTAGCGCTTGCGCACGACCAGGCTCGGCAGGTACTTGAGCGCGTCCTCGCTGTCGGTGGCGTTCACCGTCTCGACGATCTGCGCGTGCGTCGTGCCTTCGATGGTGGTCGGGATCTGCGCCGGCAGCGAGGTCGGCCGGCCACCGGTGACGGTGATGGCGCCGAGCGCGCGCTCGGCGCCGGGGGCCGCGTCAGCCGATGGCGCCGGCGCGGTTTGCGCCCAGGCGGGCGCGCCGAGCGAGGCGCTCAGCGGGAATGCCATGGCGATCGCCACGGCGCGGGAATGCTTGTTCACAGGGAGGCTGCTCCACGAAACGCTGGCCAGGAAGGACCGGAGACGCCCGTCGAACAGGCGCATCCAGCCATGGACTCGAGGGTTTCAGGAGCGCGAAGGCGGTCCGCGCGCGGGCAGCGGCGCCGCGGTGGCCGCGGCCAGGCGCGCGGCGGGAATCGGCTGGAGCACGCGCCCCAGCGGCAGGGGAAGGTCGAGGGTGGCGACCGGCGGCACCGGCGGCGGCGCGCCGGTCAGCACGCACAGCGGGCAGTCCATGTGCGAGACGCCCATTTCCTGCACGCCGTCCTCGGTGTGGACCACCGCCTTGACGGCGCCGGCGCTCGAGCAGACCAGCTCGATCGCCTGCGGATGCACCAGCGGCGAGGCGATGGCCGCGCCCACCGAGAGCGCGAACCACAGCAGCACCCAGCGGCCGGCGAGGCCGAGGAAGCGGGTGTGGCGGCGCATCAGGTGCATGGCGGGCGCGATTATCGGCGCGTTTTGGACGCGGCGGGCTTGGAGGACGCCTTCGCGGCCGGCTTGGCCGTCGACTTGGCCGGTGCCTTGGCCGCCGGCTTGGTGCCCTTCGGCGCCGCCTTGCCGCCCTTGGCCGGCGCCACCGCACGCGCGCCCGCCTTGCCCCGGACCGGCGCGGCCTTGGCCGTGCGGCCACCGCGCGTGCCGCGCGCCGAACGCACGGGCGGTGCCGCCGCGGCTTCGGCCTCGGGTTCCTCGGCCGTTGCGGGCAGCGTGCCGCGCTCGCCCGGCAGCACCTCGGACACCGTGAAGCCCTGCGCCGCCAGCAAGGTCGGCAGGCCCTGCGCGCCGATCATGTGCAGCGCGCCCACGGCCGCGAACACCCGCTGGCCGCCCTCGTGCATGCGCGTGATGCCGGCCGCCAGAATCGGGTTGCGGTCATCGAGCAGCCGCTTCATCAGCCGTTGCTCGGCCGGCGTGCGCATGCAGTCGCACCATTCGGGGAAGCGCGCGAGCCGCGCGAGGTCGCCGCGCGCCCAGGCGTCGGCCAGCTCCTTGAGCTGGGTGCGCAACTGGCCCGACTCGAGTTCGTCGAGCGCCGAGTCGATCTGCGCCGCCTCCTCCTCCTCGGAGCCGCCGGTCAACATCTCGAGCTGGGCCGCCGGGTTCTCGAGCGCGAACACCGGCTTGTTGGCGTTGCGCGCCCACACGGCCAGCATCTCGTCGATGCCGAAGTCGGGATAGAGGCCGTCGGCCCGCCCGGCCAGGCCGGTCAGCGCCGTCACCTGCAGGATCGGCTGCAGCGCCGCGTTGGCGCCCGGCGTCACGCAGGCGATCTCGTTCTGCCGCGCCAACCGCTGCGCGCGCTCGCCGCTGAGCAGCCGTGCGACCAGCGCCGGGTCGGCCGGCTGGGTCAGCGGCTTCATCGCGGCGGGATCGCGCACGTCGATCTCGAGCGCCAGCGCGTCGCTCTGGCCGAGCGCGCGCTGCACGGTCGGGCCGGGGCGCAGCCAGGGCGCGCGCCCGAGGTGGATGGTGCCGTACAGCCACGAGGTGCGGCCGTCCTTCTCGATGCGCCACAGCAGGCCACGGTCGGCGCCGCTGCGCTGGTCGCTCGAACTGCGCGAGCGCTCGAGGCTGCCGATGGCCGAGGGCGGGCAGGCCGCCTGCGCCGCCACGCCGGTCAGCGCGCAGCAGGCGCCGACCAGGGCCGGCAACGCGCCGCGCGCCCAGGAGAAGGGGAAACGGAAGGACGAGAGGAAAGATGAGGAGACCAGGCGCATGCGCCGTGCCGACCGATCGGCCGGCTTGTCGATTTCGCGCCTCGGTGCAACCAGTGCCCGGAGTATCCGCAAGGCTCGCTCCATGAAGAAAGAAAGTCCGGCATTACAACAGCACCGCTGCCCATAATCCGGAACATGCAGAGCATCTTCCATCTCGCCTTCCACGTGCGCGACCTCGACACCGCACGCCGCTTCTATGGCGAGGCCCTCGGCTGCACCGAAGGCCGCAGCACCGACACCTGGGTCGATTTCGACTTTTTCGGCCACCAGATCTCGCTGCACCTGGGCGAACCCTTCGCCACCACGCGCACCGGCCGCGTCGGCGATGCGATGGTGCCGATGCCGCATTTCGGCATCGTGCTGGCCCTGCCCGACTGGCAGGCACTGGCCGCGCGGCTCGAGGCCGCCGGCACCGACTTCGTGCTCAAGCCCCAGGTGCGCTTCGAAGGCCAGCCGGGCGAGCAGTGGACCATGTTCTTCTGCGACCCCTTCGGCAACCCGATCGAGGCCAAGGGCTTCCGCTCGCTCGACGCGCTTTACGACAAGTGACCCACGCTCCGGTCCGGCCGGTCGATGTTCCGCGGCTCGCGGCGCGGCTGGCCCTGGCCGCGACGCTGGCCCTGCCGCTGCTGTTCGGCGCCACCGCCGCGCGCGCGGCGCAGGACTGCGAGCTCAACGGCCAGCCGATCAACCCCGCCAACGGCGGCGAGACCGCGCGCAAGACCGGCGTGCTGCGCTGCAAGGACCGCGGCAGCGGCCAGCTGCTGCGCGAGGAGCAGATCCAGAACGGCGTCTTCATGGGCCTGGTGCGCGTCTACGAGAACGGCCGGCTCGCGAAGGAGCACACGCTCAACGCCAAGGGCAACATGCACGGCCTGGCGCGCGAGTTCGCGCCCGGCGGCCAGGTGCTGCGCGAGGCCACCTACGACGACGGCCAGGAGCGCGGCCTGGTGCGCAGCTTCTATCCGGGCGGCAAGCTGCGCCGCGCCAGCTTCTATCCCGACCAGGGCGGCGACCGGGCCTCGGCCGAATTCACCGAGCGCGGCCAGCTCTCGGCGCTGCGCTGCGGCAACGCCCCGATGCTGGCGCCCGCGGCCGACGATGCGCGGCTGTGCGGCTTCGGCGGCGCGCCCTCGCAGGTCGAGCTGTTCGACGCGCGCGGCACCCTGCGCTCGCGCCAGTCCTACCTGGCCGGCAAGCGCGTGCGCACGCAGGATTTCTACGACAACGGCAAGCCCTCGCAGCTCGACGAGATCAACGGCAACCAGCGCACCGAGCGCCAGTTCTCGTCCGAGGGCGTGAAGCGCCGCGAGACCGTGTCGCTGCTGGGGGCGGCACGCTCGGCGATCCGCCTGCGCGACCAGGAGTTCTCCGAGCGCGGCACGCTGGTGCGCGACCAGCGCTGGAACAGCGCCGGCGAGCCGATCGGCGACGACAGCTACTACCTCAACGGCCAGCCGCACACCAAGTCGGTCTACAGCGGCGCGGGCAATGCGCGCACGGTGCTGGTCACCGAGTTCCACGACAACGGCCAGCGCGCCGCGCTGGGCCGCTACCTCGTGGGCGGGCGCGGCGCGCGGCAGCTGCCGCAGGGCACGCACCAGCGCTTCGACGAGAAGGGCACGCTGGTCGCCGAATCGAGCTTCGACGCGCGCGGCCGCGTCACGCGCGAGCGCAGCTGGGACGAGAACGGCGAGCTGGTGCGCGACGACGAGGTGTTCGAGGACGGCTCGCGCAAGGCCTACGCGCGCTGAGAGCCGCCCTCCGGGGCGATCAGTCGAGCTTGATGCCTGCCTGCTTGATGATCGGGCCCCAGCGGTTCGATTCCGCGCGCGACAGCGCCGCGAACTGCGCGGGCGTGCCGGGCATGGCTTCCATGCCGAAGTCCTCGAAGCGCTTCTGCACCTGCGGATTGCCGAAGGCGCGGTTGAGGTCGCCGTTGAGCTTGTTCACCACCGCCGCGGGCAGGCCGGCCGGGCCGAGCACGCCCTGGAACGCGAACACCTCGGAATTCGCGACGCCCACCTCGGCCAGCGTCGGCACCTCGGGCAGCAGCTTGCTGCGCGCGCCCGAGCCGATGGCCAGCACGCGCACCTTGTTGGCCTTCATGATCGACAGGCCCGAGGCCAGGTCGAGGAACATGCACGGCACCTGGCCGCCCATCACGTCGGCCATGGCCGGCGCCGCGCCGCGGTAGGGGATGTGGGTGATGAAGCTGCCGGTGCGCACCTTGAACATCTCCATCGCCAGGTGGTGCGGCGAGCCGTTGCCCGGCGAGGCGTAGTTGACCTTGCCCGGGTTGGCCTTCACGTAGGCCAGGAACTCCTTGAAGGTCTTGGCCGGGAAGTCCGGGTGCACCACCAGCGCCAGCGGGAACTTGCCGATCGCGCCGATGTAGCTGAAGTCCTTCTCGGGGTTGAAGGGCAGCTTGCCGAACAGGTGCTCGTTGAAGGCCAGCACCGCGTTGTCGGCCGACAGCACGGTGTAGCCGTCGGGC
Source organism: Variovorax sp. PDC80 (assembly GCF_900115375.1). Classification (NCBI taxonomy): domain Bacteria; kingdom Pseudomonadati; phylum Pseudomonadota; class Betaproteobacteria; order Burkholderiales; family Comamonadaceae; genus Variovorax; species Variovorax sp. PDC80. Next base: position 34,972 of record NZ_FOWG01000027.1, on the reverse strand, counting down.
TTGCTCTTGGCGACCATGTCGGCGCCGATGTTGGTCGAGGCGCCGGGGCGGTTGTCGATCACGATCTGCTGGCCCAGCGTCTGGCGCATGGCCTCGGCCAGCGCGCGCGCGATCACGTCGGTGCCACCGCCCGCGGGATAGGGCACCACCCAGCGGATCAGTTGCGAGGGATAGTCCTGCGCGCGGGCGAAGGGCGCGGCAGCCACGGCGGCGCCCGAGGCGAGCGTGGCAAGGAGGGTACGGCGGTCCATGAGGGTCATCTCCAGGTTGTCATTCGGTTGCGGACAGCGATGGTACGGGCAGCGCATGCAGCGCGTCGGCCAGCGCGGCGCGGCAGCGCGCCTCGTCGCCGACCTGCTCGAACAGCAGCAGCGCGAGCCGCGCGAGAAACAGCGATTCGCGCTCGGCGCCGGCCTCGCTGATGGCGTTCGCGCAGTCGGCGTAGAGGCGGTCGCGGGCCTCGGGGGCCAGGGTGGGAAGTGCGGTGGTCATGCGGCGAGGGGCTCCAGTTGCACGGCGGCGGCCGCGCGTTCGAGCGCGCGCGGCAGCGCGCCCGCGCTCAGGCGGCGCCAGCGCGCGGCCACGTGGCCGTCGGGGCGCAGCAGGTAGACGGCGCCCTCGCGCGCGCCGAGGGCCTCGAACACCCGCGCGTCGGCATGGGCATCGGCGGGGCCGTCGGCCGCGATCGTGCACAGCGCGAACGGCAGGGGTCCCTCTTGCGCCCGAGCGATGTCGTCGGCCGGCAACTCGATGGCGGCGCCCTGCGCGGGCCGCAGCACCAGCAGCGTGAAGCGCGCGCCGATCCGGTCGGTGAGATGGCCCTGCGCGAGCTGCTGCTCGGGCATCGCCTCGCCGGGCAGCGGGCCCGCGGGCAGCGCGTCGCCGTCCTCGCTCGACAGCGGCGAATCCTCGTAGCGCACCGCCTGCGTCTGGCGCGGATTGATCAGCTGCGCGATGCCGCGGTGCGCGCCCGACAGCGACAGCGCGGCCTCGCGCAGCAGGTCGAAGCCGCGCGAGGGCGGCGACATGAACTCGGTGCTGCGCATCGCGTTCTCGGCATTGACGTGGAAGGCGGCGATGCGCTCGGTGGAGTAGCTGTCGAGCAGCGCGGCATCCGACAGCCCGCGCGCCACGAAGGCCAGCTTCCAGGCCAGGTTGTCGGCATCGTCGAAGCCCGAGTTGAGGCCGCGCACGCCGAAGATCGGCATCGCATGCGCCGCATTGCCAGCGAACAGCACGCGGCCGTGGCGGTAGCTCGCGAGCGTCATCGCGCCGGCGCGGTAGACCGAGGTCCAGACCGTCTTCCACGGCAGGTGGCCTTCGCCGATGGCGTCGAGGTGGCGCTGCACGAACTCGGCCACGGCCGGCGGCTGCAGCGCCTCCTCGGTGCTCTGGCCCGCGCGCAACTGGTAGTCGATGCGCCAGATGTCGTCGGGCTGCCGGTGCATCAGCACGGTCGAGCCCGGGTTCCACGGCGGGTCGAACCAGGCGCGGCGCTCGGTCGGGTGGCCGCTCCTGAGTTCGATGTCGATGATCACGTAGCGGCCTTCGTAGCCCGTGCCCTCGAGCGCCAGGCCCAGCGTCTTGCGCACGAAGCTCTGGCCGCCGTCGCAGGCCGCGAGCCACTGGCCGCGCAGTTGGTACTCGCCCTGCGCGTTGCGCGCCTCGAGCAGCACGCCCGCGTCGTCCTGCGAAAGGCCGGTGAGCTCGGTGCCCCAGCGGATGTCGATCAGCCCCGGCGCCGCGACGTTGCGGCGCTCGATCTCCTCGAGCAGGTAGTGCTCGGCGTAGTACTGCTCGAGGTTGATCATCGGCGGCAGCTTCTGCCGCGCGTCGTGCGGCATCTCGAAGCGGAACACCTCCTCGGTCTTGTAGAAGCTGCGCCCGCCGGTCCACGGCAGGCCCTTGGCCAGGAAGGCCGGCAGCACGCCCAGCCGCGCCATGATCTCCAGGCTGCGGCGCGAGATGCAGGCCGCGCGGCTGCCCACGCAGACCGTGTCGTCGGCCTCGAGGATCACGCTGCGCACGCCATGGTTGGCGAGCCCCAGCGCGAGCGCCATGCCGACCGGGCCGCCGCCCGCGATCACCACCGGATGGCTGCCGCCCGCCACGGCCTCGAGGCCGTCGGCCGCGAGCGCCGGCAGGCGCACCGGGTAGCGCGTGTAGTCGAAGGCGCCGACCGAGGGCGGCAGGCCGGCCGCTGCCGGCGGCAGCGGTCCGCCGGCGGCGTCGCCGGGGCGCGCGGCCGGCACAACCGGCGCGGGGTTCGAGAGAGCAACGGGGCGGTTCATGCCCGGGATTGTCCCGACGCGCCCGGCGCCGCATTGTCATAACTTCGTACGAAGTGTTTACCCGAATCCCCCGCCCTCTCCCCGCCCCATGAAACGCTGGCGCCTTCCGGCCGCGCCCGAGGCCACGCTGTCCGCCAGCGTGGTCGGCGACGTGCTCGCCGGCGTCGGCACGCCGCACCTCGCGGCCAGTTACCTCGCCGCGATGCAGCGCGTGATGCCGGTCACCTTCTGCACCGTGTTCGCGGTCGGCGCCAGCGGCCGTATCGAGACCGTGTCGGCCGCCAGCAGCTACGGCAGCACGGCGGAACGCACGGCCGAGCGCTACGTCGCGCAGCGCTTCGACCTGCTCGATCCCAACATGGCGTGGCTGGCCGCGCGCAAGCTGCCGCGGCGCGCGCAGCTGTGGCTGGGCCACCAGCTCGGCGACGAGGTGGCCGACCCGGCCTACCGCGCCGCCTGCTATGGCGACGTCGGCATCCGCGAGCGTGCCTCGGTGCTGTTGCTGCTGCCCACGGGCCAGCGCGTGGCCGTGAGCTTCTACCGCAGCCTGGCGCAGCCCGAGTTCGGCGCCGCCGACTTCGCCGTCATCGAGCGCCACGCCACCCTGCTGGCCGACGCCACCACCGCCCATGGCCGCAGCGCCGTGGCCGCGCGCGAGGCCACGGCACCGGCGCTGGCCTCGCGGCTGCTCACGCTGAGCCTGCGCGAGCGCGAGGTCATCGGCCACCTGATGGCCGGGCGCACCGCGAAGGAGGCGGCGCGCGAGATCGGCGTCGAGCTCACGACCGTGCGCACCCACCAGTACCGGGCGTTCCGGCGGCTGGGGATACGGTCGCAGAAGGAATTGCTGCGCGGCTGGCCCGCGGCGCAGTGAGGCGGGCCGTTCAGTCCTCGGAGGCCTGCGCCTCGGCCGCGTCGTCGGGCACGGCCACCGGCGCGGGCTTCGCGGCCTCGTCCGCCGCCGCCTTCGCGCGCCCGCCCGGCGCCACGATCTCCTGGTCGATCGCGCCGAACATCGAGCGGCCGTCGAGCCCCTTCATCTCGATGCGGATGGTGTCGCCGTAGCGCATGAACTCGGTCGACGGCGCGCCGTCCTGGATGGTCTCGATGCAGCGCTTCTCGGCGATGCACGAATAGCCGCGCGGCCATTCCATGCGGCCGTTCTTCTCCACGCCCTTGTTGCTCACGGTGCCGCTGCCGACGATGCTGCCGGCGCGCACATTGCGCGTCTTGGCGACATGGGCGATGAGCTGGCCGAAGTGGAAGGTCATCTCGGGGCCGGCTTCGCACAGGCCGACCTTGCGGCCGTTCCAGTTGCTCTGCAGCGCGAGGTGCACGCGGCCGCCGGCCCAGGCCTCGCCGAGCTCGTCGAGGGTCACGGCCACGGGGCTGAAGGCGGTGGCGGGCTTGCTCTGGAAGAAGCCGAAGCCCTTGGCCAGCTCGGCCGGGATCAGGTTGCGCAGGCTGACGTCGTTGGCCAGCATCACGAGGCGGATGCCGTCGAGCGCCTGCTCGGGCGTGGCGCCCATCTTCACGTCGCCGGTGATGACCGCGATCTCGGCCTCGAAGTCGATGCCCATGGCCTCGCTGGGCACGACCACGTCGTCGGTCGGGCCGATGAAGTCGTCGCTGCCGCCCTGGTACATCAGCGGGTCCTGGTAGAAGCTCTCGGGCACCTCGGCATTGCGCGCCTTGCGCACCAGCTCGACGTGGTTGAGGTAGGCCGAGCCGTCGGCCCACTGGTAGGCGCGCGGCAGCGGTGCCATGCACTGGGCGGGATCGAAGGGAAAGGCGTGGCGCGCGCGGCCCGCGTTGAGCGCGGCGTACAGGTCCTGCAGCTGCGGCGCCATGAAACCCCAGTCGTCGAGCACCTGCTGCAGGCGGTGGGCGATGCCGGTGGCGTAGTGGGCGAGCGTGAGGTCGCGCGACACGACGACGAGCTGGCCGTCGCGGGAGCCGTCCTTGAGGGTGGCGAGTTTCATGGTGCGGTGCTGGGAAAAAGGCGACGGGGCGCCGCGCCGGGCCGCGCGCCGCTCCCCTAAACTGGTTGGACGGGCGGCAGTGTACCGAGGTGGCTTCGATGAACCTCGGCGGCGACGCCCACTCCACCTTCCATGCCGACGACCGTCGCCCCGCCGTCCTCCGCCCTGGCGCCCTCCCCGGTGCCCTGGCGGCCTTCGTGGCGGGCGCTGGCGCTGCTGATCCTGCTGGTGGCGCTCGCGCACATGGCGCTGCTGGGCCTCGCGCCGGCCGGGCTCGGGGCCGAGCCGGTGTCGCCGATCACCAAGTTCAGCACGCGCACGATCGTGATCGCGCCGCCGGTGGCCGAAACGCCCGCGGCGGCGCCGCCACCGGCCGCGACGGCACCGCCCGCGGCGACCAAGCCGCTGCGGCCGCGCGCGGTGCATGCGCCGCGGCCGAAGCCCGATCCGGTCCCCGCGGCGGCCTCCCCCTCACCCGACCCCGCGCCCGAGGCCACGGCGCCCAAGGATCCCGAATCGCCCGACCTGGTGGCGCAGGCTGCTCCCGATTCAGGAGCAGCCCCCACGCCCGAGCCGCCCGCCAGCGCGGCCGTCGCCCCCTCGGCCACGCCAGCCAGCGCCCCCGCCGCCGGCACCGGCGAAGCGACCACCACGATGGCCGGCACCCAGTCGCTGCGCATCCCGGGCTCGGTCACGCTGGATTTCGAGGCCACGGGCCAGATCGGCGCCTCGCCGCAGCGTGGCGTGTTCGGCGAGCTGGTGTGGCTGCACGACGGCACCCGCTACGACGGCCGGCTCACGCTCAAGGCCGTCTTCTTCACCCTGCTGAACTGGCGCAGCACCGGCCAGATCGGCCTGTCGGGCCTGGAGCCCGAGCGCTATTCCGAGAGCCGCAAGGCCGAGGTGGCCTCGCATTTCGCGCGCGATCGCGGCGAGGTGGTGTTCAGCAACAACGCGCCGCCCGTACCGCTGAAGCCCGGCGCGCAGGACCGCATGAGCGTCATGATGCAGCTCGGCGGCCTGCTGGCGGCCAGCCCCGAGCGCTACCCGGCCGGCACCCGGATCGCGATCCAGACCGTGGGCGCGCGCGACGCCGACGTCTGGGTGTTCGTGGTCGGCGACGAGGAGAAGCTGAGCCTGCCGGCCGGCGAGTACCTGGCACGCAAGCTCACGCGCGATCCGCGCAAGCCTTTCGACCGCAAAGTCGAGCTCTGGCTGGCCCCGGCCTACGGCTACCTGCCGGTGCGGATCCGCCAGACCGAGCCGAACGGCGACTTCGCCGACGCCCAATTGCGCAAACCCCTACCCGCCGCATCGGCCGGTTGATGCGAAAAAGCACGCATCCAAACGTTTTAATGGCAACACGACAACCCATCTTGAAACTGGCGCGTTGATTGCTATGTAACCCTCATGAACGCCCTCGACATCCTCACAGGCCCCGCCATGAACATGCTTTACGACTCGGATTCCTTCGTCGTCGTGCACGTGCAGCCGAACGAAGGCGAAGTTCCGGCCGAACCCAACGTGCCGGTGCTCGAGCGCCACGGTTTCGAGATCGTCGACAAGCGTTCCGGCAAGGAGCTCTATCTCGACGGTTCCTGGGCCGAGCTGTTCCGCCAGCAGATCGCGGCCTGGCAGCTCAACACCCCGACCCAGGAAGAGGTCGAGGACACGCTCGAGGGCTATGCCGAGCTGGCGCAGACGCCGCTGCTGGTGCACTGAGCCGAGCCCCGTGCCAGTAACAAAGCGCCCCGCGGGGCGCTTTTTCTTTGGGCCTTAGCGGTAGATCCAGCGGAACATCGGGCCCACCAGCAGCAGCACCGCCACCAGCCGGCAGACCTGGAACGCCGTCACCACCGGCACGCCGAGCTGCAGCACCTTGGCCGTGATCGACATCTCGGCGATGCCGCCCGGCGAGGTGCCGAGGATCATGGTCGCCGGATGCAGCCCGGTGGCCCAGGCCAGCAGCCAGGCCACGCCGGCGCACACCACGAGCATGGCCAGCGTGCCGAGCGTCACCGAGCCGAGCCAGCGCGGCGCGGTGTGCAGGAACTCGCGGCTGAAGCGCACGCCCAGGCTGACGGCGATCACCAACTGCGCAGCATTCGACATCCAGCCCGGCACCGCCGACAGCGACAGCCCGGCGACGGTGAAACCCATCGCGACCAGCAGCGCCCCCATGAACCACGGGTTGGTGCGGCCCAGCGCGCGCATCGCCAAACCGCCCGCGCCGGTGGCCACGGCCAGCAGCGCGAGGCCGCCGGGGTTCACCTCGCGCGCGCTCGGCGGGCTGATCTCCAGGCCGTGCAGCCCGCTCCACTGCATCGCGAACGGGATCGTCACCGTGACGATCAGCACGCGCAGGCTGTGGGCCGCGGCCACCAGGTCGGTGCGCGCGCCCTGGGCCTCGGCCAGCAAGGTCATCTCCGAGGCGCCGCCGATCGCCCCCGCGAAGTAAGTCGTGGCTCTCATGGAACGCTCCGGCACCTGGGGCATGCGCGGCGCATGCAGGCCGTAGAGCCAGCGCCCGAAGCCCCAGCCCAGCAGCAGCGCCCAGGCGATCGCGAGCACGATCGCCCACCAGACGCTGGCCACCAGCGCGACCACGTGCGGCGTGAAGTACAGGCCCAGCGCGGTGCCGATGGTCCACTGCCCGGCATTGCGCAACGGCACGTGGCTGGCCATGGGCGCGCCAGCGATCGAGGCCAGCGACACCGCCAGCAGCGGGCCGATCATCCAGGGCAGCGGGGTGTGGAGCGCGAGGCAGATCTGGGCCGCCACGAAGGCGAGCAGCAGCGTGGCCAGCACGCGGACCGGGAAGGAAAGGGACACGCGGAACGGACGGACAGGCGGTAGGGGCAAAGGACGGCAGCGCGCGCGGCGCCGTTGCGTAGTATGGCGCGATGTCTTTCGCGCACCGGCCCGTCTCCTCCCTCCTGCTTGCTCTTCTCGGCAGCACCCTCATCGCCGGCTGCGCGGGCTGGCCCGGCGGCGCCGAGGCACCCGACGCCCCCATCGCGCGCCGCGTCGAGGCCCTGCTGCCCACCGACGCCCTGCTGCTCGGCGAGCAGCACGACGCCCCCGAGCACCATGCGATCGAGCGCGAGACGGTCGAGGCGCTGGCCGCGCGCGGCCGGCTCGCCGCGCTGGCGCTCGAGATGGCCGAGGAAGGCAACGGCACCGCCCACCTGCCGGCCGCGGCCACCGAAGCCCAGGTGCGCACCGCGCTGAGCTGGAACGACAAGGCCTGGCCCTGGGCCGACTACGGTCCGGCCGTGATGGCCGCGGTGCGCGCCGGCGTGCCGGTGGTCGGCGCCAACCTGCCGCGCGCGCGCATGAAGGACGCGATGGCCGACGTCTCGCTCGACGTGCAGCTCAACGGCGAGGCCTACACCGCACAGCAGGACGCCGTGCGCGAGGGCCACTGCAAGCTGCTGCCCGAAGCGCAGATCGTGCCCATGACCCGGATCCAGGTCGGCCGCGACCGCGCCATGGCCCAGGCCATCGTCAAGGCGCGCCAGCCGGGCCGTACCGTGCTGCTGATCGCGGGCGCGGGCCATGTCGACCGCCAGCTCGGCGTGGCGCAGCACCTGCCGAACGAGGTCTCGTTCAAGGCCGTGCGCCTGCTCGCCGCGCCCGCCGGTGCCGACGCCACCTCGGCCGGCTACGACCGCACCTGGCGCACGCCGCCGCTGCCCGAGAAGGACTACTGCGCGGAACTCCGCAAGTCGATGGGCCCGGCCAAGAAGTCCTGAGCGACCCGGACGTGCGAAGGCCGCGGCAGGACAGGCGTCCGGCCGCGGCCTTCGTCTTTCTTCATGCGACGGACCCGCGGGCCCGCGCCCGCCTCAGCGCGACAGGATCGACGAGGTCGCCGAGTTGCCGGTGGCCGAGGCCGTGACCTGGTTGCCCGTGGTGCGCAGCGTGCTGCTGCCCACCGGTCCCACCACGCCGACGCCGAAGTTCACCGTCGTCACCGTGGCCGACACCGCGCCGCTGTTGACTTGGTAGTTGCCGACCGCCGCGCTCGCCGTGCCGGTGTTCAGCGCGGTCTGCGTCACGCGGTTGGTGGCGCTGTTGCCGAAGGCCTGCGCGCTCAGCGTGTTGCCGTAGACACCGACGCTGCCGTTGAGCGTGCCCGGGCCGGTCGCGTTGAGCGCCACCTGGTAGCTGGTGTTCGTGCTGGACGCGTTCACCTGCCCGCTGTTGGTCTGGCTGTTGAGCACGCCCACGCTGGCACCGAGGTTGAGCGCCAGCGGCGCGGCCACGAAGCCCACGCTGCCGCTCGGGGCCGCGCCGCCGTAGCTGCCGCCCGCGCTCGAGTCGACCAGGTTGGTGGCCGCGTTGCCGCGCGCCAGCGCCGAGGTGGTGTTGCCGTTGAGGGCCACGCTGCCCGCGTTGAGCGGATCGGTGCCCGCGATCGTCACGCCCGCGGCCGTGACGGCCGACGAGGTCACCACCGCGCTGCTGGTCTGCGCGTTCGACACCCCCACGCTCGCGCCTTGCGTCGCGTCGCCCGCCACCGTGGCGGTGTTGATCGCGCGGTTCGCCGAGGCCTCGGCCAGCGTGCTGTTGTTCGAGATCGTCACCGCGCCGTTGAACAGCCCCGCCGTGTTCGGCACCAGTCGGTCGTCGTTGTAGATCGCGGTGCTGGCGCTGCTGGTGACCGAGGTCGACGCGGCTTGGCGGTTCGCCACCAGGTGGTCGCCCGTGGCCGCCTGCCCGCCCGCCGCCGTTTCCGACAGCGCCACGGCCCCCGTCGTCGCCGCCGGCTGCAGGTTGGCGGCCTTCACGTCGAGCGTGTTGGTCGCGTCGTTCATCACGCCCAGCGCCGTGTTGGTGTTGCCCGAGATCCGCACCGACGAGCCCGAGGATGCGGCCGGCGCGAACAGCTCGGAGCTCGAGCTGGCCGCGACCGCCGCCTGGCCGACCTGCGTCGACTGGACCACCGCGCGCGCACCGACGTTGGCGCCCACCAGCGTCACGCCGTTGACCGTGGTGTTCGAGGCGGCGCGCGCGCTCTGCCGGTTGTCGGACACGCTCAGCGTCGCGCCCTGCACCGCGGCGGTGCCGGTGGTGTCGATGCCGATGCTGCCGGTGGCGATCGCGCCCACCGGGCCGGCGCCCACCTGCACGTTGACCAGCGCATGGTCGGCACTCGCGAGCACCGCCGAGCCCGCGGCCGCGGTCCCCGCGGAGCCCGCCAGGCCGGTGGCGATGGCGCCGCCCTTCACCTCGATGCTGTTGGTCGACGCATTGCCGGTGGCGGCCGCGCCGGTGGTGTTGCCCTCGAGCGTGGCGCTGCTGTCGATCAGCGCGGTGGTGCCGTTCAGGGTCAGCCGGGTCGTGTTGTTGGCGACCCCGCCCACGGCGGCGCTGCTGGCCTGCGAATTCAGCAGGCCGGTGGTGGCGCCCTGCGACGCACCGCCCGTGAGCGACACCGCATTGCCCGCGCGGTTGCCCGCGGCCTCGGCCAGCGTCTGGTTGCCCGACATCGCGACCGCGCTGTCGACCACGCCCGGGCCGCCCGGCACGGCGCGGTCGTCGTTGTAGATCGCGCTGTCGGCGGTCGCGCTGGCCGAGGTGGCGGCCGACTGGCGGTTCATCAGCGCATGGATGGCGACCGTGCCCCCGTCGCCCGGCCCCGCGGTCTGCAGCACCAGGGTGGGCAGGATCGCGTTGGCCGTGGTGTCGGCCGCGACGGCGATGCGGCTGGTCGCGTCGTTGACCACGGCCAGCGCGCTGTTGGCGTTGCCCGAGATCGTCACCGAGGAGCTCGACACCGAGGCCGGCGCGAAGGCCTGCACGAAGGAACGCGCCTCCACCGCCGCCAGGCTGGCCTGGCCCGACTGCAGCGCCGAGGTGGCCGAGACGCTGCCGGCCGCCAATGCGATGTCGTTGCCGGCGCTGTTGGCCACCGCCTTCGCGCTCTGGGCGTTGTTCGACACGCTGAGCGTGCTGCCGTTGACTCCCGTGCCCGGCGCGGTGTCGATGCCGAAGGCACCGGCCGCCTTGGACGAGATCGTCGCGGTGCTCAGCATCAGCTGCGCGTTCGACAGCGCATGGTCGCCGAGCGCGCCGGTCAGCACCGCGGCGTTGGCCGCCGCGGCCACCGGCAGCACGCCGCCCGTGTCGATGGTGTTGCCCTTCACGTCGATGCCGTTGACGGCCGTGTTGCCGGTGGCCGCACCGCGCACCGCGTTGCCGTCCACCGAGAGCTGCGAGTCGACGATGCCCTTGCCGCTGACCGCGAGCTGCACCCCGGCCTGGTCGGTCAGCGCGCCGCCCTCGAGTCCGAGCTCGGAGGTGGTCTTGGCGGTGGTGACCTGCAGGTTCTGCACCGCCGTGGTGGTGGCGATGCCGGCCGCGCCGAGCCGCACGCCGTTGACCGCGCTGTTGCTGGTCGCGGCGGCCGCGGTGGTGTTGTTGTCGGCATCGATCTTCGAGTTGCCGACGCCGAAGGCGATCTGCGTCAGCACCTCGGGCCCGCCGCTGCGCGTGGCCGCCACCGTGCCCTGGCCCGACTGCGCGTTCTGCACGCTGAACGAGGCATCGGTGGTCGCGACCCCGCCGGTGACGGTGGCACCCGAGAGCACGAAGCCCGCCGTGTCGATCGAGGTGGCCGTCACGTCCACCGTGTTGCCGGTGGCGCGGCTGCCGTAGGCCAGGGCCTGGGTGGTGTTGCCGCTGCTCGAGACCGAGGCGTCCTGCAGGCCGCCGCCGACCACCGTGCGCACCACGTTGCCGCCGACCGTGTTGGCCTCGACCTTGGTGTTGGCACCGGCCACCGACTGCACGTTGGTCACGTTGGCCACCGAGGCGAAGTCGCTCGAGGCGATCTGGTTGGCGGCGAGCTTCAGGCCGTTGGCCGCGTCGTTGCCGTAGCTCGCGGCGACGAAGGCGTTGCGGTCGTTGCCGAGGCTGGCCGACGCGACGTCGCCGCTCACCGTGGCCGCGAACGAATTCACGCCGCTGGCCGTGGTGCTCACCGTCGACTGGATCGACTGGCTGCCGAGGATGGCGTAGGAGGCATTCACCGCCGGCTGCGTGGCCAGGCTGTTGTCGAAGGGCAGGTTGTTGCCGAGGTTGGCCGTGATGGTCGACGCGACGTCCGTGGACGGGTTCACCGTGACGTTGCCGGCCTGCACGCCCAGCGTGCTGGTGGCCGAGTTGCCGTAGGCGATCGCGCGCTGCAGGTTGTCGCTGACCGCGGCCGAGCCGCCCGACAGATTGCCGAACACGGCGACGCGGGCCTCGGGCACGCTGAGCACCGCGCCGACCGAGGAGGTGGCATCGTTCATCTGCACGCTGGCGATGCCGGCGCCGGTGCCGACCGCATTGCCCTTGATCGACAGGTCGCTGGTGGCGCCGCTGCCGACCGCCACCGCCTCCTGGCGATTGCCGGTGAGCGACAGCGCGCTGTCGGCCACCGTGGCCGGTCCGTTCGCGACCAGCCAGACCTTGGAGCCGCCGTTGATCGCCGTGACGGTGCTGCCGTTGTAGTTGCCCTGCAGGTTGGTCAGCGTGACGGCGCCGGTGGCCGACACGCGGCCGTCGGCGCTGGTGCCGCCGCCGAGCGCCACCGCATCGCTGCCGAGCGCCACGGTGTTGGCGTCGAGCGCCAGGCCCTGGTTGATCTGGTTGCCGCGCGCCGCGACCGCCGAACTGTTGTTCGCCACGGTCACGGTGCTGGCATTCGTCTGGCCGGTGGCATCGCCGGTCTGCACCGCGATGACGGTGCCGTTGGCGACGGCCGACACCGTCGACTCGGTGTTGGCCTGCTGGTTCGAGATGCCCGCCGTGCCCGTGAAGCTGGCCGCGGTGGTGCCGGGCAGGATCGCGCTCGAGGCGATGTTGCCGGTGGCCGCGGCGCTCACGCTGTTGTCCTTGAGCGTGACGCTGCCGCCGTCGATGGACTGCACGCCCGCCAGCACCTGGCCGTTGATGGTCTGTGCCAGCACGCTGGAGCGCAGGTTGCCCTGGCTGTTGAGCACGGCCAGGTCGGCATCGAGGGTGGTGGTGACTGCCGTGCCGCCGTGCACGCTGGCGTTGACCGGCGTGACGGGCGGGGTCGCGGCGACCACCGACACGCCGTTCATCACGATGCGGTTGCCCGCGCTGCCGGCGGTGGCCGAGAGCGCCTCGTTGCCGGTGGCGGCGCTGGAGATGGTGTTGCCCTGCACCGAGAGCGAGCCGCGCAGTTCGTTGACCTGGCCCGCCGGCGCGCCGGTGACCAGCGCCTGCACGGTCGAGTTGGTGTTGTCGGCCGCATGCGTGACCGCCGCGAGGATGCCGTTGCCGTTGGCCTGCAGGTTCGACACCACCGCCGAGCCCGCGAAGCTCGGCGCCGCGCCCGACTGGATCTCGGCCGCGCTGCTCGCGCTGTTGCCCCGCAGCGTGGCCGACAGCGTGTTGCGGTCGAGCGTGGCGCCCGCGACCACGATGTTGCCCGGCAGCGTCGAGGTCAGCGCCAGGTCGATCCTGTTGTTGGCCAGGCCCGCGCCCGAGGCCGGGCCGGTGCCCAGCTGCAGCGAGGTCACGACGATGTTGCCCTGCGCGTCGAACAGCGGCGTGCCGCCCGGGTAGGTCAGCGCCGCGCCGCCGGTGATGCCGACGGCGCCGGCCATCGCGCCGCCGGTCACCAGCGAGCTGCCCTTGTTGATCACGGTCGAGGCCGAGATCGTGTTGTCGGTGGCGGCCGCGCTGCCGCTCGTGAAGTTGTTGAGCTCGACCGCGAGCCTGCTGTTGGCGACGCCGGCGGCGATCGATCCGCTGTTGGTGGCCACGCCCAGCGAGGCCGCGTTGTCGACCGGGGTGGAGGCCGGGCTGCCCGAGGCGGGCTGGATCGCGTTCGCGAAGTCGTTGCCGGCGGCGCTGGCGCCGATCAGGTTGCCGGTGGTGCTGGCCGCGATCGGGTTCGGATTGGCCGGCGTGCCGCTGACCGTGGTGCCGCCGACGGCGCCCGTGATCCCCGCCGTCACGCCGTTGGTGTTGGAAGGCTGCGAGTTCGCCGTCGACGCCCCCGACACCGAGCCGTTGAGCGTGTTGCTCACGGTGGTGTCGGCCGCCTGCGCGGCGCCGGCGGCGAGCAGTGCGACCGCGACCGCGGAACCGATGCGGCTGAGACTGGTGGCGGGCCTGCGGGCGCCCCGATTGCGGATCTTGCGAGCTTTCATGGCGTGACTCCTGGTGTGAAGACGTTGTGGACGAAAGGGACGGACGAACGCAGGGGAACCGGGCCGCCCTCGCAGGCGCGCACGGTTCGCGGGAACGGGGGTGTCAGCTGCCGCGGCCGGGGGCGGCGGCGGGATCGGGGCTGGCGGCGGCCGCGGGGCCGCTCGCGCTGACGGTCTCGGCCGCCTCGGGCACGGCGGCGGTGTCGGCGGCGCCGGCCGGGGCGACCGCGCTGTCGCCCGCCGGTGCCGGCGCGGGTGCGACGGAGGCGCTGGGCGTGGGCGCGACCGTGGCGGCGCCCTGCGGCGCGGCGGGCGCCGGCCCGTTGCCCACCACCGGCGCGCCGATGCGCAGCTTGGCGATCTCCTGCAGCCCGGGGCCGTCGCGGTGGATCGAGGTGTCGGCCGCGTCGGGCCGCCACAGCACCGTGATCGCGCCCGGCGGAATGCCGCGGTTGGCCAGCGCCGAGGTCACGGCGGCGATGCGCTGGTCGATCAGCTCGTCGCGCTTGCGCGCATCCCAGTTCTCGGTGTCGCGCGCCACCAGCACGATGTCGGTGGCGCCCTTCTTCGCGGCGCCCGCGACCTGGTCGATCTGCGCCAGCGCGCTGCCGCCGAGCGTGGTGGCGCCGAAGTCGAAGGCCACCTGCAGCGCCGCGCCGGTCAGCCGCGCGCCGCCCGTGCCCGCGGCGTTGACGGCCACGCCCGGGCTCGCCTGCACCACCGGCGCCGCCGCACCGCCGGCCGCGCCGGCATCGGCCGGGTTCTGCACCTTGCGCAGCTGCTCGGCCGGCACCAGCGGGATCTGCTCGCCGCCGCCGGGGCGCAGGGTCATGCAGGGCCGGTGGTCGACCTGCGTGACCGCGGCCATCAGCCGCACCACGCCCTCCTCGAGCGCGGCGCGCACGCCCATCTGCACCGGCTCCTGGCCCTTGGCGCCGATGTCGACGTCGTAGAGCCGGCTGCCGAAGAAGCGGAACACGTTGAGCCCGACCTCGTAGCCGTTGAACTGCTTGGTGAGGCTCACCGTGCGCACCACCATCAGCGAGCGCGTGTCGACGATGCGCAGGTCCACGCCCACCGACTGGGTGAAGGTGCGCGCCTTCACGCCGACCTGGTTCACCGCCACCTCGGCGCCGCCCGAGTTGATGTTGTAGTTGAGCTCAGTGATGCCGCCGACGATGAAGTAGTCGGACTTGTTGATCGTGCCGCCGAAGTACGGCAGCCACGGCACCACCTGCGCGCCGCCGCCCGGCCCGCCGCCGAGCTGGTGCGTGCGGCCGTCGCCGAGCTGGCGCCGGTCGGCGTAGGCCAGCTCGCGCTCGGCGATCACCGGGTCGAAGCGCTCGGCGATGCGCACCGCGCCGCCGAGCTTGCCGAGCGCCGAATAGACCATCAGCGCGCCGCCCTGCGTGATCGCGTTGCCCTCGTTGATGCTGTACTTGCCGGTGTAGTCCTTCACGTCGCCCACGCCGATCACCACCTCGGGCCGGCGCGTGGCCGCGATGTGGTCGGCGAAGCAGGCCAGCACCGGTTCCATCGGCGTGACGTTGTCGCGCACCGAGGGCCCGAGCACCACCGGCGCCTCGTTGGGCGCGAAGCGCTGCTGCGGCGCCGAGGTGCAGCCGGCCAGCACCAGCGCGCCGGCCAGCGGCGCCGCGAGAAAGACCGCCCGGCGGGCGTGGGGCGAGATGCGGTGCATGGTGCCCCCGTTCAGTTGAGCACGCCGAAGGCACAGGCGGCGCTGCCGTTCACCCCCGCCGTCTGCGCGCCGGTGTTGCCCTGGGCCGAGTTCAGCGCCTGCCAGGCCGCGCCCTGCACCTGCGTGCTGGTGCCGCCCACGACCGCCGAGCCCACCGTGCCCGCGTTGGCCTGGTTGGTGCCCACCACCGCGGCGCCGAGCGTGCCGACCGCGCTGTTGCTGTCGTTGCCCGTGGCGCCCGAGCGCGCACCGGCATTCGCGGGCGAGTTGGCGACCGTGCTGTTGTTGCCGTCGTTGCCGGTCGAGGTCGCCGAGACGTTGCAGTTGTACTGGCGCCCGACCGTGGTGTTGTAGACCGGCGCCGCGTAGTAGCCGCTCTTCTGCTTGCGGATCATGTCCTGCACCGCGGCCTGGTTGACCTTGTCGGTGCTGGTCTGGAACTGCCAGGCGGCGTTCTCGCCGACGTTGTTGGCCTGCGCGCGCGGCGCCGCCACCAGGAGCAGCGCCACCACCAGGGCCACGTGCACCGTGGCGGCCCAGGGCGCACCACGACGACGATCGGAGCACCGGGATACGGCGGCACGGGATGCACGAGGCATGGCAGCTCCTTTCAGGAGGAAGAGCACTTAAACGAAAAGTGCTACTTCTTTGTAAAGAGGATGCTATGGATCGGGCAGGTGGGCTGGCTATTCCGGAAACCAGTAGTACCTATGAGTACAAACCAGCGGTGATTACTGGATGGCCGGACAGTGCGGCCGCCCCGATCCTGTGCGCCGCACAGCGGTCCGACCGGGGCTCGCGCCCCCGTGGCGGGGGCGCGTCCGCGGCCCGTTGCGGGCCGCGGTGGGGCCTGCGATCAGGCGTGCGCCTTGATCGCGTCCGCCAGCGTGTTCACCAGCGTGTCGATGTGCGACTTCTCGACGATGTACGGCGGCGCGATCACCAGCACGTCGCCCGCGGGGCGCACCAGCGCGCCCTTGTGGAAGCAGTCGAGGAAGATGTCGTAGGCGCGCTTGCCGGGCGCGCCCGCGATCGGCGCCAGCTCGACCGCCGCGGCCAGGCCGAGGCTGCGGATGCCGATCACGTTGGGCAGGCCCTTGAAGGTGCCGTGGAAGGCGTCGCCCAGCAGCTTGCCCATCTCGCCGGCGCGCGGGAACAGGCTTTCCTTCTCGAACAGCTCGAGCGTGGCGATCGCCGCGGCGCAGGCCACCGGGTGGCCCGAGTAGGTGTAGCCGTGGAAGAACTCGACCACGTGCTCGGGCGCGTCGGTCTTCATCATCGCGTCGTAGAGCTTGTCGCGGCAGATCACGCCGCCCAGCGGGATCACGCCGTTGGTCACGCACTTGGCGAAGTTCAGCATGTCGGGCACCACGCCGAAGTAGTCCGACGCGAAGTTGGTCCCCATGCGGCCGAAGCCCGTGATGACCTCGTCGAAGATCAGCAGGATGCCGTGCTTGTCGCAGATCTCGCGCAGGCGCTTGAGGTAGCCCTGCGGCGGCAGGTACCAGCCGGCCGAGCCGGCCACCGGCTCGACGATGATCGCGGCCACGTTGCTCGGGTCGTGCAGCGGCAGGATGCGGGTCTCGAGCTCGACCAGCGGGTCCTCGGCCCACACCGGTTCCTGGTTGTGGATGTAGGCGTTGTTGACCGGGTCGTGGATGAAGCGCATGTGGTCCACGCGCGGCAGGAAGGCCGAGCCGAACACCTTGCGGTTGCCCGGGATGCCGCCCACCGACATGCCGCCGAAGCCCACGCCGTGGTAGCCGCGCTCGCGGCCGATGAAGACGTTGCGGTGGCCCTCGCCGCGCGCGCGGTGGTAGGCCAGCGCCACCTTCATCGAGGTGTCGGCGGCCTCGCTGCCGGAGTTGCAGAACAGCACCTTGTTGAGGTCGCCGGGGGCCAGCGCGGCGATCATCTCGGCCGCGCGGAAGGCCTTGTCGTTGCTGATCTGGAAGGCGGTGGCGTAGTCGAGCGTGTCGAGCTGCTGCTTGATCGCCTCGTTGATCGGCTTGCGATTGTGGCCCGCGCCCACGCACCACAGCGACGAGATGCCGTCGATCACCTTGCGGCCGTCGTGGGTGGTGAACTCCATCCCGTCGGCCGCCACGAAGACCCGCGGGTCCTTCTTGAAATGGCGGTTCGGGGTGAAGGGCAACCACTGGTTGTCCATGTTGAAGTCCTGGTAGGCCATGCGCGTGCTCCTGTGTGTCTCGTCGGAATGTGGAAGGTCCCGCCGCCGAACGGCCGGCGCCCCCGGGAAAAGGGACGTGGCGGACGGGGAGAACGGCATTCTGGCACCCCTGCGACAATCACGCCCCTGACCATGACCACCACCCCTGCCTACATCCTCACCCTCTCCTGCCCCGACCGTACGGGCATCGTGCATGCCGTCTCGGGCTTCCTGCTGGAGCGCGGCGGCAACATCGAAGAGGCCGCCCAGTACAACGACCACGACACGGGCCTGTTCTTCATGCGCGTGCGCTTCGCCTGCGCCGAGCACGGCGAGGCCGCGCTGCGCGAGCAGCTCGCCGCCTTCGCCCAGGGCTTCGGCATGACCTTGCAATTGCAGGCCGCCGCCCAGCCGATGAAGACGGTGATCCTGGTCAGCAAGGAAGGCCACTGCCTCAACGACCTGCTGTTCCGCTGGAAGAGCGGCCTGCTGGCCATCGACGTGCGCGCGATCGTCTCGAACCACCGCGACTTCTACCAGCTGGCCGCGAGCTACAACGTGCCCTTCCACCACATCCCGGTGACGGCCGCGACCAAGGCGCAGGCCGAGGCGAAGCAGCTCGAGATCATCGAGGCCGAGGGCGCCGAGCTCGTGGTGCTGGCGCGCTACATGCAGATCCTCAGCAACGGCCTGTGCCAGAGCCTGGCCGGCCGCGCGATCAACATCCACCACTCGTTCCTGCCCAGCTTCAAGGGCGCCAAGCCCTACTACCAGGCGCACGACCGCGGCGTGAAGCTGATCGGCGCCACCGCCCACTACGTGACGGCCGACCTCGACGAGGGCCCGATCATCGAGCAGGACGTGGCGCGCGCCGACCACACCGACACCGTCGAGGACCTCACGGCCCGCGGCCGCGACACCGAGAGCCAGGTGCTGGCGCGCGCGGTGAAGTGGCACAGCGAGCACCGCGTGCTGCTCAACGGGCACCGCACCGTCGTGTTCCGCTGATCGAGCGTCGCCCGGAAAGAACAAAGCCCCCGGGGCGGCCTTTGCAGGTCGCCCCGGGGGCTTTTTCATGCCGGCCGCGTCAGTTGCGGTTCGGGTTGTTCGGGCGGCGGTCGTAGCGGTTGGGCACGCCGTCGCCGTCGCGGTCCCAGCGGCCGGCGCTGTAGGCCCAGCGGCCGCCTTCCTGGCGCCATTCGGGCGCGCGGTAGGCATAGCCCGGGCGGGCCCGCACCCAGACGCCGTTGGTCCAGACATGGCGGCCGCCGCGCCACTCGTAGTGGCCCGGTGCCCAGACATAGCCGCGGCGCGGCGGCGGCACCCGCTCGTAGCGCGGCGGCGGAGGCGGCACCTGGATCATGACCACCGGCTGCGCCTGGGCGGCCGTCGGCAGCGTGAGCGCGCCCACCGAGAACAGCGAGGTGGCGGCGACGGAAAAAGCGAGGGCTGCGAGTCTTTTCATGGCAAGGCTCCATGAGTTGTTGGAGGAGCCTTCATGCTGCCGGTGCCTTGTGAACCGCCTGTAAGCGCCACGCGAAATCTTGTGTAGAGCTGTGACGCGGCGCCCGGCGCGCCGCCTGCAGGCGGCGGCCGACGCGCGTAGGCCTATTCCCGCAATTCCTGCAAATCGACCGCGCCGGCCATTGCCGCGAGGCCCGCGGCATTGGGATGCAGGTGGTCGCCGCTGTCGTAGGCCGGCAGCAGTGCCAGCGGCTGCGCCGGGTTGCGCACCGCGGCGTCGAAATCGACCACCGCGTCCACGTCCTGCCGGCCGCGGATCCAGCGGTTGACCGCGCCGCGCAGCGCCTCGGTGTGCTCGTTCCAGTACGACGAGCCGCCGAACGGCGGGATCGTGCCCAGCAGCACCTTCAGGCCCTTCTCGCGCGCCTGCCGCACCAGCTGCTGCAGCCCGGCCTGCAACTGTTCGGGCGTCGGAATCTCGCTCGCCGGCACCACCTGCCCGGGCGCGCCGATGAAGGCGGTGCGGCCGATGTCGTTGGTGCCCATCAGCACGATCACGTGCGTGACGCCGCTCTGGCCCAGCACGTCGGCGCCGAAGCGCGCGAGGCCGCTCTGCCCCGCGCCGCCGTAGAGCAGCCGGTTGCCGCCGATGCCGACGTTGAGCACCGCCACCTCGCGCGCGGCGCCCGGGCCCGGGCTCTTGCGCAGCAGCGTGGCCAGTTGCTGCGGGTACGAATTGCCGCCGCCGTCGCCGTCGAGCCCGCCCGCGGTGATCGAATCGCCGAAGGCCACCACCGTGCGGATCGCGCGCGCGGCCCAGACGTCCACGCCCGTCACGAAGGCATTGACCGGCACCCGCTGCGCATCGGGCAGGCGCGGCGCCGACACCGCGTTGCCGTTCGACATCCAGGTCGCGTTGCTCGGCTGCAGGTGCACCGTCGACAGCGGCGTGGAACGCTCGAAGTAGCTGCTGACCACCAGCGTCTGGCCGGCCTCGACCGCGAAGTCGATGCCGTCGCTCCAGGCATCGGCGCCCGGCGCGATCGTGATGCCCGGGCGGCCGTCGAAGCGCAAGAGTTGCAGCGAGGCCGGCGAGATCGCGCCGCCACCCGTGCCGCGTGCCACGCTCGCGGCGCTCACGGCCAGTGGCGCGGTGCCGAAGCGGTTGGAGAAGCGCACGCGCAGACGCGACCCGCCCACGCTGGGCTGCAGCTGCTGGCGCAGCGTGAGGCCGGGGAAGGCGCGGTCCTCGGGCGCCACCGGCGGCGGCGTGCCCAGCGGCGAGAGCTGGCGGAAATCCAGCGGCGCGGCGGCCCAGCTGCCGACCCAGTGCTCACCGGCGATCGGGGCAGCGGGCGCACCCGAGGGGGTCGCGGCGTGCGCGACGGCGGCGAACAGCGCCAGGCACAGCATGCCCGTCGCCAGCCTGGCGCCGATCCCGGCGAATCGATATGAAACCAGCGTCATGCCCCTCGCGCAAAAGCGCCAAAGTGTACGGAGCCACCGTGTCACTTCGCGCGGCAGGGTCTGCCGCCTGGTTACCAGGTGTCTACGTAGGGCGCCGGCGCCTCGTGGGGACGCGTGGCCGAGGCCAGCCCGCGCACCAGCCAGTCGCGCGTCTGCGCGGGATCGATCACGGCGTCGATCTCCAGCGTCTGCGCCATGTGGATCGCCTCGCCGTTCTCGTACTGCTGCGCCACCAGCTGCTTGAACAGCGCATCGCGCTCGGCCCCTTCGGCCGCCGCCGCGAGCTCCTTGCGGAAGCCCAGCCGCACCGCGCCCTCGAGCCCCATCGCGCCGAACTCGCCCGTGGGCCAGGCCACGGTGAACACCGGCGCGTCGAAGCCGCCGGCCGTCATCGCCTGCGCGCCCAGGCCGTAGCCCTTGCGCAGCACCACTGCGAAGAAGGGCACGCGCAGGTGCGAAGCCACCATGAACATGCGGCAGACATGGCGCACCTGCGCCTGCGCCTCGATCTCGGGACCGACCATGAAGCCCGGCGTGTCGCACAGCGAGACGATCGGCAGGCCATGCGCATTGCACAGCTGCATGAAGCGCGCCGACTTGTCGGCCGCCTCCACGTCGATCGCGCCGCCCAGGTGGTGCGGGTTGTTGGCCATCAACCCGACGGGCTTGCCCTCGATGCGCGCGAGCGCGGTCACGATGCCCGCGCCGAAGCCCGCGCGCAGCTCGAGCAGCGAGCCGGTGTCGGCCACGCCGCGCATCGCGGCGCGCACGTCGTACACGCGCAGCCGGTTCTCGGGCACCACGTGGCGCAAGGCGCGCGGGTCGGCGCACTGCCAGTCGGCGACCGGCCCCTGGAAGTACGACAGGTACTGCTTCGCGGCCGCCACCGCCGCGGCCTCGTCCTCCACCAGGATGTCGATCACGCCGTTGCGCGACTGCACGCTGCTCGGCCCGATCTGCTCGGGCGCGAAGGTGCCGAGGCCGCCGCCCTCGATCATCGCGGGGCCGCTCATGCCGATGTTGCTGCCGCGCGTGGCGATGATCACGTCGGCGCAGCCCAGCAAGGCCGCGTTGCCCGCGAAGCAGCGGCCATGCACGATGCCGACCACCGGCACCTTGCCCGAGAGCGCGGCGAACTGGCTGAAGGTGTGGTTGTTGAGGCCCGCGACGATCGGCATGTCCGTGTCGCCGGGCCGCCCCCCGCCGCCCTCGGCGAACAGCACCACCGGCAGCCGCAGCTGGTGCGCCACTGCGAGCAGCCGGTCGGTCTTGTGGTGGTTGCGCATGCCCTGCGTGCCGGCCAGCACCGTGTAGTCGTAGGCCAGCACGGCGCAGCGCGACTTCTCGGGGCCGAACTGCCTCGCGTTGATGCTGCCGATGCCGGTCACCATGCCGTCGGCCGGGGTGTTGGCGACCAGGTCCTCGAGCGAGCGGCGGCGCGTCTGGGCCGCGATGGCGAGCGCGCCGTACTCGATGAAGTTGCCGGGGTCGTCCGCGCTGTCGCAGAGGTCGGCGATGTTCTCGCGCGCGGTGCGCCCGCCCTGCGCATGGCGCTTGTCGACGGCCGCCCGGCGGTTCTCGTCGAGCGTGAACGCATGGCGGTCGATGACCTTCTTCAGGTCGGGCCGGATCGCGTCGAGGTCGTGCGCGGCGCGCGCCTCGGTGTCCACGGCCTGCGCGTCGACCGCCTCCAGCCGCAGCAGCGACTGGCCCTCGACCAGGTAGTCGCCGGGCGCGGCCAGCAGCGCCACCACGCGGCCCGCGGTCGGCGCATGCAGCAGGTGCTCCATCTTCATGGCCTCGAGCACGCCGAGCTGCGCGCCCGCGGGCAGCACGTCGCCGACCGCGACCTCGAACTGCACCAGCTTCGCGGGCATCGGGGCCTTGACCGTGAGGCCATCGTCGGCTTCATCGATCGTGGAGGCCGCGGCTTGCGCGACGACTGGCGTTGTCTCCTTCGCGCGCTTCTCGAACGACGCCGCGGCCGCCAGCAGATCGCCCAGGTGCGCCTCGACGAAGCGCGTGTGCACCGCCTGGGTCGCGAACTCGGGCCGCGCGGCGATCGCGCGCAGCAGCGGCAAGTTGGTGGCGATGCCCTCGATGCGGCACTCGTCGAGCGCACGCAGCGAGCGGCGCAGCGCGTCGGCGAAGCGCGCCGAGGGCGCATGCACGATCAGCTTGGCCAGCAGCGTGTCGTAGTGCGGCGAGGGCGCCAGGCCCGCATAGCCATGCGTGTCGACGCGCACGCCGGGCCCGGCGGGCAGCTCGAAGCGCGCGAGCGTGCCGCCCGAGGGCCGCGCCTGGCCCTGCGCATCGAGGGTCTCGGCATTGATGCGCCACTGCAGCGCGAAGCCGCGCTGCGCCGCGGTGCGGTCGGCCTCGATGCCGAGCGCGGCCAGCGATTCGCCGGCCGCCACCGCGATCTGCAGCTGCACCAGGTCGAGCCCGGTCACGGCCTCGGTCACCGTGTGCTCGACCTGCAGCCGCGGATTGGCCTCGATGAAGACAAAGGGCAGCGTGGCCGAGGCCGCGTCGACCAGGAACTCGAAGGTGCCGAGCCCGCGGTAGCCCACGGCGCGGGCCATGCGCAGCGCGGCCTGCGTGAGCTGCACGCGCAGCGCCTCGGGCAGCGAGGGACTGGGCGCGATCTCCACCAGCTTCTGGAAGCGCCGCTGCAGGGTGCACTCGCGCTCGCCGAGGCTGGCCACGGCCTGGCCGTCGCCGAGCACCTGCACCTCGATGTGGCGCGCATCGCGCATCAGCCGCTCGACGTACACGCCCTCGATGCCGAAGGCCGCGCGCGCTTCCGACATGCAGCGCGCATGCGCCTCGGCCAGTTCGCCCGCCTCGTGCACCGCGCGCATGCCGCGCCCGCCGCCGCCGCCGATGGCCTTGACCATCACGCCCGCGCCCTGCGCCTGCTGCTCGGCGAAGAAGGCCTGCGCCTGCGCGAGCGTCACCGCGCCCGCGCTGCCGGGCATCACGGGCACCTCGCAGCGCGTGGCCAGTTCGCGCGCGCGCGCCTTGTCGCCGAACAGCGCGAGCTGCTCGGGCGTGGGCCCGATGAAGACCAGGCCCGCATCGGCGCAGGCCTGCGCGAAGTCGGCGCGCTCGCTGAGGAAGCCGTAGCCCGGATGCACCGCGTCGCAGCCCTGCGCCTTCGCGGCCGCGATCAGCGCGCCGATGTCGAGGTAGGCCGCGGGCCCGGTCGCGTCGAGCGCGAGCGCCACGTCGGCCAGCTGCACGTGGAGGGCCGAGGCGTCGTCGCGCGCATGCACGGCCACGCTGGCGATGCCGAGGTCGCGCAGGGCGCGCACCAGGCGCACGGCGATCTCGCCGCGGTTGGCAATCAGGACTTTGGAAAACACGCGGGGTCTTTCAGTTCTTGTCTTTGAGCAGCCGGCGCAGCACCTTGCCGGCGCCGGTGGTGGGCAATGCATCGATGAAGCTCACGGAGCGCGGCGCCTTGTAGCTCGCCATGTTCTCGCGCGACCAGGCGATCAGCGCCTCGGCCGCGATCTCGGCGCCGGGCTTGCGCACCACGAAGGCCTTGACCACCTCGCCCTTCTCGGGATCGGGCTGCGCGATCACCGCGGCCTGCGCCACCGCCGGATGCTTGATGAGGATGGTCTCGACCTCCTCGGGGAACACGCTGTAGCCCGAGACCTTGATCATCTCCTTGAAGCGGCCGATGAAGGTGAGGTAGCCGTCGGCATCGAGCTTGCCCATGTCGCCCGTGTGCACCCAGCCGTCGCGCAGCGTGGCGGCCGTGGCCTCGGGCTTGTTCCAGTAGCCCTTGAAGGAGCCCTGGCTGGTCAGCACGATCTCGCCGACCTCGCCGGTGGGCATGTCGGCCTGCGTGTCCGTGTCGACGATGCGGATCGTCACGCCCGGCACCGCCACGCCCTGCGTGCCCCAGCGCGGCGCATGGCGCGGCGTGTAGGTGTCGCAGGTGTGGGTTTCGCTCAGGCCGTAGGCGGCCTCGAAGGAGGTGCAGTTCGGCGCATGCGAACGCCACTGCGCGGCCAGTGGCTCGGTGAAGGCGATGCCGAAGCTGGTGACCGGGTTCATGCGCAGGCTCGCGAGGTCGAAGCCCGCGATGTCGGGCAGCTGCATGCAGGCCACGTTCATCGGCGCGATGCTGTACCACCAGCTCACCTTGTGGCGCGCGATCGCCTGCAGCGCCGCGCGCGGATCGAAGCGGTGCAGCAGCACCGAGGCCGCGCCCGTGAGCACCGGCACGTTGACGCCCATCAGCATGCCGGCGATGTGATACAGCGGCGCGATCGACAGCAGCACGTCGTCGGGCCCGACGCCGTTGCAGTCGGCCGCGGCGCGGGTCTTGAACAGCGCATTGCCGTAGCTGAGCATCGCGCCCTTGGGCAGGCCGGTGGTGCCCGAGGTGTAGGTCATCAGCGCGACGTCGTCCATGTCGATGGCCACCGGCCGCGGCCGCGCATCGGCGCTCATGACGGCGAGGAAGTCCTCGCAGCCCGCGGGCACCGTGCGTGCGGCGTTGCGCTCCGCGGCGAGTTCGGCCGGCAGGTCGAGCGCGGGCGTCTCGGGCGTCTTGGGCAAGAGGTCGGCGTAGTGCACGACGAACACGTGTTCGAGCGCGCTCTCGGGCTTCACCTTCTCGACCACCGGCAGCAGCGGCGCGGCCGCCACGATCACGCGCGCCTTCAGGTCGTTGACCTGGTAGGCGAGCTCGTGCTCCTTGTTGAGCGGGCCGCTGGGGCAGACGATGGCGCCGATCTTCTGGATGCCGAAGTGCGCCACCAGGTACTGCGGGCAGTTGTTGAGGAACAGCACCACCGGCTCGCCCTTGACCACGCCCAGGGCCTGCAGCCGCGCGGCGAAGGCATCGCTCGCGCGGTCGAGCTCGCGCCAGCTCATCGCATGGCCGTACCAGTGGCAGGCCGGATGCTCGCCGCGCTCGCGCGCATGGGCGCGCAGGTACTCGTGCAGCGGCTGTTGCGCGCGCGGCGGGAGCGCGCGCAGCAAGGGTTCGTCGGTTGTCTCCATGGCGTCACTTTCTCAGGGTTATCGATAGCCGCTCGCGCCTGGCGGGCGCTTGCCATCGCCGGATGGTGCACGAACAATCCTACCCATGGGTATAACTTCCGCGACACGGCACAAACCCTCTGGGCGCAAGGCGCGCGCGGAGCAGGACGATCCCTCACGCGTGCCAGGCATGCAGGGCATGCACGAGGCGCATGCGACGGAGGCCGCTGCCCTCACGGCGCGCCCCGACCTGCCGCAGGGCACCGGCCGCCAGCGCGCCGCCACGCAGGGCACCGACCTGCAGCGCGAGCGCATCCTGCAGGCCGCCACGCAGCTGTTCGCGGCGCAGGGCTACGCCAACACCACCATGGCGCAGATCGTGCGCGCGCTCGGTGTCACGAAGCCCTTCGTCTACTACTACTTCCGCGACAAGCAGGAGATCTTCGAGACCATCTCGTGGCGCCCCGCGGTCGACTGCTTCACCGCGCTCGACTTCGCGGCCGACGATCCGCGCCGCGCGAGCGAGAAGGTGCTCGAGGGCATCGAGCGGCTGATCCGCGCCACCGTCGCGCATCATCCGGCCGCCTTCTTCCCCTACCGCGAACCGCAGGTCTACCGGCCCGAGTACCTGGCCGCGCAGAAGAAGCTCGCGCACCACTTCTACGACCTGCTGTGCCCGCTGCTCGAACAGGCGCGGCGCGACGGCGACCTCGATTTCGACGAGACCAAGATCACCGCGCTCGCGGCCTGCAGCCTGCCGGGCTTCCTCTACAGCTGGTACCGCCCGGGCGGACGGCTCGCGCCAGACGAAGTGGTGGCCGAGCTCACGAAGCTCGCGAGCCGCGTGATCGGGCTGCGCACCGGCCACTGACCACCCATCCCAGGAGACACACCATGAAGTTCCACCCGGCGCCCCTGGCGCGGATCGCGCTCGCCTGCCTGATCGCCACCGGTGCCGCCGGCACCGCGCAGGCTCAGCAGACCTACAAGCTCGCCTACATCGACCCGCTCTCGGGCCCCTTCGCCAACGTCGGCGAGCTGATGCTGATGCACACGCAGTACGCGATCGAGGAGATCAACGCCAGGGGCGGCGTGCTCGGCGGCACCAAGCTGCAGCTGCTGCAGTTCGACAGCAAGCTCTCGGCGCAGGAGAGCCAGAGCGCGCTGCAGGCCGCGATCGACCAGGGCGCCAAGGCCATCGTGACCGGCGGCTCGGGCTCCTCGGTGGTGACGGCGCTGGTGCAGGCGGTGGCGCGCTGGAACCAGCGCAACCCGGGCAAGGAGCTGCTGGTGCTCAACCACTCGTCGATCGATCCCGAGATGACCGGCAAGGCCTGCAGCTTCTGGCACTTCCAGACCGAGGCCAATACCGCGATGAAGATGAAGGCGCTGGCCAACTACATCAAGAAGACGCCCGAGGTGAAGAAGGTCTACCTGCTGAACCAGGACTATGCGCACGGCAAGCAGTGGGCCAGCTACGGACGCCAGCTCGTGGGCCTGGCGCGGCCCGACATCCAGTTCGTCGGCGAGGCGCTGCATCCGATCGGCCGGGTCAAGGACTTCTCGCCCTACATCGCCAACATCAAGCAGAGCGGCGCCGACTCGGTCATCACCGGCAACTGGGGCCAGGACATGACGCTGCTGCTCAAGGCCGCGGGTGATGCCGGCTACGACCTGCGCTACTTCAACCACAGCGCGGGCTCGGTGCCGGGCACGGTCACGGCGGTGTCGCAGGCGAAGCTGGGCCAGCTGACCTGGGTCGCCGAATGGCATCCGGGCCAGGCCGGCACGCCGAAGGTCGATGCGCTGGCCAAGGCCTACAAGGCCAAGACCGGCAAGGACTTCCTCGCGCCGCGCATCGACATGACGCCGCGCCTGCTCGCGGCCGCGATCGAGAAGGCCGCGAGCACCGACACCGTGAAGGTGGCGCGCGCGCTCGAGGACCTGAGCTACGACTCGGTGGTCGGCCCCGTGCGCATGCGCGGCGAGGACCACCAGCTGCTGCTGCCGCAGGTGGTCAACACCATCGCGCCGGTCGACGGCAAGGCCGTGAAGCTGGGCTGGGAAGGCACGAACTACGGCTTCCGCACCGACGCGGTCTACAGCGGCAACGAGCTCGCGCAGGGCACCGACTGCAAGATGGTCCGGCCCTGAACGTTCAGCCGATGCGCGCGATGGGCGTGCCCGCCACCACCGGCGCCGCGCCCGCGGCCAGCCGCGCGAGCCGGCCCGCGCGGTGGGCCACGACCTGCACCTCCATCTTCATCGCTTCCATCACCGCGATCGGGTCGCCCTGCGCGACCAGCGCACCCTCGTCCACGGTCCACGCCTGAAGCGTGCCCGTGATGGGCGCGGCCACGGCGGCGGGGTCGGCGGCCTCCTCGGGTTGCGACGACGACGACGGCGCGGTGGGCGCATCGCCGATGCCGCGCAGCAGCGCCGGCGGCAGGCCCAGCGTCACGCGGCGGCCATCGATCTCCACCGCCGTGCGCAGCAGCGCAGCATCGCGCACGGGCTCGGCGCGCACGGCCGCGGCCAGCGGCTGCGCGAAGTCGGTCTCGATCCAGCGCGTGTGGACCTTGAAGCCGTCCTCGGCCACGAAGTCGGGCGCCTCGACTACGGCGCGGTGGAACGGCAGCACCGAGGCCACGCCCTCGATGCGGAACTCGCGCAGCGCGCGGCGCGCGCGCGCCATTGCCTGGGCGCGCGTGGCACCGGTGACGACCAGCTTGGCCATCAGCGAATCGAAGCTGCCCGGCACGCTCGATCCCGAGACCACGCCGGTGTCGACGCGCACGCCGGGGCCCGACGGTGGCTCGAACAGGCGCACCGGTCCGGGCGTGGGCAGGAAGCCGCGGCCCGGGTCCTCGGCGTTGATGCGGAACTCGAAGGCATGGCCGCGCGGCGCGGGCGTCTCGCTGACCGACAACGGCAGCCCGTCGGCGATGCGCAGCTGCTCGACCACGAGGTCGATGCCGGTGGTTTCCTCGGTCACCGGATGCTCGACCTGCAGCCGCGTGTTGACCTCGAGGAAGGAGATCGCGCCCGTGGGCCCGAGCAGGAACTCGACCGTGCCGGCGCCGACATAGCCGGCACGCGCGCAGATGTCGTGCGCGGCGCGGTGGATGCGCTCGCGCTGCGCCTCGCTGAGGAAGGGCGCGGGCGCCTCCTCCACCAGCTTCTGGTTGCGCCGCTGCAGCGAGCAGTCGCGCGTGCCGAGCACCACCACGCGGCCGTGCGTGTCGGCGATCACCTGCGCCTCGACATGGCGCGGCCGGTCGAGGAACTGCTCGACGAAGCACTCGCCGCGGCCGAAGGCGGTGACGGCCTCGCGCACCGCCGATTCGTAGAGCTCGGCCACCTCGTCGAGCCGCCACGCGACCTTGAGGCCGCGGCCGCCGCCGCCGAAGGCCGCCTTGATCGCGATCGGCAGGCCGTGCGCCTCGGCGAAGGCCAGCACCTCCTGCGCGTCGCGCACCGGCGCCGGCGTGCCGGCCACCAGCGGCGCGCCGACCTCGAGCGCGATGCGGCGCGCCTGCACCTTGTCGCCCAATGCCTCGATGGCCGAAGGCGGCGGGCCGATCCAGCACAGGCCGGCCTCGATCACGGCGCGCGCGAAGGCCGCGCTCTCCGAGAGGAAGCCGTAGCCCGGATGCACCGCGTCCGCGCCGCTGCGCTCGGCCGCGGCCAGCAGCTTGTCGATGGCCAGGTAGGTGTCGGCCGGGCGCGTGCCCTCGAGCGCATGGGCCTCGTCGGCCACGCGCGTGTGCAGCGCATCGAAATCGGCGTCGGCATAGACGGCCACCGAGCGCACGCCGTAGTCGGCGCAGGCGCGCGCGATGCGCACGGCGATCTCGCCGCGGTTGGCGATCAGGACTTTCTTCATGGCGTGTCAGAGGAAGGAGCGGGAAGGCAGTGCGCATCGAAAGCGCGCACCGGGTTGAAACGCAGGCGCGCGCCGACCGGGATCTGGCCGGCGCGGTCGAGGTGATGGGTGGCGACGGCACCGATCACCGGGTAGCCGCCGGTCAGCGGATGGTCGGCGAGGAACAGCACGGGCTGGCCGCTCGGCGGCACCTGGATCGCGCCGAGCGCGGTGCCCTCGCTGGGCAGCTCGGCGGTGTCGAGGCGCGCCAGCGGTGTCTCGCCCGCGAGCCGCAGGCCGACGCGGTTGGACTGCGGCGTGACGGTCCAGCGCTGGCTCGCGAGCAGCGCGACCGCCTCGGGCGTGAACCAGTCGGTGCGCGGGCCCAGCACCACGTCGAGCACCACGTCCTCGTGCAGGCCGGGCAGCGCGGGCGGCGCCGCATCGGGCAGGCCGACGATGGCACCGCGCGCCACCGGCCGCAGCGCCAGCCGGTCGCCGGCGGCGATCGGCCGCGGGCCGATGTGCGCCAGCGTGTCGGTGGCGGCGCTGCCGAGCACGGGCGCGAGCTCGAAGCCGCCGCGCACCGCGAGGTAGCTGCGCAGGCCCGCGCGCGGTTCGCCGACCGTGAGACTGTCGCCATCGGCCAGCGCGATGGCCTCGTGCGTGGGCACCGTCCAGCGCGCGCCGCCGGCGCTGCGCAGTTGCAGCGGCACGTCGGCACCCGCGAAGGCCACCACCGCATCGCCGCGGCAGCTGAAGCGGAAGCCCGCGCCGACGATCTCGATGCAGGCCGCGTCGCTGGCATTGCCCACGAGGCGGTTGGCCGCGCGCAGCGCGCCGCGGTCCATCGCGCCCGAGGCCGAGACGCCCTGGCCCGCGAGCCCGTGGCGGCCCAGGTCCTGGAACAGCGCCTGCAGGCCGGTGGCATGGACCTCGAGCGCCGGCCCTTCGTGCGTGGCCGATGGCGCCGGGGCCGGAACGGGTGGCGCGATGGCTGGCATGGCCTGCCCCGAGACATCGACGAAGCGCACCGTGTAGCCCGGCTGCAGCAGCGCCGGCTGCGCGCGGCCCAGGTCCCACATCGGCGTGGCGGTCACGCCGATGATCTGCCAGCCGCCGGGGCTGGCCTGCGGGTAGACGCCGCTGAAGCGCCCCGCGAGCGCGACCGCGCCGGCCGGGATGCGGGTGCGCGGCGTGGCGCGGCGCGGCACGTCGAGGCTCGGGTGGCCGCCGCTCAGGTAGGCGAAGCCCGGCGCGAAGCCGGTGAAGGCCACGGTGTAATCGTGGCCGGTGTGGCGGCGGATCACCTCCTCGCGCGCGAGGCCCAGGTGCCGCGCGACCTCGTCGAGGTCCTCGCCGTCGTAGTCGACCGGGATCTCGATGCGCCGGCCCGCGCGCTCGACCGTGCCGTCGAGGCGGCGCTCGCCGATGCGCCGCACGAGCGCCTCGTGCGTGGCCGCGCCGGGGCGGAAGCGGACCAGGATCGTGCGCGCGGCCGGCACCAGTTCCTCGATGCCCTCGATCGGCTCGGCCTGCAGCGAGGCCAGCAGCGCGAGCGTCTGCGCGAGGTCGTCGAGCTCGACCAGCAGCGCGTCGAGGTTGACCGGCAGGAAACGCATCATCGCGGCGCTCCCGCCGGCTCGTCGTCCTCGCGCGCGAAGGCCCGCACCGCGACGCCCGCGCGCTCGAAGGCGGCGCGCACCTCGCGCGCCATCGCCACCGCGCCGGGGCTGTCGCCATGCACGCAGACCGAATCGGCCTGCAGGCGCAGCGTGCTGCCGTCGATGGCCTCGACCTCGCCGTGCGTGGCCAGCCGCAGCATGCGCTGCGCCACCGCCTGCGCGTCGTGCAGCACCGCGCCCGGCTCGCTGCGCGGCACCAGCGTGCCGTCGGCGCGATAGGCACGGTCCGCATAGGCCTCGGAGACCGTGCGCAGCCCGCTCGCGCGCGCCCAGCCGAGCAGCGGCGAACCAGCGAGGCCGACCAGCCACAGCCGGTCGTCGATCGCGCGGATGGCGGCGATCACGTCGCGCGCCTGCCGCTCGTCGTGCGCGATCGCGTTGTAGAGCGCGCCGTGCGGCTTGACGTAGCGCACCGACGTGCCCGCGGCGCGGGCCAGGCCCTGCAGCGCGCCGATCTGGTAGATCACGTCGGCCACGAGCTCGGCGCTGCCCATCGCCATCGCGCGGCGGCCGAAGCCCGCGAGATCGGGATAGGACACATGGGCACCGACCGCCACGCCATGGGCCTTGGCATGGCGCAGCGTCTCGAGGATGCCGGCCGCGTCGCCGGCATGGAAGCCGCAGGCCACGTTGGCGCTGCTCACGATGCCGAGCATCGCCGCGTCGTCGCCCATGCGCCAGGCGCCGAAGCTCTCGCCCAGGTCGCTGTTGAGATCCAGCGCGGTCATTGGAATACCTTCGTGCTTCGCACCGCGGTGCGAGCTTGCTTGGGGCGGCCCGGCGCGGCGCTCACGCTGCGGTGCCCGACAGAAGGGCACGCCGGGCCGGGCGCGGGAGGGAGGGCTTCGGAAGGCGCATGAAGAACATGGGATCGACTCGAATCTGGCCGTTTTGTTGGAACGAAGTTTATTTGATTGTTGAACAATTCAATCAATCGGTTGAGCAATATGCATGCCGACTCACAGGGGCAAACCCTGATTCCATGCACCGAGCACCGCGGCGCGAGGAACGGAATCTGCTACAACCCCTCACCCCTGAAATCCCCCATCCGCATGACCTCCGCCGCTTCCGAACCGCTGACTCCCCCTGCCCAGGCCTTGAGCGAGCGCATGGCCGAAGCCTTGCGGCAGAAGATCACGCAGGGCGAGTTCATGCCCGGCGAACGCCTGTCCGAGCAGTCGCTGAGCGAGAGCCTCGGCATCTCGCGCAACACGCTGCGCGAGGTGTTCCGCATGCTCGCCAAGGACGGCCTCGTGAAGCACGCGCCGAACCGTGGCGTGTTCGTGGTCATCCCGAGCATCGCGTCGATCATCGACATCTACCGCGTGCGCCGCCTGATCGAGTGCCAGGCGCTCGCGCAGGCCTACCCGCGCCATCCCGCGAAGAAGAAGATGCGCGAGGCGGTCGAGATCGCGAAGACCTGCCGCGACGGCGGCGACTGGCTCGGCGTGGGCACGGCGAACATGGCCTTCCACATGGCCGTGGTCGAACTCGCCGACAGCGAGCGGCTCAACCAGCTCTTCGGTTCGGTGCTGGCCGAACTGCGGCTGGCCTTCGGCCTGCTGCGCGACGCCGAGTTCCTGCATGCGCCCTACGTCGAGATGAACACCAGCATCCTCGAGCTCGCGGAGGCCGGCGAATTCGCCCGCGCCGCCGCGGCGCTCAACGACTACCTGGTGCATTCCGAACGCATCGTGCTCGCGGTATACGCGCGGCACATCAACGACTCGGGCTGGAGCGTCTAGGTCCGACGCGCGCCGCGCCACAAAGCGCGGCGCGGCGGTGCCGGCCTCAGCCCGGCAGACGGATCTTGCAGTTCGGGTCCTCGTAGGGGCCCGACTGCTTGGTCCACTTGTCGGCGGGCATGTCGGGCTCGCAGACGGTCTTGCCCGTGCTGTTGTTCTTCCAGAGGTAGTACTCGCTGGGCTGCGCCATGGCGAGGCCGGCCAGCAGCAGCGAGGCGGCGGCGAGGGTGAGCTTGAGTTTCATGGTGATGCTTTCGTGTGTTCGTGAAGATAAGCGAATGCCGTGCCCCGTCACTTGAGGTTGTTGCCGATCACCACCAGCAGCTTCTTCGTCTGAGCGACGATCGCCGTGCGATAGGCCTCGAAACGGGCGTCGGTCATGGCGTTGTCGTCGGGCACCCCGCCGGTGGCGGCGGTGAAGAAGTTCGTCATCACCGGCACGTGGATGTGGCCCGCCGGGATGTCGAGCTTGAAGGTATCGCGCAGTAGCGTGTTGCGATAGGCGCTCTCGTTCGACAGGTAATTGCCGCCGCCGCCGGACTGCGCGCAGGCGGTGGCTGGCGGCGCCTTCACCAGCGAGGGGTCGGGCATGGCGTTCATCACGCCGTTCGAAGCCACGGAGGTACCCGCCTCGTTGTCGCAGTCCGCGAAGTACGCGTAGTTGGTGTGCCAGGTCACGTCGAAGCCGTCGGTGCCCTCGCTCGTGGCACCCGGCGGACGCGCAACGCCGGCGCCCGTCTTGCCGGTCACCATCGCGGCGATCGGCAGCGACGAGGTGGTGAACTGCGGCGGTGCTTCCTTGAGCCAGGCGCTGATGGCGTCGTAGCCCAGCCAGCGGGACTGCGGGTTGGTGTCGCAGCCCGAGCCCGGCATCGAGATCGGCGCGGTGTTCGGCACGGTGATGGTGCCGATCGGCAGCACGTACTTCGGCAGCCTGTTGCCGACCGGGCAATAGATGATGCCGTCGTTGCCCGCCGAGGGACCGTGGTAGCGGGCGTTCCATTGCTCGAGGTTGAAGACGTTGGCGCTGCCCTGGCTCATGGTGATCGAGGCATCGACGCGCTTCGGCCCGGCCTTGAACCACGGACCCAGCGTGTCCTCCTGCATGCCCGCGTGGAACGGGTCGTAGCTCACCGGCAGCACGTAGCTCTCCACGTGCAGCACGCTGCCGTCGTCGAGCGTGATCTCGCGGCCGTCCATCTCGAGCGCCGTGGCGCCCGAGGGGTTGCCGTTGCGCAGGCCGGTGTTGGGCGTGCCCAGCGCGCCGAGCGTGAAGGTATCGAAGCCGCTCACGATCATGCGGCGGTACTTGCCGCCACTCGGTGCATTGCCTTCGGGCAGTTCGATGTCGTACTGGCCGCGCGAGGCGCGCTCGAACTCCCACTGCAGCGAGGCCTTCTGCGCATCCGAGAGCGCGAACTCGGGCGCCCACTGGCGCAGCACCTTGGTCATCTGCACGCGCGCCCAGTACAGCATCCGGTCGTCGCTGTTGGGCAACTGGCTGCCCGCGGGCGAGGCACGACGGCCCTGCACCCGGTCGACGGCCGCGCGCCACAGGGCCGCGCCCTCCGACTTGACGAGCGTCACCGCGGCGTCGTAGCCGGCGACGCTGGTGCGGCCATCGCTGCCGCACAGCTTGGCCGAGAAGTTCGGCGCGAACTGGTCGAACCCCGTGTCCTTCACGATGCGGTCGGCCAGCGGCCGCTCGTCGATGCCCACCACCGAGGCGGTGCTGTAGGGCAGCGGCGTCGCGAGCCGGCGCTCTTCGTAGGCCAGCTTGGCACTGGCATCCCAGCTGCATTTGGCCATGGTGTTGGGGGGCGGCGGATTGCCCGTGCCGGGCGGAACGATGGAGACGACGCTGTCCCCTCCTCCACCACCGCCGCATGCGGCAACCACGGCTGCAACGAGGACCGAAACGGCCGAAAGCTTCATTCTGTGTCGTGTCAACATGATTCGATTTCCTTCTGAAAACTGTCCGGGCATGGCGCACTGCGGCGCCTTCTCATTCCCTGGTCGTTCTGCGATGGGTCGTCGATGGCTTTCTCGATGGCAATCCCTCCGGCCTGGCCGCACCGCGCGGCGGTACGTGAAACAGACTCCCTTTTGCGTTGCACTTGTTTTTTTTGGGGGGCACGGGACGAGCGCGTCCCGCACGCCGCCCCGGGGGCGGGTGCTCGTCGCGGAGCGCGAGGAATCAGGACGCGGGGAACGCGGGCGGCGCGCGCTCCGCCGCGTGCAGTTGCGCGACGCGCGGTCGCCTGTGGCCGGTGCGCGGTTGCGAGGAACGGTGCATGGCGTGCGTCAGCCGATCAGGGCGTCATCTGCAGCGGCAGCCAGGTCACGAGCTGCGGCACGAAGTAGATGAGCAGCACCGCGGCCACCATCAGGAAGAACATCGGCAGCGTCACGCGCGCGATGTAC
>NZ_FOWG01000030.1:0-5873 GCF_900115375.1 Variovorax sp. PDC80 | reverse complement strand
GACGGCACAGCCACGCTGCGCGGCGTGCCGATCCCCGCCGGCACGCACACCTTCAGCGCCGTGTACTCGGGCGACTCCCTCAACGCCGACGGTGCGATCACCTTCACCCAGACGGTGACGGGCACCTCCACGCCCACCGTGCTGGTGGGCCTCGACGCAGGGCAAGACCGCACCACCACGCAGCTGTACAACCGCAACGGCCAGCTGCAGGGCACGCTGGACGCGGAGGGCTACCTCACCGAGTACAAGTACAACGCCGCGGGCGAGCAGGTGCAGACCATCCGCTACGCGAGCCGTGCGGCGAACTTCTCGAGCGTGTCGGCGCGCATGATGGCCGTGGCGATCGCGCGCGCCAGCGGTGATCTCAAGGGCCTGCGCCCCGTAGACACCAGCCCGGACGACATCCGCACCTACAGCTTCTACAACGCCCGCGGCCAGCTCGTGGGCCAGGTCGACGGCGAGGGCTACTTCACCGAGACGACGTATGACCTGCGCGGCAACGTCACCCAGACCAAGCGCTACCTGAAGCCAGCGAAGAGCCCGGCGGCCGCAGGGGCGACGCTCTCGACCGTGCGCCCGGACGCCGACCCGCTGGACCAGGTGGTTACCCAGACCTGGAGCGCGGCGAACCAGTTGCTCAGCCGCACCAACGTCGAAGGCACCGTCACCAGCTTCACCTACGACCTGGCCGGCCGCCTCGTTCAGACTTCCACCGCCGCGGGCACCACGGACGAACGCATCGAGCGCCAGCGCTACGACATCCAGGGCCGCCTGATCGGCGAGCTCGACGGGCGCGGCAGCGCGGCCGTGGCCCTGGCCGACCCACTGAGCGCATGGAGCGCCAACGGCTCGACCCACGCCTACGACGCGGCCGGGCGGCGCACCAGCACCACCGACGCCAACGGCCACCGCACCCTGTTCTTCTACGACGCCCTGGGTCGGCTGACCTACAGTGTCAACGCACTGGGCGAGGTCACCGAGAACCGCTACGACGCGCTGGGCCAACTGAGCGAGCTCATCGTCTACGGCACCCCCGTAAACCTGGGCACCCTCGGGACCACCACCCCAGGGGGGCTGAACACCGACATCCTCAGGGGCCTGGTCGACGCGGTGGACGACACCGCCAAGGACCGGCGCACCGTCAACCGCTACAACGCCACCGGCACCCTGGCCAGCAGCAGCGTGGCCACCTCGGGGACCACCAACAACCTCACCAGCTACTCGTACAACGCCTTCCGCGAGGTCACCGCGAGCAGCCAGACCCGGCTGGGCGGCCAGGTCGTCACCAACACCATCGACTACGACCGCCGGGGCCTGAAGACCTCGAGCACGGCGGACGCCACGGGCGCCTCAGCCGCCCGCGTGAGCCGCAGCATCGGCTACGACGCCTTCGGCCGCGCCATCACGCGCGTGGACGGCAACGGCAACGCCACGAGCATCGCCTACGACCGCCTCGGGCGGGTGGTCACCACCACCGATGCCACCGGTGCCAAGCGTGTCACCACCTATGACGCCTTCGACCGGGTACTGACCCAGCGCGACGCGCTGAACAACACCACGACCTACGCCTACAACCTGGCCAACCGCAGCGTCACCGTGACCACGCCCGAGGGCGTCGGCGTGACCACCGTGCACAACCGCCAAGGCCAGACCCTGAGCGTGAAGGACGGTCGCGGCAACACCACCAGCTACGTCTACGACAAGAGCGGCAACCTGCTGCAGACCCAGGCACCGGAGAGCGTGGGCACCAGCACCACCTACGACAAGACCGGCCTGAAGCTCAGCACCACGGATGCCAGGGGCACTGTCACCAGCTACGCCTACGACGCGGCCGACCGCCTGCTCACGCGCACCGTCGATGCCGCCGGGCTGGCGCTGGTGACCACCTACAAGTACGACACCTCGGGCCAGCAGATCAGCGTCACTGACCCCGGTGGCACCGTCACCAGCTACAGGTACGACCTGGACGGCCAGTTGCTGCAGGAGACGGTGGATCCGTCCAACGGCGCCTATGTCGGGCTGAACCTGCAGACCACCTACACCTACGACACCGACGGCACCACGCTCAGCGTGCAGGGGCCGGACGGGCGGCTCACGCGCTACACCTACGACGGGGCCGGGCGGCGCATCAAGGAGCAGATCGACCCGCTGGGTTTGAACCTCACGCGCAGCTACGACTACGACGGCGAGGGCAACGTCGTCAGGGCCATCGACGGCAACGGCAACGCCACGCTGTACGTCTACGACAAGGCCAACCGCAAGGTCTTCACCATCGACGCGATGGGCAGCGTGCGCCAGACGAGCTATGACGACGAGGGTCGCGTGAGCACCGAGACCAGCTACGCGGCGGCGATGTCGCTGGCGAACCTGCAGGGCGTGGCGCCGGGCCTGAAGGCCATGCAGGAGCTGCTGCCGACCCTGGGTGCGGCGGCGACCCAGCGCCGGCGCTACGACCGCGACGGTCGTCTGCGCTTCACGGTCGATGGCGCCGGCGGGGTGGTCGAGTACAAGTACGACGCGGGCAACAACCTCGTGGAGACGCGGGGCTACGCCAAGCCCATCAACCTGACGGCCTGGGACCCGACCAAGGACCCGGTGGTGGTGGTCGATGACAGCCATGACCAGCGCACGCGCAACGTCTACGACAACCTGGGGCGCAAGACCTACACGGTGGACGGCACCGGTGCCGTGGTCAAGCAGGTCTTCGATGCCAACGGCAACGTCACCGAGCGTTATGCGTATGGCGCCCGGATTCCGGTGACGACGGCCCTGACCCCGGCGGCGATCGACAGCGCGGTGGCGACCGCCACGGCCAGCGCCACTGCCGCGCGCACCGAGCGCGACGTCTATGCCTACGACCGTGCCAACCGGCAGACCTCGCACACCGACGGGGTGGGCACCGTCACCACCCAGAGCTTCGACAAGAACGGCAACGTCACCAACCGAGCGTTCTGGAACGCGCAGCAGGCGGGCACGAACCTGCTCACGCAGAGCGAGTTCGCCAATGGGGTGGGGGACGCGCCGGCCAAGGGCGGGGCGGCAACGGCGGCGTCAATCGCCGGCTTCAGGGGCGCACTCAGGCTCGCGAGCGATCCGGCGGGTTCGTATGCCTACAAGACGCTGGCGACCACGGCCGGTGCGACCTACACCCTGTCGGTGATCGTGGAGATGGAGGACGGCCTGCCGCCGTCCTTCGGCAACGCAGCGGTCACCAACGTCGCGAACTCCTTCGCGCTGGTGATGTTCGCCAACGCGGCCAATCCGACGGCCTACACGCTGCAGAACCTCGGGGGTGGACGCTACCGTGTCTCGGCCACTGGCGTGGCACCCGCCTCGCCGGGGGCGAACTTCGGGGTGGTCAAGTACGCCGGCAACGACACCCGTGCCCTGCGCGTAACCGGCTACCAGCTCGAGCAGGCCAGCGTCGCTGGGAATCTCACGCCGACCACCACCACGGCCATTACCGCCGCGGCCGACGCCAAGAGCCAGGTGACGCGCCTGGCCTACGACAGCGCCGGGCGCCTCGTCTACACCCTCGGCCCGCTGGGCCAGCTCGAGAAGAACAGCTACGACGCGGCCGGACGCGTGAGCCTCGTCACGCGCTACGCCAAGGCGATCAACACCACCAGCCTGGGCGCGGCGCCCACGCTCGCGCAGCTGGACGCCCTGGTGCAGGCGAACACCAACCTCTTCACGCAGAGCGAGTTCGCCAACGGCCTGGCCGATGCACCCTCCAAGACCGGCGTGGTCTCGGTGGCAACGATGACCGGCCTGGGCGGGGCGCTGCGCATCGCGCCCGATCCGAACGGCCCCTACTCCCTCGTCTACAAGACGCTCGCGACCACCCCCGGCACGACCTACACGCTGTCGATGATCGTCGAGATGGAGGACGGCCTGGCGCCGGCCTTCGGGAACCCGGCGGTCAACACGGCCGGGAACTCGTTCGGGATGGTGATGTTCGGCGCCGGCATCGCCACCAACAAGTACGTGGTGCAGAGCCTGGGCAACGGGCGCTACCGCATCTCGACCACGGCTGTCGCGCCTGCGGCGCCGGGGCTGAACTTCGGCGTCGTCAAGTACACGGCCAACGATACCCGTCCCTTCCGCATCTCGGGCTTCCAGCTCGAGCAGGCCGCGGCAGCGGGCACCTACGTGGCGACCACCACCGCCTCGACCGCCGCCAAGGACCAGCTGCAGCACAGCGTCTACGACAAGGCCGGCCGTTTGGTCGCCAGCGTCGATGCGCTGGGCAACACCGTCAAGTACACGCTCGACGGCAATGGCAGCGTGAGCGAGAAGCGCGCCTTCTACAACCCCGTGAACATGGCCAGCTGGGTGCCGGGCACCGTGCCCGCGCCCACGGCCTCCGACACGCTCGACCAGCGCACGCGCAGCTTCTACGACCCCACCGGGCGCGAGTCGCTCACGGTCGACGCACTGGGCTATGCCGTGCAGCGCCAGTACGACGCGCAGGGCCGGCTCTCCGCCATCGTGCGCTATCCGGTGGCCATCCCCGCGGCCACTGCCGTGACCCAGCAGGCGCAGCTCGACGCGGCCATCAAGCTCGCGTCCACTTCCGGGCGTGCGCTGCAGATCACGGTCTACGGCTACGACGCGGCCGGGCAGCGCATCAGCGAGACCGCGGCCTTCGGCCAGCCCGAGGCAGCCGTCACGCGCTACGTCTACGACGGCGTCGGGCGGCTCACGCGCACGATCGACCCGCGCGGCAGCGAGCTCTCACTCAGCGACAGTGCCTGGGCGCTGCAGCAGCGCAAATTGCTGAAGTACACCAATGCCGCGGGCGGCGCGCTCAAGGCGGCCGACCTGACGCAGGCCAATCGCGATGCGCTCGCGTCCCTGTACACCACCGTCAACGACTACGACGCGGCCGGCCACAAGATCAGCGTGAGCGATGGGCTCGGCGGCATCACGCGCTCGGATTACGACGCCAACGGCAACGTCGTCAAGATCACCGACCCGCGCGGCAACGCGGCCTTCTATTACTACGACGCGGCCGGACACGTCACGCTCAGTGTGGACCCCGAGGGCTACGCCACCGCGAACAGCTACGACATGTTCGGCCAGACGCTGAGCATCAAGCGCTACTTCGGCCGGGTCACGGGCGCCTACAGCGCCACCCAGGCGCCAGCCTTGCCGGGCACGAACCCCAGCGATGCGCTCACGCGCTTCGAGTACGACGCCGCGGGGCGCCTGTCGCGCACGATCGATGCCGAGTCGAACGCCGAGCGCTACACCTACAACGCGCTGGGCCAGCGCGAGACGCTGACCAACAAGCTCGGGGGCGTGACCACCTACGCCTACGACCGGCTCGGGCGCGTCGCTAGCGAGACGTTGCCGATCACGAGCAAGAACGCGAGTGGCCAGGCGGTGGCGGTGGTCAACCAGACCACTTACGACGCCTTCGGCAACAAGCTCACGACCACCGAGGCGGCGGGGCTGCCCGAGCAGCGGCTGACGACCTACACCTACGACGGCCTGAACCGGCAGCTGACGGTGCGCCTGGCCTCGGTGAGCATCTACACCGCCGCCGGCGGCTGGACCACGGCTGCGCCCACGCGCACCAGCAGCTATGACGCGAGCGGCAACCTGATCGTGGCGGTGGATGCCAACGGTGGGCGCACGCGCAGCTGGTTCGATGCCGGCAACCGCAAGGTGGCCGAGGTGAGCGCCACCGGCACGCTGAGCACCTGGGTGTACGACGCGGCGGGCAACGTGATGGCGCAGAACGTCTATGGCGATGTGCTGGCGCTGCCGGCCGGTGACGCGCTGCCCGTGCCGCTCAACGCCGCCAACGTGCGCACCACCACCTACCAGGTCGATGCCAACAACCGGG
Source organism: Variovorax sp. PDC80 (assembly GCF_900115375.1). NCBI lineage: Bacteria > Pseudomonadati > Pseudomonadota > Betaproteobacteria > Burkholderiales > Comamonadaceae > Variovorax > Variovorax sp. PDC80. The sequence continues at coordinate 19 of NZ_FOWG01000030.1, read as the reverse complement.
TGACCAGCAGCACCATCGC
>NZ_FOWG01000035.1:0-2253 GCF_900115375.1 Variovorax sp. PDC80 | reverse complement strand
GCACCGTCGGCGTTGAGGGAGTCGCCCGAGTACACGGCGCTGAAGGTGTGCGTGCCGGCGGGGATCGGCACGCCGCGCAGCGTGGCTGTGCCGTCTTCTCGCACTGCCACCGTGCCCAGCAAGGTCGTGCCACTGTAGAAGCTCACCAGGCCTGTGGGGGTCTGGCCTGCAACGCGCACCGACAGACCGCCATCTTGCGCGATCGTGGGGGTCGTCAGGTTGGTGAGGACCGCAGGAGGATTGCCAACGGCCAGTGTGATGGTTAGCGAAGTGGCAGTGATGTTGTTCGCATCGCCTGAGTACACGGCCTTGATCGTGTGCTGGCCGGTCTTCAAGCCGTTGACGCTCAGCGAGGCTTGACCTTTGACCAAGGCGGCGTTGCCAAGCAAGGTCGCTCCCTCGTAGAAGCTAACTGACCCGCCTTCGGGGTTATTGATGCCTGCGGAGGTTGCGGTAAGGACGACGGGTTGGTTGTAGAGGTACTTTGTTGCAGAGGACTCCAGCGTCACTGCGCTGACTATCGGGGCTGTACCGACTTGCAACGCGAGGGCTGCTTCTGGGTAGCTCCCTGAGTAGTAACCGTCTCCCGAGTAACGAATTGAGATGGTGTTTGTTCCCTTTGGCAGCGTGCTGAGTGTCAGTGTCGCTACACCATTGACCAACGTCGCTGTGCCCAGAGATGTGAGAGCACCTGTTTCCTTGTTACGGCTGGAGAATGTCACCGTGCCGCCCACCACTGGCGACGTGCCTTGTCTAGGGTAGATTTCGTTATCGTGCGCCAGCGTAGCAGTCAACGTCACCGGTGTTCCAGCCACGGGCTGTGGCCTGGATGCCGCCAGAACCACGCCGGGTCGCTCAGGCTCCGTGCTCGCAATCACGTGCTGGATTGTGCGTACAGCGCTGGTGTAGCGCGGCAACGATGAGCCCTCAAGAACGCCCGAATACACCAAAGTCAGGTCATGCTCTCCTTCGCGTAGGAGAAGCGACACGGCGCCCGCGTTGTACCACTGAGAAACCGTAAAGCTTCCCAACACCGCTTGTCCGCTGAAGACGCTGACTGTTCCCTTGGGCCACGGACCATTGCCGAATCCAAAGTCCGAGGGACTTCCAGATCCAAAGAACTGCAAGTCTGTCAGGATTAACTGTTCTCCCGGAAAACTCTCGTCGCGCCCATGATAGGAGAGGTTCACTCCTCGGCCCTCGCCGTTGTCGGGGTATTCGAAAGTCGGGACGACTGGTGGCTGAGTCACTGGGTTCGAGCTAGCAGCGACTTGGATGCTAGGGCCTTGTGCAGCCACAAGAGGGGTTGGCTGCACATCATCTAGGCTCGCGAAGGTTGCGCTCAGCGCCACGTTGGAACCCATTGGCAAACAGTTGACTGTCAGGGTCGCCACCCCTCCATTGACCTCGGCCGCCCCCAAAAAAGTCGTTCCCGTGAAGAAAGTGATGAACCCCTTGGCCGAGGTTCCATAGCGGTCCAACTGCGCAGTCAAGATCACGGAATCACCCTGCCTGACACTGGTTGACGAGGCGCTTAACGTCAATTGCCGAGGCGAAGGCGGGCTCTCTTGCAGGATGTGTTGGATGCTCGTTCCGATATGCCATGCATCTCCGCTGTACACCGCACGAATGCTCGACATTCCCGCGGGCCAACTGTTCAATGTCAGCTGGGCACGCCCATCGACGACCTTCGACTCACCCAGGATGTCGTTGCCGTTGTAAAAGATCACATTGCCTGTCGGCAATGGCAGCCACGACGGTTGCGCAGCCAGCATCATCGATAGCGTCAGCGGAGCGACGATAGGGGTATTGAGATCGAATGAGCCGTAGTCACGATAGGACGGGCTTGTATGGGTCAGCACTGCGGTCGTGATAGCCGGTGCAATGACTTTCCGAATTGCCTTCGATACGGTGGCTGGGCGCCACGTGTCGCCCGAATACGCCACTCTGAAGCTGTGGGTTCCCACCGACAGCATGTTCATCACCAGTACGGCCTTGTTGTCATTTACCGCTGCACTACCGATGACTTTCTCGCCATCGAAGAAGGTCACCATGCCTCTGGGCGCCGCGCCTTCGACGATGGCCGTCAGTACAGACGTTCCTCCGACGGCCTCAGGCTGTGCGTTGTCCAGGCTCAGCGCAATCCCCCCAAGCGTGCTCGGATCCACCCCCAGGTTCACATCCGCCCCATTGAGCAACGGCGTCACATCGATCGCATTGGCCAGCCGCGACACGCTCAGCACCCGCGAGGCC
>NZ_FOWG01000011.1:0-344212 GCF_900115375.1 Variovorax sp. PDC80 | reverse complement strand
AGCCGTCAGCGTCGTCTTGCCATGGTCAACGTGACCGATCGTGCCCACGTTCACGTGCGGCTTCGTGCGGGTGAATTTACCTTTTGCCATTTTTCGACTCCGAAAAAAAACGATATCAACGTACGCAGATAAGGTCGCAACGCTGCTCTTGCAACCCCTGGGAAAAACTGGTGCCCTTTGCGGGAATCGGACCCGCGACCTCTCCCTTACCAAGGGAGTGCTCTACCACTGAGCCAAAAGGGCTTTTGCCTAAACCTGCATCAAACTCGGTCTCTGGAGCGGGAGACGGGAATCGAACCCGCGTCATCAGCTTGGAAGGCTGGGGTTCTACCATTGAACTACTCCCGCATCGGGGGCACTTCAAGGCACCCAAAGCGCTAGATCCAATCGCTCTTAGAAACCAAATTCATCGCTGGTGGAGAGGGCTGGATTCGAACCAGCGTACTCGTTAGAGGGCAGATTTACAGTCTGCTGCCATTAACCACTCGGCCACCTCTCCGGCGAACCTCGAAATATAGCACGGTTTTGTGACTATGCAGAAACCCGAGCACCAAAAGGAGCGAGGGAAACCGTTCGAGGAATGAACTGCGGGCGATTATCCGCGAATTTTCAGGCCCCCTTCTGGTGCTCCTCACGCCAGGCGCGTGCTTCGCCGAAATGTCCGCATCCGATGAACGGCACGGGCGGGCGCAACGCCGACAGCGGCGAGGGATGATTCGACATCAGCACCTTATGGCGGCCAACGTCGATCAACGCACGCTTACTCTGGGCGTGCGAGCCCCATAGCATGAAAACAACAGGCTTCGCGCCATCGGAAACATGGCGGATCACGGCGTCCGTCAGCACCTCCCAGCCGCGCCCCGAATGGCTGGCCGGCTGGGCCTCCTCGACCGTGAGGCAGGTGTTGAGCAGCAGCACGCCATGCGTCGCCCACTTCACCAGGCTGCCGCCCGGGTTCGGGAACGGCGGCGGCGGCGTGCCGAGGTCGCGCTGCAGCTCCTTGAAGATGTTGCGCAGCGAGGGCGGCAGCGCCACGCCGGGCGCCACGGAGAAGGCCAGCCCCTCGGCCTGGCCGCGCCCGTGGTACGGGTCCTGGCCCAGGATCACGACGCGCACGTCCTCGGGCGGCGTGAGCTCCAGCGCGCGCAGTGGCTGCGGCGGGAAAATCACTGTGCCCGCGTCGAGCCGTTCGCGCAGGAAGGCCTGCAGCTTCTGCCCCACGGCACCGCCGAAGAAGCCATCGACCAGCGGCTGCCAGCCCGGCGCCACCGGCCAGTCGGCCGGATCGCTGCTGACCAACTGATCCGCCCGGCTCATTGGAACAATGCCGCGAGGGCTTCGCCAGGTTCCTCGGCGCGCATGAAGGCCTCGCCGACCAGGAAGGCATGGACGCCCGCGGCGCGCAGCGTGGCGACGTCCTCGCGCGTGGCGATGCCCGATTCGGTCACCGCGAGGCGCTCCTTCGGCAGGCCCGGCAGCAGGCCGATGGTGGCCTGGATCGAGACCTCGAAATTGCGCAGGTTGCGGTTGTTGACGCCCACCAGCGGGGTCTTGAGGCGCAGCGCGCGCTCGAGCTCGGCCGCATCGTGCACCTCGACCAGCACCGCCATGCCCAGGCCGTGCGCGATGGCTTCGAAGTCCTTCATCTGCGCATCGTCGAGGCAGGCGGCGATCAGCAGGATCGCGTCGGCGCCGATCGCGCGCGATTCATACACCTGGTAGGCGTCGACGATGAAGTCCTTGCGCAGCACCGGCAGCTCGCACGAGGCACGCGCCTGCTTCAGGTAGTCGATGCCGCCCTGGAAGAACTGCTTGTCGGTCAGCACCGACAGGCAGGCCGCGCTGATCTTGCCGTCACCTTCGGCATAGCTCTGCGCGATGTCGGCCGGAATGAAATCGGCGCGCAGCACGCCCTTGCTCGGACTGGCCTTCTTGACTTCGGCGATCACGGCGGCCTGGCCGGCCGCGATCTTGGCGCGCAGCGCGCCTTCGAAATCGCGCGTCAGCACGCGGCTTTCGGCGTCGAAGCGAACCGCCTCCAGCGGGCTGCGCTGCTTCGCGGCGGCCACTTCCTGGTGCTTGACGGCAACGATCTTGTCGAGGATGTCGGACATGGCTTCTCTCTTGCTCCTGAATTCCTGGCTCAGACCGAGGTGGTGACCCGCACCAGCTCGGCGAGCTTCGCCTTGGCCGCGCCCGAGGCGATGGCCTCGCGCGAACGCGTCACGCCCGCGGCCACCGAGTCGACCACGTTGGCCGCGTACAGCGCCGCACCGGCGTTGAGCAGCACGATGTCGAGCGCCGGGCCGGCCTGATTGTCGAGCACGCCGAGCAGCATCGCCTTCGACTGCTCGGGCGTCTCCACGCGCAGCGCGCGGTTGCTGGACATCTGGAAGCCGAAGTCCTCGGGATGCAGCTCGTACTCGCTGATCTCGCCGTTCTTGAGCTCGCCCACCAGCGTGGCCGCGCCCAGCGAGATCTCGTCCATGCCGTCGCGGCCGTAGACCACCATCGCATGCTCGGTGCCCAGGCGCTGCAGCGCGCGCACCTGGATGCCCACCAGGTCGGGATGGAACACGCCCATCAGGATGTTGGGCGCACCGGCCGGGTTGGTCAGCGGGCCCAGGATGTTGAAGATGGTCTTGATGCCGAGTTCCTTGCGCACCGGCGCCACGTTCTTCATGGCCGGATGGTGGTTCGGCGCGAACATGAAGCCGATGCCCGACTGCTCGATCGAGCGCGCGATCTGCTCGGGCCTGAGGTTGATGTTGACGCCCAGCGACTCCAGCACGTCGGCGCTGCCCGACTTGCTCGACACGCTGCGCCCGCCGTGCTTGCTGACCTTGGCGCCGGCCGCCGCCGCGACGAACATCGAGCAGGTCGAGATGTTGAAGGTGTGCGAACCGTCGCCGCCGGTGCCCACGATGTCGACCAGGTTCGTGGTGTCGGCCACCGCCACCTTGGTCGACACCTCGCGCATCACCTGCGCGGCGGCGGTGATCTCGCCGATGGTTTCCTTCTTCACGCGCAGCCCGGTGATCAGCGCGGCCATCATCACGGGCGAACACTCGCCGCTCATGATGAGCCGCACGATGTGCAGCATCTCGTCGTGGAAGACTTCGCGGTGCTCGATGGTGCGCTGCAGCGCTTCCTGGGGGGTGATCATGGAAAGTCTCCTCGGGATGAATCAGCGGCCGATGCGCGCCGCGGGGGCGTCGGTGAACGCGAGCTTGAGGCCGAAGCCGATGAAAAGAATGCCGGCGGCGCGGTCGAGCCAGTGCATGCCCTTCTGCACGGCGCCGCGGCGCGCCATCCAGCCCGCCGCCAGCGCCCAGCCCACGTTGACGGGGATCGCGTTGAGGTTGAACAGCACGCCGAGCAGCACGAAGTACAGCGCCTTGTGGTCGGCCCCGGGCGCGATGAACTGCGGCACGAAGGCCAGGAAGAACAGCGCCACCTTGGGATTGAGCACGTTGGTCCAGAAGCCGCCGAGGAAGATCGCCTTGAGGCTGCGCGTCCCGGTGGCCGCCGCGGCCTGCGCCAGGTCGGTCGGCGGCGCGGCGCGCGACAGCACCATGCGCACGCCCAGGTACAGCAGGTAGGCCGCGCCGATGTACTTGAGCACGGTGAAGGCCGCGGCCGAGGTCGCCATCAACGTGCCGACGCCGATGGCCGCCGCGAAGATGTGGACGAAGCAGCCGGCGGTGATGCCGAGCCCGGCGACGATGCCGGCGCGCACGCCCGAGCGCAGCGAGTGGGTGACCACGTAGAGCACGTCGGGCCCCGGCGTCAGGTTCAGCAGCCAGCCGGCGGCGATGAAGGCCAGCAGATGGGGAAGATCGGGCATGGCGTTCTCCTCTCCTCGAACGACGGATCAGGCTGCGAAGTAGGCCCGGATCGCGGCCACCGCGCGGTCGACGCCGGCGGCATCGACATCGAGGTGCGTCACGAAGCGCAAGCGGTACAGGCCCGTGGCCAGGATGCCCTGGCGCTCGAGGTTCTCGATCAGCCCCGCCGAGCGCGCCTTGGCCTCGCCCTCGAGGTCGACGAAGACGATGTTGGTGTGCGGCATCTCGAGCTTCAGCCCTTCGATGCCCGCGAGCCCCTGCGCGAGGCGCAGCGCCAGCGCATGGTCGTCGGCCAGCCGGTCGACGTGGTGCTCGAGCGCATGCGCGGCCGCGGCCGCCAGCAGCCCGGCCTGGCGCATGCCGCCGCCCGCCATCTTGCGGATGCGGTGGGCGCGCGCGATGAAGTCGCGCGAACCGACCAGCGCCGAGCCGATCGGCGCGCCCAGGCCCTTGCTGAAGCACACCGACACGCTGTCGAAGCACTGCGCGATGCGGCGCGCCTCGGCGCGCACGTCGGTGCTTCCGTTCTTCGCCGCCTGCGCGGTCGCCGCGTTGAAGAGGCGCGCGCCGTCCAGGTGCCGCTGCAGCCCGTGGCGCGCGGCCAGTTCGGTCGCCGCCTGCACGTAGTCGAAGGGCAGCAGCTTGCCGCCCAGCGTGTTCTCGAGCGCCAGCAGCCGGGTGCGCGCGAAGTGCGCGTCGTCGGGCTTGATCGCCGCCTCGATCTGCGCGAGCGGCAGCGTGCCGTCGGCCGCGTGGTCCAGCGGCTGCGGCTGCACGCTGCCGAACACCGCCGCGCCGCCGCCCTCCCAGCGGTAGCAGTGCGCCATCTGGCCGACGATGTATTCGTCGCCGCGGCCGCAGTGCGCGAGGATCGCGCTGAGGTTGCTCTGCGTGCCGGTCGGCACGAACAGCGCCGCCTCGAAACCCAGCAGCGCCGCGATCTTCTCCTGCAGCGCGTTCACGCTCGGGTCGGTGCCGAAGACGTCGTCGCCCAGCGGCGCCGCCATCATGGCGTCGCGCATCGCCGGCGTGGGTTGCGTGACGGTGTCGCTGCGCAGGTCGACGATGGCGGTGCGGTCGGTCATGGCTTCAATCCAGGAAGTTCTTGAGCATGGCGTGGCCGTGCTCGGTGAGTATCGATTCGGGGTGGAACTGCACGCCTTCGATGCGCACGTCGTGCGCGTAACCGGTGTGCCGCACGCCCATGATCTCGCCGTCGTCGGTCCAGGCCGTGACGGCCAGGGCCTCGGGGCAGCTCGCGCGCTCGATCGACAGCGAGTGGTAGCGGTTGACGACGAAGGTCTTCGGCAGCCCCGCGAACACGCCCTCCTGCGTGGTCGTGATCTCGCTGGTCTTGCCGTGCATGAGCTGCTGCGCGCGCACGATCCTGCCGCCGAAGGCCGCGCCGATGGCCTGGTGGCCGAGGCACACGCCGAGAATGGGCAGCTTGCCCGCGAAGGCCTCGATGGCCGCCACCGACACGCCCGCTTCCGCCGGCGAGCACGGCCCGGGCGACACCACCAGCCGCGTCACGCCCGAGGCGATCAGCTCGCCGATCTGCGCGACCGTGATCTCGTCGTTGCGATGCACCTGCACGTCGGCACCCAGCTCGCCGAAGTACTGGACGATGTTGTAGGTGAACGAATCGTAGTTGTCGATCATCAGCAGTTTCATGGCTTGCTCACAATCCGGTGCACGCCCTTGACGACGGGGAACACGTTGAAGTTGATCAGGAGGCCCAGCTTGAGGCCCGACAGGCGCAGCGCGGCGAGCACCTGCGCGCGATGCTGGTCGGTCAGCGCGTCGACCGCCTTGAGTTCGACGATGACCGATTGCTCGATCACGAAGCCCGCGCGGTAGACCTCGCCGAGCGAACGGCCCTTGTAGCTGGCCGACAGCGGCACGTCGCGCGCGAAGCCGATCTCGCGCTCGGCGAGCTCGATGGCCAGCGCCGCGGCATAGGCGCGTTCGTCGAGCCCCGTGCCGAGCACGCGCTGCACCTCGACGGCGGCGCCGATGATCTCGTGCGAGAAATCGTTCTGGATATCGGGTGCGTTGCTCATTCCAGGCCTTCCTCGACCAGTTCGGCGGCACGCAGCAGTGCACGCGCCTTGGCCTCGGTTTCCTTCCATTCGAGCTCTGGCACCGAATCGGCCACCACGCCGGCCGCGGCCTGCACGTGCAGCACCTGGTCCTTCACGATGCCGGTGCGGATCGCGATCGCGACGTCCATGTCGCCCGCGTAGCTGATGTAGCCGCAGGCGCCGCCGTACAGGCCGCGCTTGGTGGGCTCGAGCTGGTCGATCAGTTCCATCGCATGCACCTTGGGCGCGCCGGTCAGCGTGCCGGCCGGGAAGGTGGCCTTGAGCACGTCGATGGCGGTCATGCCGTCCTTCAGCGTGCCTTCGACGTTGCTCACGATGTGCATCACGTGGCTGTAGCGCTCCACCGCGAAGGCTTCCGTCACCTTCACCGTGCCGGTCTTGGCGATGCGGCCGATGTCGTTGCGCGCGAGGTCGATCAGCATCACGTGCTCGGCGCGCTCCTTCGGGTCGTTGATCAGTTCGACCTCGGCCGCCTTGTCGAGCTCGAGCGAGGCGCCGCGCGGGCGCGTGCCGGCCAGCGGGCGGATGGTGATCTTCTGCTCGCCCTCGCCCGTGTGCTCCTGGCGCACCAGGATCTCGGGCGAAGCGCCCACCACGTGGAAGTCGCCCAGGTGGTAGTAGTACATGTAGGGCGAGGGATTGAGCGAGCGCAGCGCGCGGTACAGCGACAGCGGCGACTCGGTGTAGCGCTTGCTGATGCGCTGGCCCACCTGCACCTGCATGAAGTCGCCGGCGGCGATCATCTCCTTGGCTCGCTCCACCGCCGCGAGGTAGTCGGCCTTGGCGAAGCTGCGCTCGGCCGGATGCGGCTGCGTGGGCTTCACGATCGGCGCGCTCACCGAGTACTTGAGCTTTTCCTTGAGCTCGCGCAGCCGGCGCTTGGCGTTGGCATAGGCCTCGGGCTGCTTCGGATCGGCATAGACGATCAGGTAGAGCTTGCCCGAGAGGTTGTCGATGACCGCCAGTTCCTCGCACTGCAGCAGCAGGATGTCGGGACAGCCCAGCGTGTCGGGCGGGCAGCTCTTCTCGAGCTTGCGCTCGATGTGGCGCACGGTGTCGTAGCCGAAGTAGCCGGCCAGCCCGCCGCAGAAGCGCGGCAGCCCGGGCCGCAGCGCGACCTTGAAGCGCTTCTGGTACTGCGCCACGAAGTCGAGCGGATTGCCCGCGGCGGTCTCGACCACCTGGCCGTCGGTCACGACCTCGGTGACGGCCTCGGCACCGAAGCCGCTGGCACGCAGCAGGGTGCGCGCCGGCAGGCCGATGAAGCTGTAGCGGCCGAAGCGCTCGCCGCCCACGACCGATTCGAGCAGGAAGCTGTGCTTGCCGCCGCCTTGCGAATGGGCCAGCTTGAGGTAGAGGGACAGGGGGGTTTCGAGGTCGGCAAAGGCCTCGGCCATCAGCGGGATGCGGTTGTAGCCCTGGGCGCTGAGGCTCTTGAATTCGAGTTCGGTGATCACGTGTCGTTCTCCGGAAAGCCGGCCCGGCGCGCTTTCATCGGCCGGGAGCGGTCTCATTCACAAACAGAGGGGGTTGGTTCGGCGTCGGGGCGATCCGGAACCTCGGGCGCACGGCGTGCGCCGTGCAATCAAACAGGCAGCGTCGATGGCGTACGCCAGGGCCAGGCTCCCCGGCTGCCTTCACCTGTCTGATGGATGTGATGAACGAACATGAGGGCCGGAGTTTAGCCCACGAGAACGCGGCCGCGCGCAAACCCGCGCTTCAGGGTTCGTCCGGAGCCGGGGCGATAAAACGAAAAGATACATTCGCACGACCGTTCGCAAATTTCCAGAGGAGGCCGCCTTGTCCGCACGCTCGACCGCACTTCCGCTCGTGTCACCGGCGCTCGCGCGCCTGTTCCTGCTGGCCGGTCTCGCGGCGGCGCTGGCCATCGCCGCGCCGGTGCGCGCCGCCCCGGTCGAGGTCGCGGGCGTCAAGCTCGAGGACAACCTCGAGCTGCGCGGCACGCCGCTGCAGCTCAATGGCGCCGGCGTGCGCTACAAGGCCATCCTCAAGGTCTACACGGCCGGCCTCTACATGGGCCGCAAGGCCTCGACCACCGAGGAGGCGCTGGCCGTGCCCGGCCCGAAGCGCGTGGCGATCACCATGCTGCGCGACATCGACGCCAACGAACTCGGCAAGCTCTTCATCAAGGGCGTGGAGGACAACTCGCCCAAGAGCGAGATGGGCCAGCTGATCCCAGGCCTCTTGCGCATGGGCCAGATGTTCGCCGACCAGAAGCAACTCAAGGCCGGCGACACCTTCACCATCGACTGGCTGCCCGGCACCGGCACGCTGATCACGGTGCGCGGCGTGCCGCAGCCCGATCCCGTGAAGGAACCCGCCTTCTTCAACGCGCTGCTGCGCATCTGGCTCGGCCCGAACCCGGCCGACTGGAAGCTCAAGGACGCGCTGCTCGGCAAGCCGGCCTGAGCGGCGGCCAGCGCCTCAGGCGCGCGGCGCCGCCAGTTCGGCCAGCGAATCGACGAAGCCGTCGGCATCGACCGCGCGCACCGGCTCGCCGTGGTTGTAGCCGTAGGTGACCAGCACCACCGGACAGCCGGCCGCGCGCGCGGCACGCGCGTCGTTGCTCGAGTCGCCGATCATCAGCGTGCGCGCGGGCTGCGTGCCCAGCGCCTCGCAGGTCTTCAGCAGCGGCAGCGGATCGGGCTTCTTGCGCTCGAAGGCATCGCCGCCGAACACGCGCTCGAAAAAGCCGTCGAGCCCCTTCTGGGCCAGCAGCGGCTGCGCGAAGGCGGTCGGCTTGTTCGTGAGGCAGGCCAGCTTCAGCCCCCGGTCGCGCAGCGCCTGCAGCCCCTCGACCACGCCCGGATACACCGCCGCATGCTGGCCGTTGATCGCGAGGTAGTGGTGCTGGTAGCGCTCCCAGCCGCGGTCGAACTGCGCCTGCGCGCGCGCCAGGGCGGCGGGTGCGTCGGCACCGTCCGCCGCGGCCACGTACTGCAGTACCGACAGGATCAGGTGCTCCGAGCCCTTGCCGATCATCAGTTCGATGCGCTCGCGCGGCAGCGCAGCCAGACTGAGGTCCTCGAGCATGCGGTTCACGGCCACGGCGAAATCGCCGAGCGTGTCGATGGTGGTGCCGTCGAGGTCGACGATGGCGGCGTCGAAGCGGGTGAGGTCGAAATCGATGGAGTTCAAGGAAGAAGGGCTCATGGCGTTGCGAAGACTGCCCGCGACTTTACAGAGCCCCGCCGGCGGATGACGTGGCTCACCACGCCATCGTCTCACCGCCACCTTCGCGCAGCGCGGCCGCATGGGCCAGGTTGGCCGCCACCATGTCTTCCATCGCGATCCCCATGGCCTTGTAGACCGTGATCTCGCGCGCATCGCGCCGGCCCGGCGAAGTGCCGAGCACGACCTCGCCGAGCGTGGTCGCGCGCCGGCGGTCGCAGCTCGCGAGCTCGGCGCAACCCACGGGCACGGGCTCGAAGGCATCGAGCGTCTCCACGAACAGGCGCGCCTCGCGCGCGAGCGCCACCGGCAGTTCGCCCGCCGGCGGGTGGTAGCCGACCGAGGACACGTGGGCGCCGGGCTTGAGCCACTCGGGGCGGATCACGGGCTGGGCGCTGTGACTCGCGAGGCAGACGATGTCCGAGTCGCGCACGGCCGCCTCGATGTCCTCGCCGGCCCGCGCGAGCGGATGCCGCGCCGCGAGCCGCCGCGCCTCCTCGGGATGCAGTGCGCAGACATGGATGCGCTCGAGGTCACGGACCAGCGGCAGCAGCCGCAGGTGCTCGCGCGCCTGCACGCCCGCGCCCACGATGGTCGCGACGCGCGCGTCCTGACGCGCCAGCAGCCGCGCCGACAGCACCGCCGAAGCGGCCGTGCGGATGCCGGTGATGAAGGTGCCGTCCATCACGCACGAGGCCATGCCCGTCTCGGGCTCGAACAGCAGGATCATCGCGAGGTGGTTCGGCAGCCCGAGCGCGAGGTTGCCGTCGAAGACGTTGACCACCTTGATCGCCATCTGCATGCCCGGGCGCCATGCCGGCATCGCGAGCGAGAAGCCCTGGCCCGGCACCGTGAGCTCGGGCCGCGCCGGCGACTGCACCTCGCCGCGCGCCAGCGCGCGAAAGCCGTCCTCGAGGCCGTCGAGCAGTGCGCGCGGATCGAGAAGGCGCGCCACCTCGGCTTCGCTCAGCGTCATGACGCGGCGCGGTCCCTTCGCGATCTCGAACGCGGCAGGCTGGTTGCTCATGTGAATCTCCTTCATTGATGTGAAGGGGAATTTTGCGAAGCCGCCTTGCTTCGTTCAATTGATTCGTTCTGCGTTGACGTGAAGCAAACTCACTTCTAGGATCGCCCGCATGCCGCTGCCCCTGTTCCTGCTCACGAAGCTGCGCGCCTTCGAGTCGGTGGCCCGGCACGGCAGTTTCAAGCGCGCGGCCGAGGAACTGCACGTCACGCAGTCGGCCCTGAGCCACCATGTGCGCCATCTCGAGGCCGAGCTCGGCATGCCGCTGGTGCTGCGCTCGCACCGCCGCATCGAGCTCACGGCCGAGGGACGCCAGCTCTGCGCCGATTGCGCCCAGGGCTTCCAGGGCCTCGAGGCCGCGATCGACCGGCTGCGCCGCGCCGCGCGGCCCGACACCCTGGCGCTGAGCGTCGCCCCGTACTTCTCGGCGCGCTGGCTCACGCCGCGCCTCGGGCGGCTCTGGGCGCGGCATCCGCGGCTGCACCTGCAGCTGCACCACGCCTACCAGCCCGCCGATTTCCTGCGCGATCCGGTCGATGCCGGCATCGGCTGGGGCGACGGGCGCTGGCCCGGCGTCGAGGCCCGGCTGGTCGTGCCGGGCACGCTCACGCCCGTGTGCAGCCCCGCCTGCCTGGCCACGCTGCCGCGCAAACCCAGGCCGCGCGACCTGCGCGGCCGCCGCCTGTTCCACGAGTTCGATGCCGCGCACTGGAGCGCCTGGTTCGCAACGACGGGCGTGGACACGGACGTGGACGCGGACCCGCTCGACACCACCCGCATCGACGACTCCCACGCGCTGCGCCGCACCGCGCTCGACGGCCATGGCTTCGCGCTGTTCTTCACGGCGCTGGTGCGCGAGGACCTCGATGCCGGACTGCTGGTGGCGCCGTTCGCGCACACCGTCGATCCGGGGAGCGCCTATTACCTCGTGCGTCCCGCGGACCGCGCGCCGAGCGCGGCGCTGCAGTCGTTCACGCAGTGGCTCATGGACGAGATGGCCAGCGCGCCCTTCGCCTGACAAGGTGTGAGCCCGCCGGCCGCGCTCAGCGCCCGGTCCACACTGGCCTGCGCTTCTCGTTGAACGAGGCCAGCCCTTCCTTCGCATCCTGCGTGCCCGCAAGCAGCGCGATCTGCCCCTCGGTGAAGGCGATGCCCTCGTCGAAGGACATGGCCTCGAGCGCGCGCATCGCGTACTTGCCCCGGCGGATCGCGGTCGGTGACTTGTCGGTCAGGCGCTCGAGCAGCCATTGCGTCTTCGCATCGAGTGCGTCGGCCGGCACCACGTGGTTCAGCAGCCCGGCTTCCTTCGCCTCGGCCGCGCCGAAGGGCTCGCCGCTCAGGCACCACTCGCGCAGGGTGCGGCGCGGCACGATGCGCTGCAGCAGGCTCAGCACCTGCATCGGGAACAGGCCGATCTTCACTTCGGGCAGGCCGAACTGCACCGTGTCGGCGGCCACCGCGAGGTCGGTCATGCACAGGAGGCCGATGCCGCCGGCCATGCAGGTGCCGTTGATGCGCGCGATGCTCGGCAGGGTGCCTGCCTGCGTCTCGCGCAGCAGGTCGGCGTAGTCGAGCGTGGGCTGCGCGAGGTCGAACGCGAAGCCCGCGCCGGGCTGCAGGTCGCCGCCGGCGCAGAAGGCCTTCTCGCCCGCGCCGGTCAGCACGATGGCGCGCACCTCGGGATCGGCATGCGCGAGGCGCCAGCCTTCGCGAATGCCGGCCACCACCTCGGCGTTGAGCGCGTTGCGCTTGTCGGGACGATTGATGGTGATCCAGAAGGCGCGGTCGCGCTTCTCGTGCAATACGGCGGCGGTGCTCATGGCGCGACTCCTTCAGTGACAGCGACCTCGATCTCGGCCACGACACGGCGCGCCTCGACCTGGTCGCCGATGCGCACATGCAGCGCGGCCAGCCGGCCGCTCACCGGCGCGGCATGCACATGCTCCATCTTCATCGCCTCGAGCGTGAGCAGCGGCTGCCCCGCGCGCACGACCTGGCCGGGCTCGGCCAGCACCGCGACCACGCGGCCGTTCATCGAGGCGCGCAGCTTGCCGTCGCCACCGCCCGCGCCGCCCTGGCGCACGGAGGCCGCGCGCGTGGTGTCCTCGATGCGCAACGCACGGTCGCGGTACTGCAGCCACAGCAAGGTGCCGTCGCGCCAGTACGCGGCGCTCTCGTGCACGCCATCGCAGGCGAAGCGCACGCTGTCGTCGCCGTGCTCGATCAATTCGATCGAGAAAGCCTGCGCATCGAGCGTGACCTGGAACCGGCGCGACGCGATCAACGCGACGCTCGCATGCCGCGTCTGTCCCGCGAGCTCGAAGCGCAGCGAGATCGGCAGCTTGTGCGGCAGCCGCCGCGCCTGCGTGTCGTCGGCGCGCTCGTACAGCAGCACCGCCGCGAGCGCGGCCGCGCGTGCGGCCGCGGCCTCGTCGGCCTGCAGCAGCGCCGCCTGGTGCTCGCCGATGAAGGCCGTGGTGGCACCGCCCGCCGCGAACACCGGATGCACGAGGCAGGCGCGCAGAAAGGACTGGTTGGTCGTCACGCCCAGCGCCACCGCGTCCTCGAGCCCCGTGGCCAGCTTGCGCCGCGCCTCCTCGCGCGTGCGGCCATGGGCCACGAGCTTGGCGATCATCGAGTCGTAATACGGCGGCACCTCGGCACCCGAATGCAGCGCATGCTCGGCGCGCAGTTGCGGCGGCATCCGCCACAGCGCGAGCGTTCCGCTCTGCGGCACGAAGCCCTGCGCCGCATCTTCCGCGCACAGCCGCACCTCGATCGCATGGCCCTCGAAGCGCACGTCCTGCTGCGCGAGCGGCAGCGGCTCGCCCGCGGCCACGCGCAGTTGCAGTTCCACCAGGTCGAGGCTGGTCACGGCCTCGGTCACGGGATGCTCGACCTGCAGCCGCGTGTTCATCTCCATGAAGTAGAAGTTGCCGCCGCCGTCGAGCAGGAACTCGAGCGTGCCCGCGCCCTCGTAGCGGATCGCCTTCACGGCCGCCACCGCGGCCGCGCCCATGCGTTCGCGCAGCGCGCCGTCCACCGCCGGTGAGGGTGCCTCCTCGATCAGCTTCTGGTGCCGCCGCTGCACCGAGCAGTCGCGCTCGCCCAGGTGGATGGCATGGCCGTGGCGGTCGGCGAAGACCTGGATCTCGATGTGCCGCGGCTGCGCGATCGCGCGCTCGAGGATCACCTCGGGATCGCCGAAGGCGCTCTGCGCCTCCGAGCGCGCGCTGCGCAGCAGCGGCGCGAACTCCTCGGCAGACGGCACCAGCCGCATGCCGCGCCCGCCGCCGCCGGCCGTGGCCTTGATCATCACCGGGAAGCCGATGCGCGCGGCCTCCCGCGCGAGCCGCTCCTCGCCTTGATCCTCGCCCTGGTAGCCCGGAATGCAGGGCACGCCCGCGGCCTGCATCAGCGCCTTGGCGCCGGCCTTGTGGCCCATGGCCTCGATGGCCTCGGCCGAGGGCCCGATGAAGACCAGCCCGGCCTCCGCGCAGGCGCGCGCGAAGGCGGCGTTCTCGGCCAGGAAGCCGTAGCCCGGGTGCACCGCGTCGGCGCCGGTGCGGCGCGCGGCCTCGACGATGGCCTCGATGCGCAGATAGGACTGCGCGGGCAGCGCCTCGCCGATGCACACGGCCTGGTCGGCCTCGCGCACATGGCGCGCGCCGGCATCGGCGCTCGAATACACCGCCACCGTGCGGTAGCCGAGGGCGCGCGCGCTGCGCATCACGCGCAGCGCGATCTCGCCGCGATTGGCGATCAGGATCTTGTGGAAGGGCGTGGCCTGGGTCATGGACTGTTCCCCCTCGCTCATGGCCGCGCCACCGAGAACTGCATGGGCTGCGGCTCGCGCAGCTCGGCCTCGTGGCACACGGCCAGCAGCTTCGCGAGCACGGCGCGCGTGTCGCGCGGATCGATCACGCCGTCGTCGAGCACGTGCGCGCTGGTGGTGAACACGCTCATCTGGCTGTCGAAGCGCTCGACGATGCGTCGCTCCATCTCCGCGAGCTTGGCGCGGTCGACCTCGCCGCCCTTGCGCCGCATCGCTGCCTCGGTCACGTTGACCATGGTCTGCGCCGCCTGCTCGCCACCCATCACGGCGGTGCGCGCGTTGGGCCACGAGAAGCAGAAGCGCGGATGGAAGCCGCGCCCGCACATGCCGTAGTTGCCGGCGCCGAACGAAGCGCCGCAATGGATGGTGATCTGCGGCACGGTCGCGTTGGTCACGGCCTGGATCATCTTCGAGCCGTGCTTGATCATCCCGCCCTCCTCGTGCGCGCGCCCCACCATGAAGCCGGTGGTGTTCTGCAGGTAGAGGATCGGCGTGCGCGACTGGCAGCAGGCCTGGATGAAGTGCGCGGCCTTGGTGGCGCCCGCGTTGTCGATCGGGCCGTTGTTGGTGACCACGCCCACGGGCAGGCCCTCGATCTTGAAGTGGCCGACCACGGTGGCGCTGCCGTAGCCGGCGCCGAACTCGAGGAACTCGGAGTCGTCGGCGATGCGCGCGATCACCTGCTTCATGTCGACCGGCCGCTTGAGGTCGGCCGGCATGATGCCCAGCAGTTCCTCGGCGTCGAAGCGCGGCGGCTTGAAGCGCCGCGGCGGCGCTGCCGGCAGCTCTCGGTTCCAGTCGATGTGGGCGAGGATCTCGCGCGCGATGCGGATCGCGTCGCGGTCGTCCTCGGCCAGGTAGTCGCCGAGCCCCGACACCGAGCTGTGCATCAGCGCGCCGCCCAGTTCCTCCTCGGTCGCGATCTCGCCCGTGGCGGCCTTCAGCAGCGGCGGCCCCGCGAGGAAGGCCCGCGAGCGGTCGCGCACCATCACGATGTAGTCCGACAGGCCGGTCTGGTAGGCGCCGCCCGCGGTCGAGGAGCCGTGCGTGACGGTCAGCACCGGCAGGCCGGCGGCCGACAGCCGCGCGAGGTTGCGGAACAGGCTGCCGCCGGTCACGAATTCCTCGACCTTGTAGGTCATGAGGTTGGCGCCCGCGCTCTCCACCAGCTGCACGTAGGGCAGCCGGTTCTCGAGCGCGAGTTCCTGGATGCGCAACTGCTTCGGAATGCCCATGGGCTGCAGCGCGCCGGCGTCGATGCCCGAGTCGGAGGCATTGACCATCACGCGCAGGCCCGAGACCTGGCCGATGCCCGCGATCACGCCGCCGCCGGGCACGCTCTTGTCGAGGTCGGGGTTGTCCAGGCCGAGCCCGGCGAGCGAGCAGAGTTCGAGGAAGGGCGTGCCGGGGTCGAGCAGCAGCGACAGCCGCTCGCGCGGCAGCAGCTGGCCGCGCTTCTCGAAGCGTTCGCGCGAGCGCTCCGAGGTGGCGGCGGCGCGCTGCTCGCAGCCGCGTACGCGCTCGAGCAGCGCGAGCATGTGGGCGCGATTGGCCTGGAAGGCTTCGCCGTGGGGGGAGAGGGTCGATTCGATGGTGGCCATGGTCTGCGGAAGAGTCCATGGCAGCTTAGGCAGCGCCTCCCGGGGCGTCTTGTGCCCAGTGGCTGTGCCCCCGAACGCGGGCTCAGCGCACGCCGAACAGCCCGGCCGCGTTGTCCCACGCCACGCGCTGCGCCACCGCGGGCGGCAGCTCGCCGAGCCAGCCGCGGTAGCCGCGCATCAGCTCGTCGTAGGCGCTCCAGCGCTGGTTGACCCAGGTGTCGGAGCCGATCAGGAAGCGATCGGGAAAGGCCAGGATCAGCTCGCGCCACGGCGCGCACAGCGTGCCGCCCTCGCAGACCAGGCCCGGGCGGTACGACAGCTCGCCCATCAGCTTCGGATAGCGCTCGAGCATCTGGCGCACGCGCGCCACCGGCGTGCCGCCGATGCCGGTGTGGGCCCAGATCAGCCGCGTGTCGCGGCCCTGGCTCGGCGTGTTGGCCATCAGCAGGTCGACCGCCTCGTCGTCCACGTGCGCGAGCACGGCGAGCTGTTTCTGCTCGGCCAGCGCCATCAGCTTCTTCGCGACCGGGCCGTTGGCATTGGCGCTCTCGTAGAGATGGAACTCGCCGATGCCGCGGTAGGGCCCGCTCGCGGTGCCGCGCTCGAGTTCGGCCAGCACCATCTCGTGGATGCTCTCGTCGCGGAACCAGTTGTTGTAGTCGGCGCGGTTGCGGTACAGCCGCACGAAGGGCACCACGGTGACGCCGGCCTCGCGGGTCTCGCGCAGTGCCGCGAGCGTGCGCGTGCCGTCGTTGGGCCGCGAGTTGCCGACGATGGCGCGCACGCCGTTGCGCTGCATGCGCGCGAGCGCCTCGGCCGGCGGGAACGGGCCGCTGCTGCCGTTCCAGGCCTCCTCGTTGTAGTGCAGGTGGGTGTCGAACAGCGGGCCGGTGTAGTCGGCGGCCTGGGCCGCGAATGCGAGGCCGGCGGCGACAGCGGCAACGACCGCGGATGCGGCGCGCGGCCAGCGTCGATGAAGGGAATCGGTGGTCCGGGTCATGCGGGCTCCTCGCGGCGGATGCGGTCGGTACGGTGGGCGGCGGAAGAATACCCGTCGCCGCGCCGGCTCAGCGCAATAACCGTGCCCTGAACTTCTGCACCATCGCCGCCGGCGCGTACGAACGCTTGCTGCGCCGGAAGCCCGCGATGCCCATGTCCTGCTCGAAGTTGAGCCAGCGCACCGGCCGGCCGAACCCGGCCTCGAACTGCTGGCAGAAGTGCTGGAACATGTGCGGGTAGATGCCCGCGTGGCTGTCGAGCCCCTTGGCGAAGCGCATCGCGAACACGCCGGGCTGCAGTTCCTGCGCGAGCACGAAGCCCAGCGGTTCGTCCTGCGCGAAGTGCACGAAGCCCTCGAGTCCGAGCGCCGCCGCATCGGCGATGGCTGCGCGGCACGGCGCCTCATCGGCTTCGCCCGCGGCCTTGCCCTTCTGTGCCATCCAGGCCTCGAGCACGCGCAGCGCGGCGCCGGCCGAGGCGGGACCGAAGGCCTCGGCGCGCGGCGTGCACTGCGCGAGCAGTTGCCGCACCTGGCTGCGCTTCCAGGCCAGCGCGCGGCCGGCGTAGTCGGCGAAGCGGCTGGCATCGTAGAGGTAGTCGGCGTCGTCGGGCGAGGCGCTCAGCGCGAAGCGGTCGGCGCTCAGGCCTTCGATGTCGCGCCGCGACAACGGATAGAAGCAGTCGTGGTCTTCGAGCATCGTGGCCAGCGCCTCGGGCGGTGCCTGCGGCAGCGCGAACAGCGGGACCAGGTGGCGCGTGCCGTCGTAGGTGCGGCCCGAGATGCGCGGCCAGCCGTCGTCTTCTGGCCCGATGTAGCGGTAGTCGTGGGCCTCGCGGAACAGCCAGAGGTTCGAGAAGCTCAGGTCCGACAGGCAGCCCTCGGCGCTGCCCGCGCGCAGCCGCGCGAGCGCCGGCTCGATCGCCTCGCGCAGCGCCAGCGACAGCGGCTGCCCCGGCGCGGCGCTCATGCGGCGTCGTAGACCACCGCGCGCACGCCCGGCACCGGCGGATCGGCCGGCGGCCCCGCGAAGCACTGGGCGATCGACAGCCACTGCGTTGCGCTGCCCGGCGTGCAGCGCAACGCGGTGTCGGCGAGGTGGCGGCGCTGGGTCACGACCAGGCAGAAGTCGAGCGCATCGCCGCGCACCGATTCCGCCGAGGCCGGATCGCCCCAGCGCCAGGTCTGGCCGCCGGGCGCGTCGAGCTCGATGAAGGGCGCGGGCTCGGGCACCGGCAGCTGGCGGTTGACGAAGGTCCAGCCGAAGGTGGTGGCGCCGATGTGGGCGATGTGGCGCAGCCGCGCATGGGCCGGCCGGCGCCGGCGCATCAGGTCCCAGATGTCCTGGCCATGGGCCCAGGTTTCCATCAGCCGCGCGGTCGCGAACGAACGCGCGCTCATCATCGGCCCGTACCAGGGCAGCCGCGCCTTCGGGTCGAGCGTCGCGAGCGCGTCGGCCAGCTGCATCGAGATCGGCTGCCACAGCGCGAGCATCGCGGGGCCGTCGAGCGCGCCGTACTTCTCGCGCGCCAGCGAGCTGATCTCGCGGCCCTGCGCGAACTGCGCGTTGAGCGCCGCGGCATCGCGCACGAAGGCCGCGGGGTCGTTCAGCGCGAGCATCGAGGTCTGGTCGAAGAAGCACAGGTGGGCGATCTCGTCCCAGGGCGACCAGCCGTAGAACACGCTGGGCGCGCGCCACTGCTCGGGCGTGAGCGTGGCGCACAGCGCGGCGAGCTCGGCGTACTCGTCGCGCAGGTCGCGCGCGGTCTCGGCGTTGGGGCCGTTCGTCGAATCGTTCATCGTGGGCGTTGTCCTTCTCGTTCTTCAGAGCCCGAGCTGCCGGGCCGCCAGGTCCTTCATGATCTCTTCCGATCCGCCGCCGATCATCATCACCTTGACCTCGCGGTAGATGCGTTCGCTGCGCGTGCCGCGCATGAAGCCCATGCCGCCCAGCAACTGCACCGCCTGGTCGGCGCAGAACTGCATGGCCTGGGTCGCCTGCACCTTCGCGAGGCACACGCGCGCCACGAGTTTCGCCGGATCGGCCAGGCCGTGCTCGATGCGGTAGGCCAGGTCGTAGACCAGGGTGCGCGCGGCATCGACGCGCAGGGTCATGTCCATGAGCTTGTGGCGCACCACCTGGCGCTCGGCCAGCGGCACGCCGAAGGAGACGCGCTGCCGCGCCCAGTCCACCGCCTCCTCGAGGCAGACCTCGGCGAAACCGCAGGCCAGCGCCGACATCAGCAGGCGCTCGCCGTTGAAGTTGTTCATCACCAGCTTGAAGCCCTGGTTCTCCGTGCCCACCAGGTTGCGCGCGGGCACGCGGCAGTTCTCGAAGCGCAGGTGCGCGGTGTCGGAGCTCCACCAGCCCATCTTCTTGAGCGAGGTGCGCGCGAGCCCCGGCGTGTCGCCCTCGATCACCAGCAGCGAGATGCCGCCCGCCCCCTTGTTCGCGGGATCGGTGCGCACGGCGGTGGTGATGAAGTCCGCGCGTACGCCCGAGGTGATGAAGGTCTTCTCGCCATTCACCACGTAGTGGTCGCCATCGCGCACCGCGGTGGTCCGAAGCGCCGCGACGTCGGAACCGCCCGAGGGCTCGGTGATCGCGAGCGCGGCGATCTTCTCGCCGGCCAGCACGGGCGGGATCACGCGCTGCTTGAGCTCCTCGCTGCCGGCCTTGAGGATCGGCGGCAGCGCGATGCTGTGCGAGTTCAGCGAGGCCTGCACGCCGCCCGCGCCGCAGCGCGCGAACTCCTCGGCCACGATCAGCTGATGGAACAGGTCGGCCGGCGTGCCGCCGAGCGCCTCGGGATAGCCCAGGCCCAGCACGCCGAGCCCGGCCGCGCGCCGGTACAGCTCGCGCGGGAAGGTCTCGGCCTCGTCCCATTCGGTCACGAAGGGCGCGATCTCGCGTGCCACGAAGGCGCGCAGGCCGGCACGGAAGGCTTCGTGCTCGGCGGAGAAGTAGAAGGGCAGCGGTGGGGCGTCCAGGAATTCCATGGTGTCTCCTTGGCGCACGAGGCTAGCGGCGGGCGCCCCGCCGGTCTTGCGCCAACAGGCTGCGCCCGACGACGCGACGCGAGGCGCAGCGACTCGACGCAAGCCTTGCCGCGCCCGTCTCGCTAAGCTGGCCCTTCCATCCGCCACCCGAGGACCGCCATGCCTTCATCCACCGCCGCACCGAACAAGACCGTCCGCATCGGCGGCGCCTCGGGCTTCTGGGGCGACAGCATGGTGGCCGCGCCGCAGCTCGTGCAGCACGGCCGGCTCGACTACCTGGTGTTCGACTACCTGGCCGAGACCACGATGGCGATCCTGGCCGCGGCGCGCGCGAAGAAGCCCGAGCTCGGCTATGCCACCGACTTCGTCGAGATCGCGATGAAGCCGGTGCTCGCCGAGATCAAGCGCCAGGGCATCAAGGTGGTGAGCAACGCGGGCGGCATCCATCCGCAGGGCTGCGCCGCCGCGCTGCGCGCGCTGGCCGAGGCCCAGGGCGTGCCGCTGCGCATCGCGGTGGTCGAGGGCGACGACCTCGGCGCCCGCATGACCGAACTGCGTGCCGCGGACACGCGCGACATGTTCACGGGCGAGGCCCTGCCCGAGAAGGTGCTGAGCGCCAACGCCTACCTGGGCGCGCTGCCGATCGCCGCCGCGCTGGCCGCGGGCGCCGACGTGGTGATCACCGGCCGCTGCGTCGACAGCGCGGTCACGCTCGGGCCGCTGATGCACGAGTTCGGCTGGCAGCCCGGCGACTTCGACCGGCTGGCTTCGGGCAGCCTCGCGGGCCACATCATCGAATGCGGCTGCCAGGCCACGGGCGGCCTGCACACCGACTGGGAAGACATCCCCGACTGGGCGAACATCGGCTACCCGATCGTCGAATGCCAGGCCGACGGCAGCTTCGTCGTGACCAAGCCCGAGGGCACGGGCGGCAAGGTGATCCGCGCCGCGGTGGCCGAGCAGCTGCTCTACGAGATCGGCGACCCCGGCGCCTACCTGCTGCCCGACGTGAGCTGCGATTTCCGCGCCGTGACGATCGAGCAGGAGGGCCCCGACCGCGTGCGCGTGGGCCCCGCGCGCGGCCGCGCGCCGACGCCGGCTTACAAGGTCTCGGCCACGCAGCTCGACGGCTTCCGCTGCGCGGGCAGCCTGGTGATCGTGGGCATCGATGCCGAGCGCAAGGCGCGGCGCACGGCCGAGGCGATCCTCGAGCGCACCGGCGGCATCCTCGCGCGCCTGGGCCTGCCACCCTTCACGCGCAGCCACATCGAGGCGATCGGCGCCGAGACGCTCTACGGCCCGCATGCGCGCACCCACGGCGTGCGCGAGGCGATGATGCGCGTGGCGGTCGACCATCCGCAGAAGGCCGCGCTCGAGATCTTCGCGCGCGAGATCGCGCCCGCGGGCACCTCGTGGTCGCCGGGCACCACCGGGCCCGGCGGCGGCCGGCCCTCGGTGTCGCCGCTCATCAAGCCCTTCGCCTTCCTGCTCGCCAAGGAGCAGGTGCCGGTCGCGTTCGCGATCGACGGCGAGCGGCAGGCCGTGGCGATCCCGCCGGGCGCGGGCGATGGTGCCGCGCCGCCGATGGCGGAACCGCCGCCCTTCGCCGACGACGGCGGCGAACAGGTCGAGCTGCGGCTCATCGACCTGGCCTGGGCCCGCAGCGGCGACAAGGGCGACCTCTCGAACATCGGCCTGGTGGCGCGCCGGCCCGAGTGGCTGCCGCTGCTGTGGTCGCGCGTCACGCCCGAGGCGGTGGGCGCCTACTTCGCGCACCTGGTGCACGGCGAGGTCGAGCGCTTCCACCTGCCGGGCATCGCGGCGATGAACCTGCTGCTGCACGGGGCGCTCGACGGCGGCGGGCCCTCGTCGATGCGCATGGACCCGCTGGGCAAGGGCATGGGGCAGATGCTGCTCGACATGCGGGTGAAGGTGCCGCGCGCGGTGGCACAGGCGGCGCAACGGCGCTGAAACGAGAGGGGCGGCCCGAACGGTCTCGGGCCTGGGTCAGGCCTGCGCTTCGGTCAAGGCCTGCGCCGCCACCACCGCCTCGGTGCGGTTGCGCACGTTGAGCGCGCGGAAGATCGCCGCGAGGTGGATCTTGACCGTGCCCTCGCTGATGCCGAGGCTGCGGCCGATCAGCTTGTTGGGCTTGCCCTGCGACAGCAGCTGCAGCACCTCGACCTGCCGCTCGGTCAGCACGTTGCGCAGGTGCTCGAGCGTCTGCGAGGAGGCCGGCGCGCGCGCGGTGTCGGCGCCGGGCTGCGGCGCCACGCCGGCCACGATGCCGGGCGGCAGCGCGGTCAGCATCATCGGCGGCACGTAGACGCCGCCGGCCAGCACCAGCCGCACGGCCGACAGCATGACCTCGGGCGAGTAGGCCTTGGGAATGAAGCCGAGCACGCCGCGCTCGAGGGCGGCGCGCATGATGGCCGGGTCCTCGTAGCCCGACAGCACGATCACCGGCACGGCCGGATGGCGGCGGCGGATCTCGTCGATGTGGGCCTGCCCGTCGGCGCCGGGCATGTTGAGGTCGATCAATGCCAGGTCGAGGTCGTCGGTGGCACCGGCGAGCAGCTCGTCGACGCTCATGACCAGCACGAACTCGATGCCGGGCTCCAGCTCGGACAACTTGGCCTTGACCGCTTCGATGACAAGCCGGTGGTCGTCGGCGATCAGAATTTTCATGACTTAAGGCCTTTCAACGCTTGAGAAGGGGTCACGAAGCTCGCCCCAGCGTGCATTGACTCAGCGACCGCCGACGATACCGGCGAATGCCCCGCGCAGCAAGGCTGGCGCGCTCCACGAACGGCATAGGCCCCAAGCGATATGGCGCCCCCCGGGGCCGCTGAGAAGAATGATCGCCAACCCGAAGGAAGCGAGACATGGGCATGTGCCAACGAAGCAGGCGCCGGTGCAGGGCATCTCTCGTGCGGCGCCCGGCGCTGCCTGCGCGCCTCGCCGCGGCCTGAGCCGGCGCGCGTGTCTTCATGGCCCGCCTGATCGACTGCTATTCGGCCTTCGTCTCGTTCGGGCTCGCGCTCGATGCCGCGATCGCCGCGAACCGCCCCGCGCTCGCGCACGACGCCGCGCAGATCCAGGCCCGCCAGCTGCTCGACGCGGCGCGCGAAAGCGCGCGCGCCGCGGCCACGCCGCTCCTGCCCGCGCAGCTCGAGTCGGCCGCCTTCGCGATGGTCGCCTGGATCGACGAGATCCTCGCGCGCCACCCGGGCGCGGGCCAGGGCGCGGCACCGCTGCAGGTGCAGCTGTTCGCCTCGAACAATGCCCACAGCGAGTTCTTCCACCACCTGTCGGCGCTGGGCGCGCGCGACGACGAGGTGCGCGAGGTCTACTGGCATGCGCTGGCGCTGGGCTTCAAGGGCCAGTACTACTTCGAGCACGGCGACCGCGGCGAGCTCGGCAAGCTCAAGGACCTGCACGCACGCCAGCTGCGGCAGCAGCCGCTCGCGCTCGGCAGCCTCGCGCAGCAGCACATCACGCCCCAGCCCTACGACGGGCCCGACCCGCCGGCCCCGATCGACATGCACCGGCGCGACCGCTCGCTGCTGCGCGCGAGCGCGGCGCTGGCGCTGCTGGTGCCGCTGCTCTACCTGCTGTGGGCCTGGCTGGCGGGCGCGCCGCGGCCCGAGGCCGACCTCGCGCAGCGCGTCGAGCAGCAGCTGCAGAGCTACGCCTGCGCCGACCTCGCGGTGGCGGTGGAAGCCGGGGGCACGCTCAAGGTCAGCGGCTTCGTCTCGCTGCCGGCCGACGTGGCCAACGTGCAGCACGACGTGGGCCAGCTACCGGGCGTGAAGGCGCCGCGCTTCGAGCTCGGCGTGCGCGTGTGGCCGCACTGCGAGGTGTTCGCGATCCTCAAGCCCTACCAGGCACGCAATGCCGACAAGGCCTACGGCCTCGGGCTGGACCTGCCCTCCGCGCGGCAGCGCCGCCTGCGCGAGGGCGACACGGTGCGCGTGGAGGTCACCGCGCCGCGCCACGACAGCGTGCTGTGGGTCGACTACTACACCGCCGACGGCTCGGTGATGCACCTCAACGCGGGCCGCGCGCCGACCCGCCTGCACGCCGGCGAGAAGCTCGAGCTCGGGCGCGACATCCCCTCGAGCTGGCTCGTGAGCCCGCCCTTCGGCAGCGTGCTGGTGACCGTGATCTCCTCGCCGATGCCGTTTCACGAGACCGCCGACCGGCCGCCGTTCGAACTGGCCTCGGCCTACCTGCTGCAGCTGCGCGAGGCGCTCGCGGCCAACAAGGGCGGCGACCGGCTGATCGCCGACTTCGTGTTCCTCGAGACCGAGGCGCGCTGACGCGCGCGCCGCCGCCATGCACACCCTGCCGCCCGCCCACCTCTTCTGGCCGCTGCTCGCGCTGTGCGCGCTCGGCTTCGCGGTGCTCTGCGCCGTGGTGCGCGATGCCGGGCGCGGCGCGCGCCGGCGTGCGCTGCAGCAGCGCATCGCCACGCTGCGGCCGCCCTCGCGCGCGGCCGATGCGCAGGCCGTCGAGCGCCTGCACGAGGCGATGGCGCGCGCGCAGCAGCGGCTGCGGCTGGCGCCGCGCCCGCGTGCCGCCGGCGAGAGCCTCGATGACGAGGACTTCGGCCGCTGCACGACGCCGAGCGCGCCATGGCTGCTGTTCCTCGGCGATGCGGCCGCCGACCTGCCGGGGCTGCTTGCCGCCTCGCCGCTCGACGCGGACCCGTCGGACGACGCGCCGACGGGCCCGGTGCGCAGCGGCTGGCGCTGGTGGACCGGCGGCGCCATGGCCGCCATCGAGATCGATGCGCGCGTGCTCGAGGACCCGGCCGACGCGCCGCAGTCGCGCGCCCTCTGGCTCGCGGCGCTGCTGGCGCTGGCCGAGCGCCGCGAGCGTCTGCCGCTGCACGGCATCGTGGCCTGCATCGGGGCGCAGGCGCTGCGCGAGGCGCCGGCCGACGCCATCGCCTTCCGCATGCGCATCGCGCGGCTGCGCCGGCTGGTCGAGGAGGCGGGCCGCACCCTGCGGCTGCAGTTGCCGTTCTACCTCGTGGTCACGGGCCTCGAGGGGCTCGAAGGCTATGGCGCGCTGCGCGGCACGCTGCCGCCCGAGGTGCTGGCGCAGGCCCTGGGCCATCGGCTGGCGGCGGAACAGCCGATGGCCGATGCCGGCAGCGCCGCCGAGCGGCTCGATGCGGTGTTCGAGCCGATCGCCGCGCGGTTGCATGCCCTGCGCATGGGATTGCTGCGCGAGCAGTCGGGCGCTTCGGGCCGGCTCGCGGTGCATTCGTTCGTGGAGGGGGTGCGAAGCCTGCAGCCGGGGCTCAGGCTGGCGGCCGAGGCGCTGTTCGACAGCCATGGCCGCAAGGCGCGCGAGGCCCGGGGATTGCGCTGGCGCGGCCTCTACCTGACGGTGGCCGGCGGCGCGGCGGGCGGCAATGGCGCCTTCACGGGCGACCTGTTCCATCGCTTCCTGCCGGCGGACGCCTCGCTGGTGCGCCCCGGCCGGCTGCCGCCCGCGGACCGCGACACGGGCCTGGACGCGATGTGAGCGCCGCCCGATCCCGCGCCGCGCGGCGCCTACTTCTCCTTGATCGGCTCCGCCTTCTGATCGATGCGGATCTGGCGCGCGCCGTAGGTCACGGTGATGGTGTTGATCTTGCCGACCTCGAGCGGCCGCACCTCGCGCCAGCGCGCGCGGTCGAGGTCGCGGAACGCGCCCATCACGCCGATCATCTTGGCGTCGGGCTGCAGCACGAAATCGAACTTGCGGCTCTCGCCGGGGCGCAGCAGCGTTTCCTCGCGCTGCACCAGCTCGGCGCCGAGCGTGGCCTGGTCCTTCTCGAACAGCGAGAAGAAGTCGGCGCCCTCGAAGGCACCCGGCGTCTTGAGCACGTAGGCGCGCACCGTGAGCGGCGATGCGCGGCCGCGCGCGTCGGGGTTGGCATCGGGGCCCGCCACCAGCGTCAGCGACACGGGCGTCTTCACTTCGGGTGGCGGCTTGCTCGCGCAGCCCGCGAGAAAGAGCCCCGCGGCAGCGAGGCCGAAGGCCGCCACGTGCCGGCGCGAAGCCGTGGCCGGAAGGCCTCCATAGGACGAATGGTGTGTACCGAGCGCTCGCATGCTATTCCCTTCGTTGCATTGACCGGTTGAGAGGCATCTTTGATTATCACCAGCCACATTCAACAGGCAACATGCTCACCAACGAACTCGCAGATGCACTGCTCACACCGATCGGCGACAGCGCGCCGAGCGGCACCGACCTCGAGTACGACGCGGACTTCACCGCGCTCGTGACCGCGTCGCAGGGCAAGCCCGAACAGCAGTTCGGCGACACCGTCATTCCCGCGGTGGAGCCGGACTGGCGCAGCGTGGCCGAGCAGTCCGACGCCATCCTGCGCCGCAGCAAGGACGTGCGCGCCGCCGTGCTGATGCTGCGTGCCGCCACCCGGTTGCAGGGCGTGCCCGGCTTCGTCGCCGGCCTGCGCCTTCTGACCGGCTTGCTCGACCGCTTCTGGGACGGCATACATCCAACGCTCGATGCCGACGACGACAACGATCCGACGATGCGCCTGAACGCGCTCGCGCCGTTGAACGACGAGACCATGGTGCTGCGCGACCTCTACGACGCCCAGGTGGGCGCGGCGCCGGGCGTGGGCTCGATCCGCGTGCGCGACATCGCGGTGGTCCAGGGCACGCTCGCGGCGAACGGCGAGCCGCTCTACTCCGCGCCGCAATTGCAGGCCGGCCTCGAGGCCCTGCAGGCCGCGCAGCCCGACCGCATCGAGGCCGCGATCGGCGCGCCGGCGCTCATCGACCAGCTGCAGGCGCTGCTGGTGGAGCGCACCGGCCGTTCCGACGCCATCGACCTGGGCGCGCTGCGCACCATCGCGCGCACCGTGCAGAAGGCCTGCGGCGCCGCGATCGGCGTGCCCGAAGAAGCCGGCGCGGCGGGCCCGGAAGACGGCGGCGAAGCTGCCGCGGTCGGTGGCGGTGCACGCCCCGCGGCCGCGCGCGGCGAGATCCAGACCCGCGAGGACGCGCTGAAGATGCTCGACCGCGTGATCCGCTTCCTCGAGACCACCGAGCCCGGCAATCCCGCGCCGCTCCTGATCGAGCGCGCCAAGAAGCTGATCGGCGTGAGCTTCCTCGAGATCATGGCCAACCTCGCGCCGAACGCGCTCGACACGATCGAGAACGTGACCGGTCGCCGCGCCTCGGACTGAGGCCCTTCCGCCGCCTCTCCCCCTCGTCCCCTCCCCTTTCCATCCCTGGATCGACCCACCCCGTTTCACCCCCGCAAGGAGCATCGCCATGGCCAAGAGCAGTCAGAAATTCATCGCCCGCAACCGGGCGCCCCGGGTGCAGATCGAATACGACGTCGAACTCTACGGCGCCGAGAAGAAGATCCAGCTGCCCTTCGTGATGGGCGTGCTGGCCGACCTGTCGGGCAAGCCCGCCGACCCGCTGGCGCCCGTGACCGACCGCAAGTTCCTCGAGTTCGACGTCGACAACTTCGACTCGCGCATGAAGGCCATGAAGCCGCGCGCGGCCTTCGCGGTCGAGAACTCGCTGACCGGCGAGGGCGAGCTCAAGGTCGAGCTGACCTTCGAGAACATGGAGGACTTCTCGCCCGCCGCCGTGGCCCGCAAGGTCGGCGCGCTCAACAAGCTGCTCGAGGCGCGCACCCAGCTGTCGAACCTCGTCACCTACATGGACGGCAAGAACGGCGCCGAGGAACTGCTGGCCAAGGTGCTCGAGGACCCGGCGCTGCTGCAGTCGCTGGCCGCGACCAAGAAGCCCGAGGACGGCACCACCCCGCCGGCCGCCTGATCCCTGTCCCATTCCGACTTCCACATCCGGTTCACGAGGAGTAACCCACCATGGCCGAAGCACTCGAACAGAGCGCGTTGAAAGACGTCGCGTACGCGGGCAGCGACTTTTCGTCGCTGCTGCAGAAGGAATTCAAGCCGCGCAGCGACGAAGCCAAGAGCGCGGTCGAAGCCGCCGTGCTCACGCTGGCCCAGCAGGCGCTGGCCAACAGCGAGGTCATCGGCAAGGACGTCACGAAGTCGATCCAGTCGATGATCGCGGCGATCGACGCCAAGCTCACCGAGCAGGTCAACCGGATCATCCACCACCCCGACTACCAGAAGCTCGAGAGTGCGTGGCGCGGCCTGCACTACATGGTGAACAACACCGAGACCGACGAGAACCTGAAGATCCGGGTGATGGACATCTCGAAGCAGGAGCTCGCCAAGAACCTCAAGAAGTTCAAGGGCGCGGCCTGGGACCAGAGCCCGATGTTCAAGAAGATCTACGAGCAGGAGTACGGCCAGTTCGGCGGCGAGCCCTTCGGCGCCATCGTCGGCGACTACCACTTCGACCAAAGCCCGCCCGACGTCGAGCTGCTCGGCGAGATGGCCAAGATCGCGGCCTCGGCCCACGCCCCCTTCATCACCGGCGCGAGCCCGAACCTGATGCAGATGGAGTCATGGCAGGAGCTCGCCAACCCGCGCGACCTGACCAAGATCTTCCTCACGCCCGAGTACGCCGGCTGGCGCTCGCTGCGCGAGTCGGACGACGCGAAGTACCTGGGCCTGTGCATGCCGCGCTTCCTGGCGCGCACGCCCTACGGCGCCAACACCAACCCGGTGGAGGAGTTCGACTTCGAGGAGGACACCGCCGGCGCCGACCACAGCAAGTACGCCTGGGCCAACGCCGCCTATGCGATGGCCACCAACATCAACCGCTCGTACAAGCTCTACGGCTGGGGTTCGCGCATCCGCGGCATCGAATCGGGCGGCGCGGTCGAGAACCTGCCGCTGCACACCTTCCCGAGCGACGACGGCGGCGTGGACCAGAAGTGCCCGACCGAGATCGCCATCAGCGACCGGCGCGAGGCCGAGCTCTCGAAGGCCGGCCTGCTGTCGCTGATCCACCGCAAGAACTCCGACTTCGCGGCCTTCATCGGCGCCCAGTCGCTGCACAAGCCGGCCGAGTACGACGATCCCGACGCCACCGCCAACGCCAACCTGGCCGCGCGCCTGCCCTACCTGTTCGCCTGCAACCGCTTCGCGCACTACCTCAAGTGCATCGTGCGCGACAAGGTGGGCTCGTTCAAGGAACGCGACGAGATGCAGCGCTGGCTCAACAAGTGGATCATGAACTACGTGGACGGCGACCCGGCGAACTCGTCCGAAGTCACCAAGGCCCAGAAGCCGCTGGCCGCGGCCGAGGTGGTGGTCGAGGAGGTGGAGGGCAACCCCGGCTACTACTCCTCCAAGTTCTTCCTGCGCCCGCACTACCAGCTCGAGGGCCTGACGGTCTCGCTGCGCCTGGTCTCCAAGCTGCCGTCCGCCAAGGGCGCGGCATAGGCCATCGGGTGGGTTTGAAATCCCGCCCGCTTCTTCGTTCTGAGATCACTACCGGCCGAAGCCCCACCCGCAGCGGCCGGTAGCCCCAAAAAACTTTCTCTTTCGTCAACCATCGCCCGCGCATCGCAGGCATCACAGGAGTAGCAAGATGGCATCCGATTTCCACATCAAGTTCGACGGCGTCACCGGCGAGGCCACCCACAAGGATCACAAGGACGAGATCGAGATCCTGTCGTGGTCGTGGGACGTGGCGAACACCTCCGGCGCGGCATCGGGCGGCGGCTCGGGCAAGGGCAAGGCGCAGCCCGGCTTCTTCAACTTCGTCCACATCTTCGACAAGGCCTCGCCCGTGCTGGCCAAGAACTGCGTCAGCGGCAAGCACTTCAAGGACGCGGTCCTGACCTGCCGCAAGTCCGGCGACGGCCAGGGCGAGTACCTCAAGGTCACGATGAAGGAAGTCTTCATCTCGAACGTGGCCCCGGCCGGTTCGCAAGGCGGCGACGTGCTCGAGAACGTGGTCGTGACCTACAAGGACATCGAGTTCGCCTACAAGGCCCAGAACGACAAGGGCGCCACCACCGGCGACGTCAAGTTCGGCTGGAACGTGGCCACCACCGAGACCCGCTGAGATCCCCCGGGACTTCGCCGCGCGAGCGCGGCAAGCTCCACGCCTTGCGGCCCGCGTCCTCTCTCGAGGGCATCGCGGGCCGTTTCTATTGGTGCGGGAGAAAAGAAAAGGGAGAAGAGGCGGCGCACGCCGCCGCCCGTTGCGTCAGCCGAGGACGGTGTCCTCGGGATCGCGCGGCTCGGGCTGCGCCTCGACCGGCAGCAGCCGCGTCTCGTCCTCAGCGGCGTCGATCACCCACAGCGTGAGCGCCGTGTAGTTGTCGTGCCCCGGCTTCGCGCGCGCGACGATCTGCGCCTCGATCTGCTCGACCCACTGGCTGGGCGTGCGCGAGGCATGCAGGGTCTCGACCAGGCATTCGTCGCCCAGCGGCTCCCACACGCCGTCGCTGCACAGCAGCAGCACGTCGCCCGGCAGCAGCCGCATGCGGTCCGACACCGCGATGTCGGGTTCTTCCTCGAGCGAGCCCAGCGCCGACAGCAGCATGTTGCGCTGCGGATGCAGGCGCGCGCCCTCCTCGTCGAGCATGCCGCCGGCCACCATCTGCTGCACCAGGCTGTGGTCGGTGGTGCGCGCGACGATCGCGCCGCCGCGGAACAGGTAGGCCCGGCTGTCGCCGCTGTGCACCCAGGCCAGCGCATGGACCTCGAGGTCGATGGCCGCGAACACCACCGTCGAGCGCATGCCCGCGAGCGTGCCGCCCTCGGCCTGGCGCGTCACCACGTCGCGGTTGGCCTGCTCGATCAGGCCGCGCAGCACGCCCGCGTCGAGGCTGGGGCCGGCCGAGAACGCGCCCAGCACGCTCGCGCGCACCGTGGCCGCCGCCACGTCGCCGCCGCCATGGCCGCCGGCGCCGTCGGCCACCAGGCAGGCGACATGGCGCTCGTCGTGCCAATGGCCGTGAACGTCTTCGTTGTAGCTGCGGCCGCCCTGGCGGGACAGCGTGACGATTTCGATTTCCAAGCGGGGCTCCTCGCGTCGGTCGTGCGTGTCGTGGGTTCTTGTTCTGCGGTGCAGCGGTCGCGCGCGCCTCAGTCGTCGGATTTCAGGCGCGCCATCTGCGCCTCGTAGGCCTCGAGGAAGGCCTTGCCGAACAGGTTGTGGAAGTCGTCCTCGGCCTCCGTCGCGATGCCGCCGTACAGCGCCACGAACTGGTCCCACAGCTTGGCCTTGCGGTTGGCCGCGAACAGCGCGTCGAGCGCCGACTTCGAACTGATCTTCTTCTCGAGCTCCTCGGGCTCGAAGCGCGCGATGACGTGCGCCAGCGCCGCGCGCAGGCCGACCATCACGCCGAACTGGTGCGCGCGCAGGTCGTTGAAGGCGTCGCGCATCGCGGCCTCGGCCGGCATGAAGCCGCGCACGCCCGGCCCCAGCAGGTGCGCCAGCGCGACCTCGACCGTGGGCGAGAACTTCAGCGGGTTGTTGGCCTGCGCCGCGATCATCGTGACCTCGGCGCGCACCTCGCGCTTGAATTCCTGGCGCGTGAGCAGCAGCTGCAGCGTGCCTTCGGTGGCGCTGCGCAGCATCGAGCCGATGCGCTCCATCAGGCCCGGCGTGAGCATCTCGGGCGGCTGGTGCGTGCCGCCGAGGCCGCGCAGGAAGGCGGCCAGCAGCTCGTCGTCGCTCGCGGTGCGCTCGACGGGCGCGGCGGCGACGGGCGCGGGCGCGCGCGGCGCGGGTGCCGGCGGCGGCGCGGACAACGGCGGCAGGGGGCGGCCCGCGGTGTCGGGGCCGCTGATGCGGATCGGCAGGCCCGTCATGTCGTCGAAGGCGGGCAGCTCGGGCAGCGGCGCTGCGCGCGGTGCGGGGATGGGTGCGGGAATGGGCGCGGGGGCCGGCGGCGGTACCGGCACCGCGGCCGGCGGCGTGATCGCCTTCGGTGGCGTGAAGCCGAACTGCTCGATCGGCAGGTGGTCGGAACGCGCCATCGGCGTGGCCGGCGCGGCGCGCTGCAGCGCGGCCAGCGGATCGGCATCGTTCGCGGTGTTGGGCTGCAGCAGCGGATCGGCCAGCGGCGACAGCGCGAGCGGATCGCCGCCGATGCCGCCGGCACCGGCCGTGCCGCCGAACAGCGCGTCGATGCCCGCGGCCTTGCCGTGCGCGGGCGGCGCGCCGAGGTCGGAGAAGTCGTCGAGCGCACCGAGCCCGCCGGCCGGTGCCGAGGCCGGGTCGGGGCCGAGCAGGTTGGCGAAGGGATCGATCTGCGCGGCCTGCGCGTTGCGCGAGCCGGTGGCCATGGGGTCGGGGAACAGCAGCGAGTCGGCTGACGACGACGAGGATGGCGACGACGCGGGCGACCGGCCTGGCGCGGGTGCGGGCGCGGGCGGCGACCCCAGGCCCGCGAGCAGGTCGGCGAAGGGATCGTCGCTGGTCGCGGTGGCCGGTGCCGGCGCCGCGCCCGACAGGCCCATGATGGTTTCGGGGATCGCGAACGGTGCGGCGGCCGGTGCCGGTGCGGGCGCGGCGGCCTGCACGCGCACCACGAGTTCGAAGCTGCCGACCACCAGGCGGGCGCCGTCGGTCAGCGCCGCTTCCTTGCCCGAGCCCAGCGACACGCCGTTGCACTGCATCGGGTTGCTGCCGCGGTCGATGGCGAAGTACTGGCCGTCGCGGCACAGCACCTGGGCATGCACGCGCGAGACGGTGCGGTCGGGATCGTCGAGGACCAGCGTGTTGGTGTCGGCGCGGCCGATGGTGCCGCCCTCGGGGCCGAAATTCGCCGACAAGGACGGCCCCGCCGGGACGCCTTGGCGGGTGACAACAGTGATTTGGATCATGAACCGGCCCCCAGGGCGACGCCCCTACAGCTGTGCGCGAGCTTGCGACGAAACTCGGAAGGAGTATTCATTCCGGGGGACGGCTTGGCAATCTCGCCTTAAGAGGTATGTCTTTGCATCGGAAGGCGATGGAGAGCGCCGCGCTAGGGCGCCAGCAGCAGCACCAGCGCCTGGCTCGGCACGACGCGCACCCCGGGGCAGTTGGTGCTGTTCTGCAGCGACACGCTGGTCAGTCGGCTCGCCGGCATGCCGTTGAGCAGCACGGTGAACGCGCCGGTCACATGGCGCGACGGGCCCATGACGGTGCCCGAGGCCACGCCCATGTTCACGCCGGCGTTGTCGCCGTTGGTCATGGGGATCGAGGTCGCCAGGTTGTGCGCGGGGGCCCCCATGAAAAGGATGGTGGGACAGTTCGGGATGGCCATCGGCCCCATCGCGATGTTCGGGTACGGAATGGGCACGGGCCCCGCGGGCGTGGGCGTCAGGCACACATCGGGAAAGCCCATGTCGGTGCCCATCATCTGGCAGTTGGCGAACATGTGCGTGCTCCTAGCCGAAGTGGATCTGGCCGCCGCGCGTCTTGACGAGCTTCTCGCCGTTCACCAGCGTGTGCTCGCCCGACAGCCGCAGCAGCTGGCGGGCCTCGCATTCGACATGCGTCGCCGCCACGCGGTCCGTGCCTTCCGTGGTGCGGACGTGGTGCCGGCTGTAATGGCTGACGCGGTCCATGACCGTCGACAGCACCGAACCGACGAGCTTGACCACGCTGCCCACCACGCTCAGGTGGCGCCCCGTCAGCTCGGCCGAATCCAGCGCCACGCGGGCCTCGCGGGCGCGCACTTCGAGCTGGTCGCTGCTCATGCGCAACTGCGGCGCCGTGAGCGAGAGACGGCCGTCGACCTGCAGCTGCGTGTCTCCGCGCAGCTGCAGCACGTGCGGCGTCTCGCCTTCGCGCTGGAGCACGGCCAGGATCCAGAGTTCGTCCGGCGCGACCTGCAGGCAGGCGACGCTGTCGCCGGCGCGCGGCTCGAGCAGGCAGCTGACCGCGCGCTGGCCGCTGCGGCGCAGCGTACCGCTCAGCACCGTGAAGCCGGCGGGTCCGCATTCGCACACGGTGCCCACGCACCAGCCGGCGGCAATGGCCTGCGCGGGCTGGGCCGGCTGCGCGGCCTGGGGATGGGCGGCGCGGCGCGAACGGCGCCGCGACGGGGCTGCTTTCGAGGTCGTCATGTCTTCTGCTCCATGGGCTGCCAGCGTTCCGCGGCCGCCAGTTCGGGGTCCTGCTCGATCGCACGCCCGCGGTCGGACATGCGCGCCTCCTGCGTGTTCGCGCCATGCAGCACGGTGCGGAACATCGACGCGTCCTGCAGGTCGGCGCCCGACAGGTCCGCATGCCGGAAGTCGGCATAGGTGAGTTCGGCCGCGACCAGCCGTGCCTTGGGCAATTGCGCGCCCGCGAAGTGGGTCTGGTAGAGGTCGGCGCCGGCGAAGTTGGCGCCCGGCAGCTTCGCGCCCGTGAACAGCGCCTGGCGCAGCCGCGCACCGGAGAAATCCACCTGCTCGCCCCGGGTCTCGCAGAACAGGGCCAGCGGCGCATGCGCCTTGGCCAGGCAGGCCCCGTCGAGCACGGCTTCCTGGAAGTTGCACTGGCGCATGTCGGCGCCCGAGAAGTCGGCCCCCGACAGGTTCGCCTTGAGGAACTGGCAGCCTTCGACCCGCAGTCCGACGAAGGACCGGTTCTGCAGCCCGGTATCGATGAAGGCGACGCGCACCAGCGTCGCGCCGGTCCAGGTCAGCAGCGAGAGGTCGCAGCCGATGACGGTGGTCTGGCGCCAGTGGGCCTCGTCGGCGCAGACGTCGATCAGGCTCGATCCGTCGATCACGGCCGCGTCGAGGTCGGCGCCGCGCAGCACCGCATGGTCCAGGCGCGAGCGCGTCAGCATGGCCATGCTCAGCTGGGCCCCGGCGAGCTGGGCATGGGGCGCCTGGCAGTCGGTCCAGACGGCGGCGTGCAGGTTGGCGCCGCGCAGGTCGGCATGGTCGAGCGTGCAGCGATCGAACACGGCGCGCCGCAGGTTGGCGCCGGCCAGCAGCGCGCCGCGCAGGTCGCACTGCTCGAACACCGCCTCGCGCAGGTCGGCGCCGCGCAGGTCCGCCTCGCTCAGCCGCGCGCCCGAGAAGACCGCCCCGCCGAGCTGGGCCCCGCCGAAGGCGCCCTTGGCGAGGTCCATGCCGATGACGGGCTCGCCGATGGCCACGGCCATGGACAGCAGTTCGGGACTCATCATGGCGCGGCCTGCTGCTGTTCGGGCGTGAGGCGCGGCCAGGTGCGCGCGCGCTGCAGCAGCGCGTTCTCGAAGCGCGCGTCGCCATCCAGGCGCACGCGCGACAGGTCGGCGCCGAAGAGGTTCGCGCGGCGCAGGTCGGCACCGCGCAGATCCGCGTGGTGCAGCACCGCGTTCGACAGGTCCATGCCCGCCATCGCGGCCTGCCGCAGGCTGGTCTTGCGCAGCATCGCGCCCCGGGCGCGCGCGAGCCGCAGGTCGCAGCGCGCCAGCGAGGCCTTCGTGAGGTTGGCGCCGTCGAGGTTCGCGCGCACCAGCTTCGCGCCATCGAGGATGGCCTCGCCGAGGTTGCACCCTGCCAGGACCGCGCCGCTGAAGTCCACCGCGGCGAGGCTGCACTGCTGCACGAACACCGCGCCCTCGGCCTGCGCGCCGACGAGCCGCGCGCCGTCGAGCTTGCAGCCGACGAAGCTGCTGTGCCGCAGCCGCGCGCCCTGCAGGTCGCAGCCGCTCAGGTCGCACTCCACGAAGCTGCATTCGGCCAGTTCCGCCTCGGCGAGCGACAGCCCCCGCAGGTCGAGCTTGTAGAAGATCTGGCGGGTGCCGTGCACACCGCTCCAGTCCGCGCTGCCCCACAGCGTCTCGAGCAGGGAGGCCCCTTCCAGCCGCGCACGGCGCAGCTGGGTCTCGGCAAGCACGCAGCGGTTCAGCACGGCGCCGCGCAGGTCGGCCTCGTCGAACATCGCGCCGGCGAGTTGCGAGGCGCCCAGGTTGGCTTCGGCGAACAGCGTTCCCGCGCCGATGGCGCCGCGCAGGTCCGCATGGGCCAGCACGGCGCGCGAGAAATCCGCGCCCGAGAGGTTCGACTTCGACAGGTTGGCGCTTTCGAGCCACGCGCCGGCGAAGCTGGTGCCGCGCAGGTCGAGGCCCGACAGGTCGGCGCCGGTGAGGTCGAGGTCCGCGAAGCGGCGCAGGCCGCCCGCCACCGCGCGCTTCATCTCCTCGCGCAGCGCCTTGGCGGCTTCGGCCTCCATCGGCGCCGCGGGCGCCTGGGCATGGGCCGACTGCAGATAGCCCAGCCGTTCCGCCGCCTGCTGCTTGATCAGCGCCGGATAGACCTTGGCGGTGTCCAGCGCCTGCCCCTGCGCGGCGAAGGCGGCGCGCAATTCGTCGAGCTTCGCTTCGGCGCTGAAGCGCGGCGGCCCGCGATGCGCCAGCGAGGTCGGCGGCAGCCCCTGCTCGGCGGCGAATGCCAGCGCCTTCTCGGCCTGGGTCAGCGCATCGTCGAGCACGGCCCATTGCTGGCGCTGCTCCTCCTTCATCTTGCGTTCGATGTAGGGTGCGAGTTCGGCGCCCTTGGGCACCTTCTCGCGCTCGGGCAGGCGGATGCCGAGCGCGTCCGGATCGCCGCCGTGTTCGCGGACCTGCTCGCGGGCCACCTCGACCTCGGCGCGCGCGCGCAGGTACTGCGCATCGCCCTGCAGGCCGTCCATCGCGAAGGCCGCGCGCGCCGCCTCGACGGCGGGATCGTCGGCATTCAGTCCCTCGGGCAGCAGGTCGCCGTCGTGCAGCATGTGGACGGCACCCAGGCGCGGATCGCCGCGCCGCGCGATCGCGTCCACGTAGTGCTCGTCGGGGCGACGCTCGCCGAGCCGCTCCACCGCCCCGACCAGCGAGACGACATCGGAACCGTCGTCGGTGTCGACCTCCGCGAGTCCCTGGAACAGCAGGATCGCGCGTTCGGCATGCGGGAAAAACCACGCCGTGGTGAGCCGCAGCGGCACTTCGCGCAACTTCGGTTCGCTGGCGCCGGCCACCGCGTAGCCGGCGAAGACGCGCGCGCGCAATCCGGGCAGTTGGCCCTCGATGCGCGGCCGCGTCGCATGCAGGTGGTCGAACGCGAAAGGCTCGTCGCCACGCAGCGGCTGCTCGAACCACTGGTCGGGCGGTGCCAGGTTGAAATGGCGCCAGTCCAGGTCGGGCGCGAAGCCCGGCGCGTGCGCCTGCAGGTAGTCGGCGTCGTAGGTCCCGCGGTACTGGGCGCGCTGCGGGTGCGTCGACGCGAGCGCGCCGAAGCCGGCCGGCGCCACCGCGTGATCGGGCCGCAGCAACCGCGTGCCGGGCCACTCGACGTTGGGCAGCCGCTGCACGCCTTCGCGCACCTCGCGGCCCGTGCCGGCCGGATTGGCCGCGAAGTCCGCGCCCCCATAGGCATGCGCCCAGTCGATGGGCATCTGTTCGAAGGGCAGCGGCGCGCTCGCGTCCTGCCCGTTCCAGTGACGCTCGCCGAACACGAGCAGGGTCTTCTCGCGCGCGCCCAGCCGCGCGCGCACCGCGCAGCCCGTGGGCTGGTCGGCCGGCGCGAAGGCACGCCCGTGGACCAGGAACTCGGCCGTCAGCTTGGCCACGCCCTCGTCGATCATCGGCTCGGCCATCTCCTGGCCGAGGAATTCCCACATCGACTGCTCGCTCCACAACGCCCCGGACGGCCCCTGCGCGAAGGGCACGTGCAGGCTCGCGGTCACGCACAGGCCGAAGCGCTTGCGGTACTCCACCGGACGGGTCGACAGGCCCAGCGCCTGGGGCTTGGTGACTTGCATGCGCGGCCGGCCTCAGGTGCCGCCGTGGGGCGGGACGTAGCGCGGCGGCAGCGGCGGCATCGGCGGCGCGTCCGGAATGACCGGCGCCGCGGGCACCACGGGGGCCTTGCCCGCGGTCTCGGGCGCCGCCTTGCTCAAGGCATCGGCGGTGCGCCGGCCGTAGGTTCCGCCCAGCAGTTCCGCGCCCGCCATGCCGAGTCCGCCCACCAGCGGGATCATCGACAGCTTGCCTTCGTAGGCGCGCCGCTCGGCAATGGCCGCCATGTCGCCCAGGCGGGCGGCCAGGCTGGTCAGCCCCTGGGCGGCGGCCTCCTCGGCCGCCTTCTTGAGCTCGGTCTTGGCCGTCTCGTACTGGGTGAAGGTGGCGTTCACGTCGAACAGGCCGGCGATCAGGGCCGCGGCACCGATGGCGAAGCCCGTGACCATGCCCGCGGTGCCGCCGCTGGCCGCGGCGCCGGCACCGCCGCCGCCCGAGATGATCTTCATCGTCTGCAGGTCGAGGTCCACGCCGTTCTGGCTCAGGTTCACCGAGGCGACGTTGGTCAGCCGCGCCGCGGCCGTGTTCTCGATCTGCACGCCGGCGAAGTTCGCGATGTCGACCGCCAGCGCGTTGCTCATGTTGAGCCCCATGAAGGTCGACCGGTTCATGCCCAGGTTGGCCTCGCTGTTGGAGCCGATGTAGCCGCTCGAGTTGGAGCCCAGCACGGTGGTGTTGGAGCCGATCGAGGTGGCGTTGATGTCGCCCACCGCGATCATGTCGATCGAGGAGTTGGCGATCAGCTTGACCTGGTTGGCCATGATGGCGTGCTTGCCGCCGGTGACGTCGTTGCGCTCGCCGCCGCTTTGCATCTTGCTGTTGCCGGTCACCAGGTAGGCCATGTCGGCGCCCACGGAGGTGGTCTGGAAACCGACCACGCCGATGTCGTGGTTGGCACCCACCACCGTCTTCTGGAACCCGCCGATCGCCACGTTCTGGTTCGCCGTGACGATCAGGTCCTGCATGCCGACGACCGAGGTCTTCTGGCTCGCATGGAAGATGTTCTCCTGGTAGCCCTGCACCTGGGTCTTCTGCCCGCCCGAGCCGATGGTGTTGCTCTGCGAGATGCCGACGATGTTGGTCTGGATCTCCGCCACCGTGTTCTTCTCGTTGCGCTTGACCAGCGCCGTGCGGTCGCGGTCCACGGTCTCGGTCTGGTCGCGCCCCACGCTCAGCGAATCGTCCACCTCCACCGAGGTCGACATGTTCCGCTCCGCATGGATGTTGACGAGCTCGGCCCCCTTCTTGTCCTCGAACATGATCTCGTTGTAGTTCGAGGGCCCGCCGCCGGGCGTGGAGCGGGTCTTGAAGCCGCTCTGCGTGGCCGACTTGTAGGGGATCGGCTGGTCGTCGTTGTAGACGCGGCCGGTGACGATCGGCCGGTCGGGATCGCCGTTCATGAACTCGACGATCACCTCCTGGTTGATGCGCGGCGCGAAGTAGCCGCCCCAGCCCTTGCCGGCCCAGGGCTGCGAGACGCGGATCCAGGCGGTCGAGCGGTCGTCGCGGAAATCCTTGCGGTCCCAGTGGAAGTGCACCTTGACGCGGCCCATGGGGTCGACGTCGTGCTCCTTGCCCTTGCCGCCCACGACGATGGCGCTCTGCGGGCCCGGCATGGTCACGCGCGGCGTGAGCCGCGGCGGACGGAAGATGTGGTCGGCGGGCAGCGCGGTGATCAGGAAGGCGCTGGTGCCGCGCACGCCCTCGCGCAAGGTGGGCGTGGTGTCGATCAGCTCGAGCAGGGCATCGGTGCAGCCGGCATTGACCGCGTCGTCGCGCAGCGCCTCGCGCAGCAGCTCCGCGGTCGGCCGCGGCGCGACGAAGGTGCCCATGCCCTCGTAGCCCGGATGGGTGGCGACGAAGACGCAGCCGCCGATCAGGTAGTCGCCGTCGCGCGTGCCGTCCGGATCGCCCTTGAAGGTGAAGGTGTGGCCCACCGCAACATCGGGCCAGCGCGTGACGGCCCAGTGCAGCGTCTGGCGCGCCGGCAGCTCGCCCGCGCGGACCTCGAGCACGACATCGGATTGCTCGCTCGTGAAGAAGCCGCCCGGGTACTCGAACACCTCCAGGTCCGCCAGCTCGTGCGCGGGCACCATCTCGCCGTGCGTGCTCAGCAGCGTGTTGATCGCCTTGTAGTTCACGTCGCGCGACTCGTACTTGCCCGAGCGCAGCTGGCGCGCGCTGACCCAGCGCTCGATCTCGTTGAAGCGCGCCTCGCTCGCGCCGTCGCCGGCGTAGTTCAGCACGCCCTTGGCGGGCAGCGGCCCGTGCGCCATGCCGGTGGAATCGGCCAGGTGCATCACGCCCGGCGAGTCGAAGGAATCGAACCAGTAGTAGACGCCCTCGTCCTCGAGGATGCGCGACAGGAAGTTGTAGTCGCTCTCCTGGAACTGCACGCAGTAGCGGCGCGCCTCGTGCACGCCGATCACGCCCGCGGGCTCGGTCTTCGCATGGGCCTTGATGGGACTGTCGGTCAGCACGGCATCGAGCACGTCGAGCACCGGCTTCTCCTGCAGGATGCACGAGTTGATGCGCTTGGTCAGCAGGCCGAACCACGAGCGCAGGCTGATGCGGTATTCGAAGAAGCGCCCGACCTGACCGCCGCGCACCACGCGCACCGCATGGCCGCGCGCATGCCGCTCGTGCTTCTGGTCGTCGGCGTCCGCGAAGCCGATCACCACGTCGAAGGCGTGACCGAGGATCTGGCGCGGATCGATGGTCCGGTCCTGCGACAGCACGGTGAGCTCGTAGGACGACGGGCGCGACAGCCCCTCGTGGCCCACGATGCGCCAGAACATCAGGTCCTTGTTGACGGGTGATTCGCTGTCGATGCGGAACTCGTGCTCGGCCATCTTGCTGTCTTTCTGGTTGGGAGCGCCTCAGCGTGCCGGCCGCGGCGCCAGGTCAATCGAAGGCGTAGGTGAAGTCGGCGTCCTTGACGTCGAGCGCGACGCGGCGGATCTCGCCGCCGGCGGCCAGGCGCTGCAGGTACTCGACCGAGATCGTCGGCAGCACGGTGTTGGTCAGGATGGCGTCGATCACGCGGCCGCCCGACTCCGGGTCCTGGCAGCGCGCGACCACCTGGTCGACCACCGCGTCGCTGTACTCGAAGGGCACGCCGTGGTTGGTCTCGACGCGCTTCTTGATGCGGCCCAGCTGCAGCCGCACGATCTTCTTCATCATCTCGGGCGACAGCGGGTAGTAGGGGATGGTGACGATGCGGCCCAGCAGCGCGGGCGGGAACACCTTCATCAGCGGCGCCTTCAGCGCATCGGCCAGCGCATTCGGGTCGGGCAGCAGCTCGGGGTCGCGGCACATGCTCATGACGAGCTCGCTGCCGGCGTTGGTGGTCAGCAGGATGATCGTGTTCTTGAAGTCGATCATGCGGCCCTCGCCGTCCTCCATCCAGCCCTTGTCGAAGACCTGGAAGAAGATCTCGTGCACGTCGGGGTGCGCCTTCTCGACCTCGTCGAGCAGCACCACGCTGTAGGGCCGGCGGCGCACGGCCTCGGTCAGGATGCCACCCTCGCCGTAGCCCACGTAACCCGGGGGCGCGCCCTTGAGCGTGGAGACGGTGTGCGCCTCCTGGAACTCGCTCATGTTGATGGTGATGATGTTCTGCTCGCCGCCGTACAGCGCCTCGGCCAGCGCGAGCGCGGTCTCGGTCTTGCCGACGCCCGAGGTGCCGCACAGCATGAACACGCCGATCGGCTTCTGCGGGTTGTCCAGCCGCGCGCGCGAGGTCTGGATGCGGCGCGCGATCATCTCGAGCCCGTGCTTCTGGCCGATCACGCGCTGGTTCAGCGTGTCGGCGAGCTTGAGCACCGCCTCGACCTCGTTCTTGACCATGCGCCCGACCGGAATGCCGGTCCAGTCGGCGACCACCGAAGCCACGGCCTGCTCGTCGACCGAGGGCAGGATCAGCGGCGACTCGCCCTGCACCGCGTGGATCTTCGCCTGCAGCTCGTGCAGTTCGGCGAGCAGCGCTGCGCGATCGGGCGCGGCCTCGGCGGGGGCGGCTTCGGTGCCGGCCGGTGCATCCACCGGCTTGTTCCCCGTGCGCAGCTTCGCGCGCAGTTCCAGCAGCCGGTCGACCAGGCCCTTCTCTTCCTGCCAGCGTGCATTGAGCACTTCCAGCTGCGCCTTCGACTCGGCCAGCAGCGTCGACACCTGCGCCGCGCGCTTGGTGACGTCGATGCCGATCGCCTCTTCGCGGCCGATGATCTCCTGCTCGACCGTCAGGCCCTCGATGCGGCGCATGCAGTCCTCGACCTCGGGCGGCGTCGCATGCTGGCTCACGGCCACGCGCGCGCAGGCGGTGTCGAGCAGGCTCACGGCCTTGTCGGGCAGCTGGCGCGCGGGAATGTAGCGGTGCGACAGCTTCACGGCGGCCTCGATGGCCTCGTCGAGCAACTGCACGCGGTGGTGCTTCTCGAGCACGCTGGCCACGCCGCGCAGCATCAGGATGGCCTTGGTCTCGTCGGGCTCGGGCACCTGCACGACCTGGAAGCGCCGTGTCAGCGCCGGGTCCTTCTCGATGTACTTCTTGTACTCGGCCCAGGTGGTGGCGCCGATGGTGCGCAGGTTGCCGCGCGCCAGCGCGGGCTTCAGCAGGTTGGCGGCGTCGCCGGTGCCGGCCGCGCCGCCCGCGCCCACCAGCGTGTGGATCTCGTCGATGAACAGAATGATCGGCGTGGGCGAGCTCTGCACCTCGTCGATCACCTGGCGCAGGCGCTGCTCGAACTCGCCCTTCATGCTGGCGCCGGCCTGCAGCAGGCCGATGTCCAGCGTGAGCAGCTTCACGTCCTTGAGCTGCGGCGGCACGTCGCCGCGCGCCAGGCGCTGCGCGAAGCCTTCGACCACGGCGGTCTTGCCGACGCCGGCCTCGCCGGTCAGCAGCGGGTTGTTCTGGCGCCGGCGCATCAGGATGTCGACGATCTGGCGGATCTCCTCGTCGCGGCCCGTCACCGGGTCCATCTCGCCCTTCTTCGCCTTCTCGGTCAGGTCGACCGCAAACTTCTTGAGCGCATCGCCCTT
The DNA here is from genome assembly GCF_900115375.1 of Variovorax sp. PDC80. Taxonomy (NCBI): domain Bacteria; kingdom Pseudomonadati; phylum Pseudomonadota; class Betaproteobacteria; order Burkholderiales; family Comamonadaceae; genus Variovorax; species Variovorax sp. PDC80. Next base: position 301,885 of record NZ_FOWG01000011.1, on the reverse strand, counting down.
GCCCATGGCGGCCGGCGCCATCGCGCCCGCGTCCTCGCCGGGCGCGCCGCTGCCCATGCCGGTGCCGTCCTGCGCGCGCATCTGGGCCTCGGGCGAGGCATCGCAGATCTTCACGAAGTTCTCGGCCAGGTCCTCGACCTTGACCTTCTCGAACTGCTTCGACAGGCCGAACAGCGGGTTGCGCAGGCTCTGCGTCTTGAGCATGCCCACCAGCAGGTAGCCGGTGCGCACCTGCGCCTCGCCGAACTGCAGGGTGGCGTAGGTCCAGGCGCGCTCGATCGCGTTCTCGATGTGCGGCGAGAAGTCGCTGATGGCGGTGGCGCCGCGCGGCAGGCGGTCGAGCGCGGCCGTCATGTCCTTGGCGATCACCGAGACGTCGAGGCCGTAGTGCTGGATCACGCGGTGCAGGTCGGAGTCCTGCGCCTGCAGCAGCTGCGCGAACCAGTGCTCGAGCTCGACGTACGGGTTGCCGCGCATCTTGCAGAAGACGGTCGCGCCTTCGATGGCCTTGTAGGCCAGCGAATTGAGTTTCCCGAACAGGGCGGTGCGGCTGATTTCACTCATGGAGGACTCCGTATCTCTTCAAGACGAACGAAAGGGGTTTCATTGAAAGGCCGGCGCGCGCGGATGCGCCTCGCCACCGGGTCGGCTCGCGATGCGCACGTCGCTCGCGTCGCGCGAACGCGGGCGCTCGCCGAGCCACGAGATCCAGCCCAGCCGCGGCGCGTTGCCGCGCTGCTGGCCGAGCCGCGTGGGCGGCACCTGCTCCTTGCGCAGCACCAGTTCGGCATCCCACTCGAGCTCGCCGCCCAGCAGCTGCAGCATCCAGCGCTGCAGCACGGGCTGCGCGTCGCCGATCGGCAGGAACATGCGGTAGCGCGCGAGGTCGAGCGGCCCGACGTGCAGCCGCACGCGGTGCTGGCGGTCCCAGGCGCGGGTGCCGAGCATCGCGCCCATGCCCATGGCGCGCGAGCTCTCGCCGCGGCCCAGCCGCGTGAGTTCGGCATCGGGCAGGCTCATCCAGTGGCCGACCCAGCGCTCGAGCTTCATCGGCACGCCGAAGTAGCTGCACAGCACCGACTCGACCCCTTCGGCGCTGTGCACGCGGCGCGCGAGCCAGCCCGAGAAGTGCAGCCGCGCGTCGTCGTGGATCTCGTCGCGCCCGGTGCGCCCCGGCGTGCCGATGCCCACCAGCGCGCCGATCTGCAGCCGGAAGCGGTCCTCGCCCGGCCGGTCGAGCGCGACCGCGGGCCGGGCCTGCGCCCAGGCGCGGTAGAAGTGCAGCGAGAAGCGGTGCAGGAAGCTGTCGAGGAAGGCGAGCCAGGTCGGGTCGCCGTGGTTCAGGCTGCGCTCGCGGATGAAGTCGCTCAGGTGCACCGGCAGCGGCCCGTTGGGACCGATGTAGGCGAAGAAGTGCTGGCGCAGCCGCGGCGGCGAATGCGCGCCGGCCGGCTCGAAGCGGCTGAAGGCGGCGGGCGCGAACGACAGCGAGGGCTCCTGGCCCACGCGCACCGGCTCGGCGCTCGGCAGCAGCGCGCGGCCCCAGCGCGGCGTGGTGGCGGCGGCCGATTCGAGCCGGCGCAGCACCGCGAAGTAGTCGTAGGCCCAGGGCTGGTCGGACCACTGGCGCAGCGCGGCATCGACGCGCGCGGCCACCGTTCCCTCGGGCGTCGCCGGCACCGCGGGCGCGGCTAGAGGATCTGGCGCGTCCCGCACAGCGGCCTCCAGCGCATGTTCTCGCCCTTGCCCGCGATGCGCACCACGGTCTCGACGAAATGATTGACCTCGACGTGGCGCGCCAGGTAGCGCGCGAGCACGGCACCGAACAGGAACACGCTGTGGCCGTGGAAGGCGTCCTTGTCGACCTCGAGCGTGATCTCCAGGCCGCGCCCGAAGGCGATCGGCCCCTTCATCGGCAGCCGGCGCGCCACCGCCTTGCTGCTGACCGACAGCAGCCCGCGCACCTGGCCCTGGCGCATCTCGTCGGCGTGCGAGGCGTAGAGCATCAGCGTCTCGCGCAGCGCGGCCGCGCCCTGCTGCGGCGTGCTGTCGGAGATCGACAGGTAGTTGAGCGCGAGGTGGTCGAGCACGCGCCAGCCCAGCCCCTGGCTCACCACCGGCGACACCGGCCGCGAGGGCCCGCGCACCATGCGCACGCGCTGCGCGGGGAAGGAGTCGACGCAGTCGAAGTCGTTGTCGCGGCCCATCGGCAACAGCAGCGGCAGGTCGCGGTTGGTGCACAGCGCCGACACCGCGAGCTGGCGCAGGCTGGCCGCGTACGGCGCCTGCTGCGGATCGACGATCTGCATGTAGACCTCGGAGCCGATGTGGCTGCTGCGGTTGCCCTCGGTGCGCTGGCGCACCGACAGCATGCGCGGCTCGCGCGTGGTCGTGTAGTAGGCCGGATGGCTGTGGCGCGTGCCGTGGAAGGCCGAGTAGAAGGGCCGGAACAGCTGCTCCACCGCGGCCGCCGAGCCCGAGTCCGCGCCCGGCGCGCCGTGGCCGACGACCTCGGTCACGGTGTGCACCTCGAAGTCCTGCGGCCGCGTGCGGTCGGGCACCAGGTGGAACTGGCTCACGCCTTCGCTGAGCGGCACGCGGTCGAGCCGCTTGTTGAACAGGTTGACCACCGGCACGCAGTGCAGCTGCACGTTCTCGGCCGTCACCAGCTTCTCGAGCGCCGCGTCGCCGCGCGAGAACAGCAGCACGATCTCGATCTGCGTCACCGGCATCGACGGCAGCACCGACTGCAGGCCTGAGATCTTGAGGAACTGGAAGCGCTGCGGAAACGCGAAGTACTCCTGCAGCAGCCGGAAGCCCGAGAAGCCGGTGGCCGTGACCGGCAGCAGCGCCTCGTCATCCTCGAAGCCGACCACGCCGATGGCGCTCGGCGGCAGGCTGCGCGCCTCGCCCTGCAGCGCGCCGCCGGCACCCAGCGGCCGCACCAGCACGCCGATGGGCTGGCCCAGCGCGCATTCGTGCAGCTGCCAGGCCACGTCGTCGGCGCCGCCGAGATGCAGCACCAGGTCGTCGAGCGCGATCTGGCTGAAGTTCAGGTCGGCGGTGGTGCGCAGCACCATGCGCAGGCCGCCGCGGATGGCGCGCGACTGCGGGTGCGTGGCCAGCGGCAGGTCGGGCGCGTAGCTGAAGTACTGGGCACGCAGCAGCTCCAGCGGCCACAGCCGCATCGCGCTCGCGGTGCGGAACTCGCAGTAGGTGCTCTGCCCGACCGCGTGCCGCGAGCGCAGGCCCGCGCCGCGCGGCAGGGTCGGCCCCACGGCGAGGTTGGCGTCGTCGGGGTCGTGCACCATGCTGACCACCGCCATCGCGGGCGTGGGCGCGAGGAAGTGCGGATAGACGATGTCGAGCAGGTGGCCGGTGAAGCGCGGGTACTCGGCATCGAGCTTGAGGTTGACGCGCGCCGACAGGAAGGCCGTGGCCTCGATCAGGCGCTCGACGTAGGGGTCGGCGACCTCCTGGCCTTCGATGCCGAGCCGGTTGGCGATCTTCGGAAAGGCGCGCGCGAACTCGGCCGAGCTCTCGCGGAAGTAGCGCAGTTCCTGCTCGTACAGGCTCAGCAGTCGGGGATCCATCGCGGCGCTACCTCCAGGTGGCCAGCGGCCCGCACGCGGCCCGCGGCAGGCGGGAATCGGCGCGCGGCGAAGCGGAATGCGGGGCCGGCGGCGTCATGGCTTCTGGGTCGCGTCCTCGATCTCGATGCGTCCTTCTTCCAGGTCGACCCGGCTGCGCATGAGGAACTCCAGCGGCACCGGCTGCGCCCACAGCATGCCGCGGATCTGCAGGCCGACGCAGTTGTGCGAGTCCAGGGCGGAGCCTTCCATGACGAGTTCCACTTCGAGAGTGCGTGAGAGGATGCGTGGCTCGAACTGCAGGATCGCGTTCTTCAGAGCCTGTTCCATGCTGACACGCTGTATCGACGAGGTGAACTGGCCAGACAGCATAGGCAATCCGTAGTTGATGACGGAGCGCGCGGCGTTCGGGTACTGCCGGTCGTCCATGCCGAGGCCGTAGCTGGTGGCGTTGAAGAGCCAGCTCAGGTCGCGCAGCACGGCCGCGCGCAGCGCCTGCTTGGTGAGCGTGCGCTTGTCGTCGCCCTCGCGCTGCTCGTCGGGCGCGCTGTCGACCAGCCGGTCGAGCAGCGAGGGCTGCAGCCGCTCCTGCGCCGTGAGGTCAACCACCTGCGCCGCTTTCTTCGCCGTTCGCTTCGCCGCTTTCTTCTTCCTGCGCGGCGGCCGTGAACACGATCTCGCGCACGTCCATCAGCGCGTACTCGCCGGCGTCGGTGCCGAACACGCGCTGGCCATGGCCGGCCCAGACCTCGGGCCGCAGCTCGCGCCACTCGGTGCGGCGCGCGAGCAGCAGCTGGCCGTCGCTGCAGCGCTCGGTGCCTTCGTAGCGCGTGGGGATCAGCGCCAGCGTCTCGCCGCCGTTCTCGAAGTCCAGGTGCGCGGGCATCCAGACGCAGTCGCGCAGGTCCTCGGGCGGCTCGATCTTCACGCAGGCGAGCCGCGCATAGGGGATCCAGTAGTACTTGCCGTTGACGAAGGCCTCGAGCACCGGGCCCAGCCGCATGTCGGCGTCGGACAGCCAGTCGAAGGGCACGCCGTCGATGCTGCCGGCGATGGCCGGCGCCGCGTCGAAGGCGCGCTGGCGCAGGTCTTCGGCCAGCTCGGCCTCACCGCGTCCCTGCCGCAGCAGCGACTCGATGAGCAGCGCCAGCCATTCGTCGGGCTGGCCGAAGATCATGGGCGTGCGCGTGCCGGCAAACACCTCGGCGCGCAGGCCTTCGCAGCGCACGGCATCGCCGTACACCTGCTTCATCGGAACGGCGAGCGCATCGAGCTCGGCCGCGACCGTCAACTGGTTGAGCGCGCGCTCCCACTGGCCCAGCACGCACAGCAGCTGGGCCATGAAGACGCGCGGCTTGCTGTCGGCGGGCTTGGCGCGCACGTCGTCGCTCAGCGCCTTGAGGGCGGCCACCGGATCGGCGGCCTTGAGGAATTCGGCGGCGGTGGTCATGGCTGGCTCCGCTTCACTGGGTGGCCGCGATGACCGCGGTGCGCACGGCGCCGCGGATGCCCGAGGCGAGCTGCGGCGCGGTCTTGATCTGCACGTTGCGGCTCTCGAACACGGTCACCTCGCGCGGCTGGCGCGGCGTGCCGCCGGTGAGGATGGCCTGGCTCACGACGCGCGCGCCGGTCAGGATGACCTCGAAGAAGGGCTGCGACGGCAGGTGGTCGCCGCTGGCGCGGTAGACGAAGATCGAGACCTCGAGGTTGGCCTCCTGGCTGAACAGCAGGCTCGCGATCGACGCGGTGGCGGCATCGACCTCGCGCACGATGACGAAGGGATGCACGCGCACCGAGCCCTTGGTCGAGCCGGGCGGCGACACCACCTCCATCTGGTGGCAGTAGCCGCCGATGTCGATGAACTCGAGGCCGCGTTCCGATTCGCCCTTGACCTTGGTGCCGCGGTTGTCGATCGACATCAGGAAGTCGTTGACCGGTTCGCCGGCCATCAGGTCGAGCAGGCGCAGCAGCTCGTCGGGATCGAGGGCGCCTTCTGCAGAAAAGCTCATTGCAATCTCCTTGAAAAAATCATCGGGACGCGGCGTCCGCGGCGCCCCAGGACAACATCGCCGCGTAGAGGCGGCGCCGCGGCGGCTCCACCTGGCCGCGCACGCGCAGGTCGGCCAGCACCGGCTCGACCGCCGCACCGAACAGCCGCGGCCCGCTCTGCGGCGCGGCCGGCGTGGCCAGCACGAACAGGCGCGCGCCTTCGGCCGAGAGCCAGGGCAGCTCGAAGCGCTTGGCGGCCGGCGCCTCGCGCGTGCCGCGCTCGAAGCGGTTGCTCTCGCCGGGATCGGACGGGTACTCGGCGCGCGGACGGCCCTGCGCATCGATGCCCGCCACCACCATGTCGACCGAATGGCCGCTGGTGTTGCGCACGTTGAGCGCCGCGCGCTCGCCGTCGCGCAGCGGCAGCAGGTTCGCCCCGCTGGTGCGCAGCGGCCCGCTGCGCGCGAGCCGGTCGCCGTTCCAGACCTCGAGCACGGCCTCGAAACCGTCGATCGGCATCTGCGTGCCCTCGCCGAGCGCGCACAGCTGGCGCCACCACTTGAGCCGCGCCAGCGTCTCGAGCCGGCGCCGCACCGCGGCCTTGTCGCCCAGGCGCTCGCTGCCGGCACCGAGCGCCGGCGACTGCCATTCGATGCGCTGGCCGGCCGAGCCGAGGTCGCTCCAGCGCAGGTCGGCCGGCGCGCCCGCGCTCACCGCCACCACCGAGGCCGGGTAGTCGAGGCCGATGCCGGGCGGCAGCGGGCCGTCGCTGCGCACGCGCAGCGCGGTCGAAGGCGGCGCGGCCAGCGGCGAGGCGCTCCACAGCACCGCGCCCGCCAGCTCGCGCAGCGCGGCGGGCACCGCGAGGCTCGCACCGTCGAGGTCGACCTGCGATGCGCGCGCCTGCACGCTGCGCACGGTGCCGTCCTCGAGCGTGGCGTTGATGCGCAGTTCCTGCTGCGGCTGCAGGCCGTCGGCCAGGCCGGCCTGCAGCACCAGGCTGTCGCCGCTGCGCTGCGCGCGCCACACCGGCAAGGTGGAGACGGCGCCGGCGCTGTTGGCGAACAGCGGTGCGTCGAGGTTGCCCTCGGCCACCGGCGAGGGCAGCTCGCGGGTCGGGAAGCGCTGCGCCAGTTCGTCGATCACCGGCGGGTAGAGCGCGAGCACGCCGTCGAACAGCTCGCGCCAGGTGGCGGGCCGGCGTTCGAGCGCGCCGGCCACGGCCCAGGTCAGCAGGCCCTGCGGCCGCGCGTTGCGGCCCTGGCGCGGCAGCCGCAGCTCGGGCGTGATCTGGTGGCTCTCGGAGGCGAAGAAGGCGACGTAGCGCGCGCGCGCCACGCGCTCGGCCACGGGCGGCGCGGCCGGCGCGGCGAGCGGCACGGCCGCCGGCGCGGCGCGCAGCTGGCCCGCGCGCAGGCCGCGCCAGCGCACCTCGTCGTCGGCCGGGCCTTCGGCGACGGCGGGCACGGCGGCAGCGGCATTGCGCGTCATCGAGGTGGCGGCGCAGGTGTCGAACACCGACCAGACGAACACGCCGCGCGCGAGGAAGGCCTGCACCCAGCCGTCGAAGTCGACGTCGCGCACGCCGCCCGCGAGCGCGCTGTCGACGCCGACGGCACCGCGCACGTCGCGCGCGAGGAAGTTCTCGGCCAGCCCGTCGGGCTCCTGGTAGCGCTTGGTGGCATCGCGCCAGCGCGTGCCGTGGCCCGAGAAATAGAGCAGCACGAAGTCGCCGCTGCGCGATTGCGCGAGCAGCCGCGACAGCGCGTCGTGGATGGCCTGCGACTCGGGCAGCGCGGCACCGCTCACGCCATCGGCCAGCGTCGTGATGTCGCCCGCGCCGAAGCCCTGCCGGAGCAACGCGTCGCGCATCAGCGCCACGTCGTTGCGCGGCGCCTGCAGCCACAGCGACTGCGGCTGGTTGACGAGTTCGGAGACGCCCACGAGCAGCGCGCGCTGGGTGGCGAAGGCGCGCGGAGCGAGGCAGGCGAGCGCGAGCAGCAGGAGCCACGAAAGCCAGGCCTCCCGCGTCGCCATCGACCGCCGCGCGCCATGGCTCATGGCCGCTCCGACGCCCGTCCCGCCGCTTCGACCAGCGGCGAGGCGGCCAGCACCTGCAGGCTCTTCTCCACGTCGGGCACGCGCAGCCGCCACACGCCGTTGCTGCCGGGACCGCCGACCACGTCGGCCGAGATCGCCTGCAGCAGCCGGTCGGCCTCGTCCACGCGCACGCCGTCCTTCCAGCGCACCGTGAGATCGGCACCGGCCGCGGCCGGTGCCGTGGGCACGGCGCGGAAGCGCACGTCGTCCTGCGCATCGTGGCCGCCAAACAGGCCCGCGTTCTGCACCACCACGCACAGGGCCAGCACCGCGAACGCGGGCCGCATCCAGCCGTCGGCGCCGAGCCAGCGCCGCACGCTGCCCCACCAGCCGCCCTCGGGCCCGGGCTGGGGCCGCGCGCGCGGCGCGGCGGCCGGGCCGGGCGCGTTGCGCGCGGCCGGCAGCCAGGCCGCGCCGAGCTGCGAGGCCGCGTCGCGGTACAGCGACTGGTATTCGACGCGCGGATCGCGCGGGCCCAGCGGCGTGCCCGACAGCACGGCGAACACGCCGCCCACGGTGCGCAGCGCGATGCGGCCAGGCTCGGGCGCGATGGCGGGCGCGGCCTGCGCGGCCCACTCGTCGTGCACCGCGCGGATCGCGGCGAGCCGCGTGGCCGAGACCTCGCCGAGCACGCGCGCCGCCAGTTGCGGGCTGGGCTCGAGCGTCAGCACGTTCCAAGCCTGGATCAGTCCGAAGGCCGGCTCGAAGGGTTCGTCGTCGGGCTCGAGCAGCACGTCGAAGGCCGAGGCCCAGTCGGCCTCGCCGGCCGCCATCCAGCCCTGCCAGAGCTCGCCGTGGATGCAGCGGTCGAGCAGCACGCCGAGCAGCCGGCCCTCGTGCACCACGCTGACCAGCCGGCCCGGCGCCCAGCGCGCGCCGAAGCTGCGCTGCGCCACGGCCTCGCGGCGGCGCGCGAGCTCGGCCAGCGGCAGCAGCAGGTCGACCGGCGGCGGCGCGGCCGCGGCGGGCGCTGCGGGCGCCTCGCCGCGCGCGCCGGGCATGGCGACGGTCGCGAGCCCGGGCGTCTCGGGCGCGAACGCCGAAGCGGCGCCGGGCCCGGTTTCGAAGGCGCTGCGGATCGCGCTGAGCGGTGGCCAGAGATGGGTGGTCATGGCGTCTGTTCCTGAATGGCTATGTCTTCAGGCATAAGACGCTTCAGCGCCCAGGATTTTGAAAACCTGCAGGATCGCCGCCATGTTGTCGGCCTCGATGGCGATGCCCAGGGTGCCCTGGAGCCAGCCGCCGAGCCGGGTCTTGGCGTAGTCGGCGGTCAGGCCTTCGCGCTTGTGCACCAGGCCGAGCCGGCCCGCGCGGTAGTGGTAGGAGGCGATGGCATGGCGCGAGGCGATGCCCGACAGGCCGCCCTCGGCCTCCTTGCCGAAGCCCTCGCACAGCAGGATGCGCTCGGGCTCGGGCAGCTCGGCGATGAAGGCGCGCGCCGCCTGCTGCACCGCGAGGCTGCTGAGGCCGTGCTCGGCCAGGCAGCCCTCGAGGTCCTCGTCGGCGCCCAGTTCGTCCTCGAGCTGGGCCTCGGTGATCTGGTCGCCGATCGACAGCTTGCGCTTGAAGGCGGCCGAGCGCGTGCAGTCGATCAGGTAGCGGCGGAAGTACGCGCACAGCGCGAAGGCGGTCGAGGGCGCGCTGTGGCCCGCGCGCTCCTCGGCCTCGTCGGGATCGGCATCGAGCCGCAGCACCTTGACGTAGATGAACTGCGCCACCAGCTCCTGGCGCCCTTCGCCGAGCACCTGCAGCTCGGGCGGATTGCAGGCCACCAGCGCGTCGCCCACGATGCGGTACATGCGGCCCATGTCGTTCGACGTCAGCGTCTGGCGCCGGCGCCACAGGCGCACGAGTTCTCCGCTTTCCTCGGACGACAGCGTTTCCTGCATGGATTCAACGGCCGGAGCCGGGCCTCGTGGCGGCATTCACGCTGTCATCTCCTCAATCGTCCTCGCAGACGCCCTCGGTCGGCACCAGGCATTGCGCGAGGCCGGCGCCGACCGGCGCGCCGCGCGTGCGGATCGCCGAGGACACGGCGGCGCTCGCCACCGCCAGGCCGCGCGGCAGCAGGATCCAGAGCTGGCCGCGTTCCTTCATGCGGCGCGCATTGGTCGCGGCCTGCTGGCCGTTGCCGAAGAAATAGTCGGCCCGCACCGCGCCGCGGATCGCGCCGCCGGTGTCCTGCGCGATGGTCAGCCGCTGCATCGGCGCGCCGCTGCCGGGCGTGCGCGTCGAGACGAACACCGGGTAGCCGAGCGGCGTGCTGCGCGGATCGACCGCGATCGAGCGGCCGGCCGACAGCGGCACGCCGAAGGCGCCCACCGGGCCGCCGGGCGTGGTCGCCTCCTTGAAGAACACGTAGCTCGGGTCCTTGATGCCGGTGCCGGCCACCGGGCCGGCCGCGCGCCGGCCGGGCACCATCACCGCGCCGCTGGTGGCGGGCCGCGCCAGCGTGAAGCCGCGCGTGCGGATGGTGGTCGAGACGTTGCCGGCATCGTCGTCGTCGCCGTCGTCGAGGTCGAGCTCGATCGACGAGCCGCGCACCTTGACCGGGCTGCGCGGCTTGCCGTTGGCGGCCTGCGCCAGCGTGGGCCGGAACGGCTGGCCGTTCTGCTCGGCGTAGGCGACGCGGATCATCTCGCCGCTGGCCAGGCGGATGCGGCCCGAGCCCTGGATCTGCATCTCGTAGAGCGCGGTGGCGCTCGAGACGAAGGCCAGCACCTTGGCGTTGGGCGCGCCCTTGGTCTCGATCTCCTCGCGCGTGTAGTACGGCAGCAGTTGCTTGCCCTCGACGCGCAGGCGCACCTTGCGGTCGAGCGTGTCGCGCACGATGCCCGAGAGGTCGAGCGCATAGAGGCCCGGCGCGCCCATGTCGCGCGTGCTCAGGCCGGTCTGCACCACCACGTTGCGGCCCTGCACGCGCGCGGCCACGGTGCCGTCGCCCGCGGGCAGCTTGCGCGCGTCGGCGAACAGCATGTCCTCGGGCTGGCCGTACACCGGATAGATGAACGGCGGCGCGTAGCTGCGGCTGCCCTGGATCTCGGGCTCGAAGTAGCCCGTGACCACGCCGTCGGGGCGGCGGTCGTCGTCGCGGATCTGGTAGACCGAGAACTCGGTCTCGAAGAAGTTGCGGATCGAGGGATTGCTCTTGCCGTCGACCTTGACCGCGCGATCGCAGACCGACTTCCATTCGGTGCCGCGGCCGTTGAGCACCTTGCAGCTGCCGAGGAAGGCGGGCCAGCTCTCGGCGAAGTCGTCGCGCGTCCAGCCCGGCACGGCATCGAAGCCGACCGCGGTGTAGGTGGCGAGCTGGGTCGAGAAGGTGCGCGCCTGGCCGGCCACGCTGCCGCTCGAGGGCGGGCGCGGCGCCGGGGCGGGCGCGGGCGCCGCCGCGGCCGTGTCGGTGCTGGCGGCGGGCGTCTCGGTCGCGGCGGGCGGCGGCACGGCGCAGCCCGCGAGGAAGGCGGCGGCGGCAGTCGCGGCTGCCACGGCGGCCCGGTGCAGGGCCGGCGCGGGCGTCGGCGCGAGGGCCGGCAGGTGCTTGTTCATGGTGAAGATCTCCTTCGTGGAAAGGTGGCCCGTCGGGTCACGCTCTACAGACGATTACTTCTCGACGATTTTGAAATTGGCGACGCCATAGACGTCGTTGCAGGGGGTGTTGGGCGCGCATACCGGCTTGCCCAGCAGGGGGGAAGGTCCGCTGCCGCGGGTGGTCTCGAGGGCCGCGAGCACCGGCAGCGGGAACTGCGGGAACACGCCCTCGTTCTGCACGCCGGAGGCACCGAAGTCGCGCTCGTGCTCGCTGACGAGCACCGCGAACTGGTTGGTCCCGGCGGGCCCACCGGCCTCCATCGGCCACGAGGCACGCGGCAGCGCGAGGGGGCTGCCGGCGGTGATCTTGTTGTACTTGTCGAGCAGGTTCGGGAACAGCAGGAACATCTCGCCGCCGCTGGACAGCAGGAACACGTAGACGAAGCCGTCGCGCTTGCTGCGCACCTCGAAGGCCAGCTTGTCCTTGCCGATCGCCACCTCGGGCTTCCTGGCCGAGGCCGTGACCTCGAAGCCGGCCGCGGCACCGCCGGCCAGCGACTGCAGCGATTCGAGCGGCGTGCGCGGCGATGGCGCCGGCGCGGGCGGTGGCGGTGGCGGGGGCGGCGGTGTCTGCGCGACCTGCTGCGTGTCGCCGCCGGGCGGCGGCGGCGCGCTCGCGATCGGCGGCGGCGTGTCGCCATGGCCACGGCCCTGGAACCACCACCAGCCACCGCCGGCCGCGGCCGCGAGCAGCGCCACCGAGACCAGCGCCACGGCCGTCTTGTTGCCGCCCGGGCGCGCACCCGCCGACGGTGCCGGCGCGGGCGGCAGCACCACGGTCTTGCCGCCACCGCCGCTGCGGCTGTTCGGCCCCGGTGCCGCCGACGTGCCGCGCGAATGCTGCGAGGGATGCGCGGGCGGCGCGATGCTCTGGCTGGTCTCGAGCCCGAGCGCCGCGCGCAGCTCGGCCATCGACTGCGGCCGCGCCTCGGGCCGCACGCCGAGCCCGGCGTCGATCGCCGCGAGCAACTGCGGGCTGTAGCGCTGGCGCAGGATCTCGTTGCCCGCGAGCGGCACGTAGCTGTCGGACAGGAGGCGCGCCACCGACGGCGGCGGCGCGCGGCCGCACACGGCCACGTGCATCACGGCCGCGAGCGCATAGACGTCGGTCCATGCGCCCTGCGACATGTCAGGCATCTCGGCGTACTGCTCGATCGGCGCGTAGCCCGGCTTGAGGATCACCGTGATCGCCTGCGTCTTGTCGGTGATCACGCGCCGCGCCGCGCCGAAGTCGAGCACCACCGGCCGGCCCGAGCCTTCGAGCAGGATGATGTTGTCGGGCGCGATGTCGCGGTGGTAGCAGTTGGCGCCGTGCATCACGCCGAGCGCCTGCGTGACGCCATCCATGATGCGCACCAGCCAGGCTTCGTCGACGCCCGCGGGGATCGACACCAGCGCCTGGCGCAGGGTGTCGCCGCGGTAGAAGGGCATCACCATGTAGGTGGTGCCGCGCTCCTGCCAGAAGCGGTAGACCTTGAGCAGCGAGGGGTGGTCGAACTGGGCGAGCAGGCGGGCTTCGTTGATGAAGCTGCGCATGCCGAGGTCGAAGGTTTCGCGGTGGCGTTCCGAGAGGGGGACTACGCTGCCGTCGCCCTGGCGGGTGGAGAGGGAGGAAGGGAGGTATTCCTTGATCGCTACGACGCGTTCGAGGGTGTGGTCCCAGGCTTCGTAGACGACGCCGAAGCCGCCTTGGCCTATGACTCGGGTGATCTCGAATTCTGCGAGGCGGCTGCCTACGGGGAGGAGGCCGGCTTCGTGGGGTGTTCCTTGGGATGGGCCCGTGGCCGGGTTTGTCGGGGGGTTCGTGGGGGCGAACAACGGGCTGTTGGTGCGCGTGGGCTGGCCGGACGTGATGACTGTGGCGCTGTCGTCCAGGGGCGTGGTTCGGGGGACGACTCGGGTGCGGTCGTCGTTGCCTTCGGGTTTGGTTTCTTCGGTCATCGGGTCCTCCGGGCCTCTTCGGGGCTTGCTCCTGGCGGGAGGCTGTCGGCCGGGTCCCGCCCCGGCGGGCGGCTCACTTTCTTTGTCTCGCCAAAGAAAGTAAGCAAAGAAAGGCGACCCCACTGTCTGCGACCCTTCGCTTCGCTACGGGCAACCTGCGGTGCTCGCGTTTCGCGGGGTCTCGCAGAACTCGCTTCGCTCAAACAGCTGCGAGCCCTTGTCCGCGAAACGCTGCGCTCCTCGGCGCAGCCAGAGGGGTGGTTCGGGCCGTCGCTGCGCTCGGCCACCAAGACCCAACCGGCCTTCGCGTTGCTCGGCCTTGGTGAAAGATCCAGGGCCTACGCATCCCAGCACCCCACACAAGGACGCGCCACGGCGCGTTGACCCTAATCCCCTCTGGCTGTGCCGAGGAGCGCAGGAGAAAGCGGGATAAGGGCCGCAGCTGTCTGAGCGCAACGAAGTGGAGCGAGTTCTGCGGACCCCCGCTTTCTCCGAGCACCGCAGGTTGCCCGTAGCGAAGCGGAGGGACACAGACAGTGGGGTCGCCTTTTCTTTGGTTACTTTCTTTTGGCGAAGCAAAAGAAAGTAACTCGCCCGCCGGGGCGAAATCCCGGCCGACACCCTCAAAAAAACAATCAGAGGAAGACAAAGCTCACTCCCCTCCCCCAAGAAACAGCGCCTCGAACTGCAAATCCATCGGCAGCCCAACGCAAACCATCCGCAGCCCACTTTCAACGGAAGGATCCCCAATCCACAAAGAGGCCCCTTCCAAAGGCAAAGCCAACGCCCCTTCAGAAGACGAAGCATCCGAACCAGAAGCACCAAACAACCGAGCCAACGCAGCATCAAACCGAGCCGCATCCAGATCCAACTCCAACCCTTCCAAAGCAGCCTGCGTAGCCACCCCCCACCACCGCAAGGCAGCCACCAACGCAGCCCCCTCGAGCTCAGAGAGCAGCGGGTCTTCCAACTCCACCGCCACGGTGAAAGGAAAGTACCGCCCCACCCCATCGACCGAAGGCATCAACACCCCGATCCACCCCCGCTCCCCCGCCACCCGAGGCCCGAGCACGAAGCACCACACCGGCGCCTCGAGGTAATGCGAAGTCCAGTCCGCATGCCGATCCCGCAACCGGGCGAGCCCGCGCTGCAGCCACGCATCCCACACCTCCCGAAACGATTCGGGCAAGCGGCGATGCGCGAAGTCCCCCATCCCCGGCAACTTGCCGAACCATCCCGGCAATTGCGTGGAAGCGAACAACGGGGACGAGGCGAGGTTCACAAGCCCTCCGGGCACGAGAACTCGCGCAGTTCCTTCAGCCGGATCGGGTGCTGCACGCTGTTGGTCGTCACCTCGAAGCGGGTGCGCCGGTTGCCGACCTGGAAGGTGATGAAGAACTTCTCGGGCGCGTCGCCGGCCTCGAGCTGCCCGTCGTCGAGCGTGCGGAACAGCGCCCACGGCCCATCGACCGCCGAGCCCGAGCTGCCCGTCGCCGAGGGCGGGCTCACCTGCACGCGCACCTGGTTGCTGCCCTTCGGGCCGGGCCACTGCACCGCCATCGGCACCACGGGGCCGTGCGCGTACTTCACCAGCTGGCCGTCGACGTCGAGGATGAACTGCGTGATGCTCGCGTCCATCTCCACCGGCTTGAAATCGAGCCGCATCGACGGGCCGCGCCCGCCGCCGCGGAAGAAGATCTCCTTGATGCGCGCCGCGCGCTCGAACTGCGCCAGCGCCTGCGTGGTGATGGCGCCGCGCTCGGCCACGGGCTTGTAGCGCCACGGCCGCGTGCTGGTGTCGACCAGGGCGGCCAGCCGCTTCTGGAAGAAGTCGTCCATCAGGCCGCCGGCGCCGAACATCTGGCCGAAGTCCTCGGGCAGCACGTCGCGCTTGCTGCTCTGCACGAAGGGATAGCGGCCCGCGATGGCGCGCGCGCAGAACTCGGCCACGGGGCGCAGGTCCTGGCTCAGGTTGCCGCGCTCGGCCACCTGGGCCTGCGTGGCGCCGGTCTGGCTCAGGTTCTCGATCATGCTGCGCACCGGCTCGGGCAGGCGGCCGGCATCGGACTTGAGCTTGCCGGCCACGTCGCCGGGCGGCGGCGAGGTGCGGCCCTTGACCGCGGTGTCGACGGCGTTGAGGTAGACGTAGACCTCGTTGAACAGCTTGAGCGCGTCGTCGATCGGTGCCGGCTGGTTCGGGCCGCCGGCGGTGACGAGGCGGCGCAGCGATTCGAAGCGGTCGTCGACGATGCTCTCGATGCGCTTGCCGGGCGCGACCTGGCGGCCGGGGTCGCCGCCGAACAGGTCCTCGAGGCCCTTGCGCGTGTTGCGCACGGTCTCCGAGGCCTTGCTCACCACGTCCTTGCTAGCGTCGGCGGCGGGAATCAGCGTGGTCTGCTTGACCACGGCGCGCAGGAAGTTCGCGAGCGGCGAATCCACGCCCGAGAGGATGCGCGCGGTCTCGATGTTCTTGTCGAGGCCGGTGACGCGGATCAGCCGCACGTCGGCCAGCAGCGCCTCCCACTGCTTGACGTACTCGGCCAGGTAGAGCCGGCGCACGCGGTCGGTGAGCTCGCCGAGCGCGGCCGCGTCGCGCAGCCGGTCGGCGGTGCTGCGGTCCTGGCCCAGCACCCACGGGTCCTCCTGCGCGAGCAGGCCGGTCAGCACCACCACCTCGTTCTGGAAGCGCTTGTGGTAGCCGTCGTAGGTGAACATGCCGGGCACGCCCTCGGTCAGCGGCTTGCCGCTGATGCGCTCGAACACCAGCGGGCCCGAGGGACCGGTGGCCTGCGCCACGCTGAAGGCCGGGATGTCGCGCGAGGCGCGCTGGCGCTTCAGGCGGCTGAACACGCGCTGCTCGAGCGGATAGCTCGCGAGCACGGCGCGCACGCTGCGCACCAGGTTCTCGTCCACCTTGAGCGGCGAGCGCGGCGGGCCCTGCGCGATCAGCACGTCGAGCTGGTCCTCGAGCTGCTTGCGCTGGTCCTCGGGAATGCCGCGGTCGAGGCTGCGCGACCAGTCGAGCGTGATCCAGGCCTTGAGCGCCTCGGGATCGAAGTGCTCGGGCTGGTAGAGCATCAGGTAGCTCTTGAGCGCCTCGTAGGTGTACTCGAGGTTGTCCTTCTGCGCGGTGCGCAGCTGGTCCTCGAGCCGCTTGGCGATCTGCGGCAGGAAGGCCTCGTTGAGCGCGCGCTGGTGCACCAGCATGGCGGCGGCATCGAGCTTGTCGCCCTGGTAGAGGCCCAGGGTCATGGCCAGCGGCTCGTCGCCCAGGCGGTTCTCGGGGGTGCGCCAGATGTCGCGCAGGTTCTGCAGCACCGGTGCCACCTCGACCAGGTTCTGCACGCGCGCCGGCAGCGCGGCCAGGTTCTGCTTGGCCGGCTCGACGCGCGCCTCGACCGACTTCAGGTAGTCCATGTTGCGCAGCGTGCTGTAGCCCCAGGCCGCGAGCAGGCCCACCGTGAGCAGCGTCATCGCGGCCACGGCCGCGAAGCGCAGCGTGTGGCGGCGGCGCTCGAGCTTGACGTCGGCGCCGGCCAGGCGCTGCTCGGGGAACACCACCTCGCGCAGCAGCGTGGTGAGGAAGTAGCTGCGCCCGCTCGACTTCTGCGGCGCGAGCATCGCGCGCTCGATGCCGAAGCTGCGCGACAGGCTGCCCATCACGCGGTCGATCGGGCTGCCTTCCTGCGTGCCGCTGGTGAAGTACACGCCGCGCACCCACGGCGGCTGGGTGAAGCGCGAGCCGGTGAAGACCTGGTCGAGCAGGTCCGACAGCAGCGGGCCGATGGAGCCGAACTGCGCCGGGAAGCCGAAGATCGCCGCGCGCCGCGTGCCGTCGGTCTCGCGCTGCATGCGCGCGATCAGGCCGTCGTTGACGCGGTGGTGCAGCAGCGCGAACTCGCGCTGGAACGCGGTCGACAGGCCCTTCTCGTCGACCTGCTGGTTCTCCTCGGGCGGCAGCGTGAAGCCGAACACCTGCGCGCGCTGCTCCTTGCCGAGGTCGTCGAAGTAGTCGGTGAAGCCGTACAGCAGGTCGCTCTTGGTGACCAGCACGTAGACCGGCAACCGCGTCGTGAGCTTGCCGTCGAGCTCGAGCAGGCGCGCGCGGATCGAGGCCGCGAGCTGCGAGCGCGCCTCGGGGCCCTGGCTCAGCAGGTCGCCGACGCTGACGGTGAGGAACACGCCGTTGAGCGGCCGGCGCGGGCGCACCTTCTTGAGCAGGCCGAGGAAGCCTTCCCAGGCGTTCTTGTCCTCCGACTGGTGGCTGTCCTGCGTGGTGTAGCGGCCCGCGGTGTCGATCAGCACGGCCTCGTCGGTGAACCACCAGTCGCAGTTGCGCGTGCCGCCCACCCCGCGGATGGCGCCGGGGCCGAACTTCTCGGCCAGCGGGAACGACAGGCCCGAGTTGACCAGCGCGGTGGTCTTGCCCGCGCCCGGCGCGCCGATGAACACGTACCAGGGCAGGTCGTAGAGGTAGCTGCCGCCCGAGATCGAGAGCCAGTCGCGCCAGCCGGGCTTCTTGCCGGCCGCGTGCAGCTTCATCTGCTTGAGCGTGGCCACGGCCTCGTTGAAGCGCGTGTCGAGGATCTGCTGCTCGCCGGCCACCGGCGTGCCGGCCTTGGCCGCGGGCGCCTTCATCAGGCCGTCGGTCAGGTGCTGGCTGGCGCGGCGCGCGCGCCAGCGGCGGTAGATGGCGCGCAGCAGCACCAGCAGCACGATCACGCCGATGACGATGGCGCGGGTGGTCTCGCTCTCGAGCGGCGCCAGCGCGCCGATCTTCACCAGCGGGCCGATCCACCAGATCAGCAGCGCGACGACGATCAGCGCGAGCAGCGTCAGCAGCAGCGGGCTGAACAGGAAGCCGAAGATTTTCTTGATCATTTGGTCGCTCCCGTGGCGGGCGACGGCGCAGGCGGCGCGGCGGCGGCGGGCGCCGACGCCAGGCGCTCGGGCTCGGTCAGCAGCACCACCTCGACGCGGCGGTTGCGCGCGCGGTTGGCGGGCGAGTCGTTGGGCGCGACCGGCTCGGCATCGGCCTTGCCGTCGGAACGCATGCGCGCCGGATCGACCAGCGTCGACAGCGCGCCCTTGACGGCGTCGGCGCGCGCGGCCGACAGGTGCCAGTTCGACGGATAGCGCAGCGAGCGGATCGGCTGGTTGTCGGAGTGGCCGGTGATCAGCACTTCGCCCTTGACCTCGGCCAGCGCCTGGCCGATGCGGCGCAGCACCGGCAGCGACTGAGCCATCGGGTCGGCGCTGCCCGAGCTGAAGAAGGAGTCGCCGCGCAAGCGCACCACGCTGCGGTCGGCCTCGTCGGTCACGGTGACCAGGCCCTGCTTGATCTCGGGCTCGAGGAAGCGCGCGAGCCGCGGCGTCTTGGCCGGCGCGGCCGGCGGCGCGATCTGGATGTTGGGCACGCGCAGGCTCGACAGCGCCGAGTAGGTGGTGTCGGAGCGGTAGTTGAGCGTGAGCCGCAGGCCGAACCAGGCCAGCGCGAGCAGCAGCGCGAAGCCGGCCGCGAACACCCACAGCGGCAGCGACTCGCGCAGCCGCACCGTGCCCGCGCCCTGCCCGCGCCAGTGCGGCGAGAGCTCGGGCTCGACCGCGGGGCGGTCCTTGGCGATCAGGTCGGCCAGCCGCTGGCGCACCGAGTCGAGCTGCGCGCGGCCGTTGTCGACCACGCGGTAGCGGCCCTCGAAGCCGAGCGCCAGCACGCTGTAGATCAGCTCGAGCAGCTGGCGGTGCGTGGGCACGTCCTGCGCGAGCTTGGCCAGCAGCTGGAACACCTTCTCGCCGCCCCAGGTCTCGTTGTGGAACTGCACCAGCAGGCTCTGCTTGTTCCAGCCGGCCTGCACGCCCCAGGGCGTGTTGGCCACCGCCTCGTCGAGCGCGGTGCACAGCACGTAGCGCGCGGCCAGCACCGATTCGTTGCTCACGCCCGCGCGGCGCGCGTTCTGGTCGAACTGGTTGACGGCCTCGGCGGTCGAGGCGCGCAGCGCCGGCACGTTGGGCGGCTGCACCAGGTTGCGCAGCTTGCCGATCAGCACCAGCAGCTTGCCGGCCGCCGACACCAGCGGATTGAGCAGGCCGAGCTCGCCGAGGTCGGCCACCGGCGTGGGATCGGTGGCGGGAAAGAAAGGCGCCGGCGCGGCCGAGGCCGCCGGCGCATTGGCCGGCGTGCGCGGCTTGGGCTTGATGACCGTGCGCTCGGACTCGAAGGCGGCGAAGGGGTCGGGTGTGGTCATGGTTTTTCCGTCCTGTGCCGATGGCTAGCCACGGATCGCCCAGAACGCGAGGTCGAGGCCCGGGAAGTCGCCCGCGATGTGCATCGCGACGCCGCCCGACTGCTCGAGCTGGCGCCAGAGGTCGCTGTTGCGGGTCTCGAGCTCGAAGTAGTTCGCGCCCGCATGGAACGGGATCTGGCGCGGCGCCACCGGCATCGGCGTCAGCGTGACGCCCGGCAGCGCGAGGTTGACGAGGTCGCGGATGCGCTCGACCGGGCCGATCTTGACCTGCGTCGGGAAGCGCGCGCGCAGCGCCTCGCTGGGCATGTGCGCATTGACCGCGAGCACGAAGACCGCGTTGCGCTGCAGCTCGACGTCGCTGATCACCGCCACCCGCACGCCATGCTTGCGGTCGTGCAGGTCGATGCGGATCGCCGACTGCTCGAGCACCATCGACAGGCTGCGGCGCAGGTCGTCCATCAGCGGCCGGAAGCTCAGCGCGAGGTCGTCGTGGATGTAGGGACCGAAGCGCGCCACCCGGCGCGAGTCGCGGAAGCTCGCGAGGTCGCCGGCCAGGCCGAGCGCCTGCTCGAAGAAGCGCTGCGGATGCAGCATCGCGCTCTTCGCGAGATGGGCGAACACCGCCTCGTTGCGGTTCACGGTCTGCAGCAGCATGAAGTCGGCGATCTCGGCCACGCCGCCGGTGCCGCCCTGCGTCATGCGCCCGGCCAGCGCCTCGCCGCGCTGGCGCAGCAGGCCCAGCAGCTCGTCGAGCCAGGCGCGGATCACCGCGTGGCCGGCCACGTCGAGCAGCGGCGGCAGCATCGCGCGCTCGAGCTGCACCTGGTTGTCGACGCGGCGCTCGACCACGCGCGCCACGCCCAGCGTGGTCCAGGCATCGGTGGCCTCGCTGGCGCGCATCAGCCGCGTGTGGAGCTGGCCCAGCTGCAGCATCGCGGTGCGCTCGCCCGCGGTGTTGGAGTCGGGCACGTCGGACTCGAGCACGCGGTGGCGCACCAGCTCCTCGTACTCCTCGGCATCGGCCTCGCGCGCCCCGGCGCGGCGCAGCGGCAGCGCCAGCACCACGGCCTCGTCGCGCATGGTCTGGGGGATGTCGATCGGTTCGGGCAGCGGATCGACCGCCGGCATGTCGAACACCGTGCCGTCGCCGAACACGCCCACCGCGCGCACCAGCGCCAGCTTGCCCAGCGTCAGCGCGGCCTGGTCGATCTCCAGTTCGGCGAAGCCCCAGGCATAGGGCGTGGTGGAGCGCAGCAGCACGTGCCGCGCGTGATCGGCATGTCGTTCGCTCTGCTGCAGGTGCTGGGGCTGCAGCAGCATCCCCTCGCTCCAGACCACTTTTGTTCGCCAACTCATCCGCTCGCACTCCGTCAACGGCAAGGGCTGCCTGTAAGAAGCGGTGAGTTTCCGGCGCGCGAAGTCGTGGGCAAATCCGCCTTAAGGCCTAGCTAACGGCATAGGCGGCGCGCGAGGACGTACGGCGAAGGGAGTAGACGCGGGCCCGATGCGGGCTCGAAAGCGATGGGGATGGCGCCGCGAAACGGACGCGCGGCCTCGGCGCGTCAGCGCGCGGGCGTGCCGCCGAGCATGCGCACCTGGTCGGCGTAGACCTTCTCGATGCGCTGCAGCCGCTGCTCGCGCGCGGCATCGTTGACCCACTGCGCGGCCATCGCGCGCTGGCGGCCGAGCTGGCGGTCGAGCCGGGCCTGCGGCAGCAGCGCGCTGTCGTCGGCCGCCGCATAGCCGAAGCCGGCGCGCAAGGTCTTGAGCACCTCGCGCTCGGCATCGGCGCGCGGCCCCTTGCCCTGGCCGTAGTTGGTCAGGAAGGACTGCAGCCGGGCCTGGAACTCGGGCGGCCAGCCGCGCCGCACCACCATCGGCGCGCCCGGCGGCGGCTGCGACTCCCACACCACCTGCAGCCGCTCGGCCTCGACCGGGAACTGCTCGCGGAAGCGCTCGAAGTCGGTGCTGTTGTTGGTGGCGACGTCGGCATCGCCATTGGCCACGGCCAGCGCGGTGGCCTGGTGGGTGTCGACGATCTCGCTGCGAAAGCGCGTCTCCATCACGATGTGGTTCGGCAGGAACAGCTCGCTCTGCGGCACCTGGAAGCCGGTCACCGAGCGGCTGTCGCCGCGCGCGAGCCGCCATGACTCGGGCCTGGCGAGCAGCGCCTCGAGGCTGTTGAAGGGCGGCGCCTTGCGCATCAGCAGCACGGCGCGGTGCTCGGGCATGCCGGGGCGGCGCGCGATCTGCGCGATCACCTTCATGCGGCCCTGGGTCACGGCATCGAGCGCCATCTTGGCCGACAGGAAGGCCATGTCGATCTCGTCGCGGCCGATGGCGCGGTCGAGCTCCTCGTACGAGGACACCGAGTAGGCGCTCACCGGCACGCCGATGGAACGGCCGAGGTCGGCCAGCAGCGGCGTCCACAGCGCGCGCGACTCGACCGCGCCGCCCAGCGGCAGCACGCCGAAGCGGATCGCCTTGACGGGCTCCGGCTGCGTGGCCTGCGCGGCCGGCACCGCGGCGCAGGCCGCCACGGCCAGCACCGCCAGCCACGCGGCGCGCAGCCAGGCGATCAAGGCGAGACGTCCTTCAGCACGCCGACCTGCTCGGCATAGCCGCTGTCCAGCCGCTGCAGGCGCGCCTGGCGCGCGGCATCGTTGACCCATTGCGCGGTCTTGGCGTTCTGGGTGGCGAGCTGGTAGGCCAGCTTGGCCGCGGGCAGCAGCGAGCTGTTGTCGGCCGGCACGAAGCCCGCGAGGTCGTGCAGCGACTTCAGCACCACGCGCTCGGCATCGCCTCGCGGCCCCTTGGCGCGGCCGTAGGCCACGAGGAAGGCCTGCACGCGCTGGCGCAGCTCGGGTGGATAGTCGCGCCGCATCACGATCTGCGCATGCGGGATCAGCTCCGACTCCCACAGCACCTGCAGCCGGCCGGCCTCGGCCGGGAAGCGCAGCTTGAAGCGCTCGAAGTCGGCCGTGTTGTTGGTGGCGACGTCGGCCTCGTTGTTGGCCACGGCCAGCGCCGTGACCTGGTGCGTGCCCACCACCTCGCTCGCGAAGCGGGTCTCCATGGCGATGTGGTTGGGCAGGAAGAATTGCAGCTGCGGCACGATGAAGCCCGACACCGACTGCTTCTCGCCGCGCGCGAGGCGCCAGCGCTCGGGGTCGGCCAAGAGGCCCGCCAGCGTGTTGAACGGCGGCGCCTTGCGCGCCAGCAGCAGCGCGCGGTAGCCGGGCAGGCCGTCGTGCCGCACCACCTGCGCCACCACCTTCATGCGGCGCTGGCTCACGGCGTCGAGCGCCATCTTGCCCGACAGGAAGGCCATGTCGACGTCGTCGCGCTGGATCGCCTGCTCGAGCGCCTCGTAGGAATTGACCGAGAGCACCGCCACCGGCCGGCCGAGCGCGCGGCTGAGCTCGGCCAAAAGCGGATCCCAGTCGCTGCGCGATTCGAAGGCGCCGCCCAGCGGCAGGATGCCGAAGCGCATCGGCGCGGCCTCGGCGCCATGGCCGCCGGCGGCCGTGAAGCCGCCCTTGACGGTCTGGGCCGGCGTGGACTGGGTCGAGGGGGGAATGGTCGAGAGCGAGGGCAGCGAGGGCGGGGCCGGGGTCTGCGCCAGCGCCGCGAACGGCAGCGAGGCACCCAGCAGCGCCGCCGCCAGCCAGCGCGACCAGCGAGGCCGACGGATACCGGTGGGCTCGGAGAGGCCTTGGGAACAGCGCAGGAAAGCCGGCATATTTGGACGGACGAGAGAGGCCGTGACGAACCGGCCGGTCTAAGGGCCTGTTAACCCTATTCAAGGGGTTGCGTTGCCCCGCAAAGGGACCGGATGCAAGGCGCCCGCGCGCAGCAAGGCTGATGCCTTGCAAGCGCGGGCAACGCCGCAGACGGTCCCTTTGCGGGGCAACCCGGAGGGAAGCTTGCCATAGCCCGCCCCTCGGCGTTGCGCTCCTTGCGTGTGCGGACGCACACGCGGCGTCGCGCGCCTTGATGGGCGGGCTATGGCAAGCTTCGCGACCCCTTGAATAGGGTTAACAGGCCCTACCATGGCGAAGCGGACGCCATTAGATATCAACCAGAAGCAGTTTTCGTGATGTTTTTCCCGTCTTCCCTGCCCTGCAAGGCCTCCGTAGGCTCGGCCGCCATGCATTTCCCGCGTCCATGAACTGGAACTTCGCCGTCGTCCGCGGCCTGGCGCGGCTCACCTTCGCGCAGCAGCTGATCCTGCTGGCGATGCTGCCGGCCATGGCGGCGACGCTGGTGGCGATCACGGTGCTCACGCGCCAGCACCTGGACAACCTCACCGAGCTGATGCGCGCCAATGCGCAGACGGTGGCGCTGCAGGTGGCCACGGTGGCGCAGGCGCCGATCGTGCGCATGGACCGGCGCGCGCTGCAGCGCACCGCGCAGTCGGGCACCTACCAGCCGCATGTGCAGCAGGTGCAGATCTGGTCGGACGACGGCGAGATCGTGGCCAACTCCGAAACCATGGACCGCGCGCGCGGCGAGGGCCTGCAGGTGGTGGTGCCGATCGTGGGCGACGACGGCCGCACCAGCGGCAAGGTGATGGTCGAGATCAGCCTCGGCGCGGTGCAGAACGCGCGCCGCTCGGTCTGGCTCAACGTGGTGCTGGTGCTCGGCGCCAGCCTGGTGGGCGTGGGCCTGGCCGGCTGGTGGGCGGCGCGCCGCATCAGCGAGCCGATCCGCGCGCTCGGCAAGGCGGTCGACCGGCTCGGTGCCGGCGAGGCCGCGAGCGTGACGATCGAGGGCACCTCCGAAGTGCAGCACCTGCAGCGCGGCTTCAACGAGGCCGCGCGCGCGCTCGCCGAGAGCCACCGGCTGCTGCAGAGCCGCATCACCGAGGCCACGGCCGAGCTGGCGCGCAAGAACCAGCAGCTCGAGGTCGCGAGCCAGGCCAAGACGCGCCTGCTGGCCGCCGCCAGCCACGACCTGCGCCAGCCGCTGCATGCGCTCACGCTGTTCTCCGACGGCCTGGCCAACGGCGAGACCGATCCGCTGCGGTTGCAGCGCATCGGCCACATCCGCGAATGCGTGGACTCGCTCGACCGGCTGTTCTCCGAGCTGCTGAACCTCTCGCAGCTCGACGCCGGCGTGCTGCAGCCGCAGTGGGTCGATTTCCCGCTCGACCGGCTGTTCGACGAGATCAGCCGCAACTTCCGCCCGGTGGCCGAGCAGCAGGGCCTGCGGCTGGTGGCGCGCAAGACCGACCTGTGGGTGCGCTGCGACTACGTGATGCTGTCGCGCATCCTCAACAACCTGGTGTCGAACTCGCTGCGCCACACGCTCGAGGGCGGCGTGCTGATCGGCGCGCGCAAGCGCGGCCGCGGCGTGCGCATCGACGTGGTCGACACCGGCGTGGGCATCGCGCAGCAGCACCAGGCGCGGGTGTTCGAGGAGTTCTACCAGGTCGAGCCCTCGGGCCGCCAGGCCTCGCGCGGCACGCGCGGCATGGGCCTGGGCCTGGCCACGGTGCAGCGGCTGGCCGAGCTGCTCAACACGCGCGTGGAACTGAGTTCGCGCCTCAACAAGGGCACCTGCGTGCGGGTGCTGGTGCGCTCGGCGCCGGCCGCCTTGCCCGCGCCGGCCGTGACCGCGCCGCACGTGCCCGAGAACGACGAGCGCTGCCTCGAGGGCCTGCGCATCCTGGTGATCGACGACGAGCGCACCATCCTCGAAGGCCTGACCGTGGTGCTGTCGAACTGGGGCGCCTCGGTGCTGGCCGCGCAGACCCGCGCCGAGGCGCTCGCCATGGCCGACACCTGGCCCGTGCCGCCCGACGTGGTGGTCAGCGACCTGCTGCTGCAGGGCGGCGACAACGGCCTCGACGTGATCGCCGCGCTCGAGCGTCATCCGCGCGGCATCGGCACCGGCACCGCGCGCCTGCTGGTCACCGGCGAGACCAAGCCCGACCGCCTGCGCGAGGTGCAGAGCGCGGGCATCACCGTGCTCTACAAGCCGGTGTCGCCGCGCGTGCTGCGCCAGGCGATCATGGCGCAGCGCACGGCCGCGATGCAGGCCGTGCAGGCCTGAGAACACGCTCCGGACAACGGTCTTCGGTGGCGATACGCCATCGGAGATAGGCCAAGCGGCCGTCGGCACGTGAACTTCCTCACAGCCCCGCAGGGTGCGCGCCGCGGGCATAAGCCCTCCGCCTTATCGCGCGAAGCAGGGCCCTTCCGTACATTGAGCCATCGCCCCTTGTGGCAGAAGCCTTCATGTCCGTCGCCGCGAAAACCTCTCCCCCGATCCACTGCACGACCCGGTTGCTGCGCGGTGCCGCCCGCGCGTGGCTGGCCTGCGCCGCGCTGCTGGGCGCCGCGCTGTGCCCGGCCGCCGGCTTCACGGTGCTGATGGGCGACGACCTCGCCGCGCATGCCGAGTTCGTGCAGCAGCTGCGCCAGGGGCTGGACCCCGCGAGCCGCTTCGAGCTGGTGCGGCTCGCGCCCGGTTCGACCGGCGTGCCCGACAACGCGGCGGCCGAGCCCGGCGACGTCAACGTCGGCGTGCGCACGCGCAGCATGCGGTCCTCGATCTCGAGCGCCGAGGGCGGCTCGCTGACCATGGCGGTGGGCGCGGTGGCCGCGCGCGCCGCCATCGAGCGCCCGGGCCAGGAACCGCTGGTGCTCGCGATGCTGAGCCGGCTCGACTACGAAGGCCTGCGCACCAGCCCCGCGCTGCGCCGCGCCGACCGCCGCGTCGGCGTGCTGCTGCGCGACCCGGCCATGGCCGACCAGCTCGCGCTGGTGGGCGCGGTGCTGCCGGCGCAGCGCCACCGCATCGGCGTGGTCGCCACGCCCGAGTCCGAACCGCTGGTGCGCGACCTGCAGCGCGCCGCGCAGGTCCAGCCCGGCGGCGGCTGGGACCTGCAGGTGGAATACGCGCCCGACGCGCGCTCGCTCGCCACCGCATTGCGTGCCGTGGTGCCGCGCAGCGATGCGCTGATGGTGCTGCCCGACCTGATCGGCGACAACCAGGCCGCCACGCTGTCGGTGCTGCGCGCCGGTGCCGGCGCCGGCCTGCCGGTGTTCGGCGCCAGCGAAGGCCTGGTGCGTTCGGGCGGCCTCGCGGCCGCGGTCTCCACGCCCGCGCAGCTCGCGCAGCAGGCGCGGCTGCTGGCGCAGAAGGTCGCGAGCAGCGGCAGCGCGGGCGGCGGAGGCAATCCGCTGGTGGAGGCCGCGACGCCCGCCACCGTGCGCATCAACCCCACCGTCGCGCGCGGGCTCGGGCTGCGGCTGCCCGAGGAACGCGAACTGACGGAGCGCCTCACCGTCACGCGATGAGCGCCACCCGGCCGCCCGAGGGCGCGGACCCCAGCCCGGCCACGGCGCCGGCCGAAGCACCCACGCCGGGCCTGGCCGCCGGCGCGCTGGTGGTGCGCGGCAACCTGCAGCGCGACCTGTTCCGCCTCGGCGTGGTGCCCTGCGTGGCGGTGGCGCTCGCGCTCACCGCCTGGTTCACCCACAACCGGCTGCAGACGCTGGAGGCCGCCTTCGACGCCGAAGGCCAGGCGGTGGCGCGCCAGGTGGCGGCGATGTCCGACCTGAGCCTCTATGCCGGCGACCTGCCCGCGCTGCAGAACGTGGCCAACGCCGCGCTGCGCGGCGGCCAGGTGATGCGCGTGGAGATCAGCAACAGCGCCGGCGTCTACGTGACGGCCGGGCCCAAGGCCGGCTCGCTCGCGCAGCTGCGCATGTTCACCGCGCCGGTCACGCTGCGCGAGGCCTCGCGCGCCAGCGCCTTCGCGCCCGCGGGCTCGACCGCCGCGGGCGAGACGCCGGTCGGCCTGGTCCAGACCTTCCGCGACACCACCGCCTATTCGCGCGAACGCACGCGCTCGCTGCTCGCGGGCATCGGCATCGCGATGGTGGCGCTGCTCGCGGCCTGGGCCTCGGTGCGCCACATGGCGCGCACGGTGGCGCGGCCGCTGCGCCGCGTGTCGCGCACCGTGGCGGCGCTCGAGGCCGGCCATTTCGAGATGCGCTGCGGCGTGGTCGAGGGCGGCTCGCGCGGCACGCACGAACTGGCCATGCTCGCGCACGACATCGACCGCCTGGCCGAGCGGCTGCAGCACAACCGCCAGGTCAGCGAGGAGCGCGTGCGCGAGGCCACCGCGGTCGCGCTGCAGCGCATGGCCGAGGCCGAGCAGGCCGCGCTGTCGCGCGCGCGCTTCCTGGCCGCGGCCAGCCACGACCTGCGCCAGCCGCTGCATGCCATGGGCCTGTTCATCGACGGCCTGCTGCCCGGCGCGAGCGAGGCGCAGCGCCCGGCGGTGCTGCGGCTGCAGGAGAGCACCGAGTTCATGGGCGTGCTGCTCGACGACCTGCTCGAGATCTCGCGGCTCGATGCGCAGGTGCTCACGCCGGCCATCGCCAAGGTCTCGCTGGCCGCGCTGTTCGACCAGCTCGATGCCCAGCACGCGGCCACCGCCACCGAGCTGCGCGTGCGGCTGCGCTGGAGCGACCGCGGCCTCGCGGTGCGCAGCGACGCGGCGCTGCTCAAGCGCATCGTCGGCAACCTCGTGACCAATGCGCTGCGCCACGCGCCCGCGGGCGGCACCGTGCTGGTGGCCGCGCGCCGCGCGCGCAACGGCCCCGACGGCGGGCGCGGCGTGCGCATCGAGGTGCGCGACGACGGCGTGGGCATCGCGCCGATCCACCAGCAGCGCATCTTCGAGGAGTTCTACCAGGTGGCAAACACCGAGCGCGACCGCCGCCGCGGCTTCGGCCTCGGCCTCGCGATCTGCGCGCGCATCGCCACCCTGCTGGGCACGCGCATCGCGCTGCGCTCGGCGCTCGGCGCCGGCAGCACCTTCGCGCTGACCCTGCCCGCGGCCAATGCCGCCGACATCGCGCCGCCGCAGCCGGCACCACCCGCGCCCGCGCCGCTCGCGGGCCTGCGCTGCCTGGTGGTGGACGACGACCCGGCCATCCTCGACGGCAGCCGCGCGCTGCTCGAGCAGTGGGGCTGCCAGGTCGAATGCGTGGCCACCGGCGCCGAGGCGATCGCGCGGCTGGGCACCGGCGACATCCCCTACGACGCCGTGCTGTGCGACCTGCAGTTGCCCGGCGACACTGACGGCATGGACGTGATCGACGCCGCCAAGCGGCTGCAGCCCGAGGCGCTCGCGGTGCTGGTCTCGGGCGCCACCGGGCCCGATGCGCTGCAACGGCTGCGCCACAGCGGCGCGACGCTGTTGACGAAGCCGGTGGCACCGGCGAAGCTTCGGGCCCTGCTGTCGACGCGGCGGCATGCGCAGCCCGCATGAACACGCCCATTGCTCCACCACGATGCTGCCCATCGACGCCCTGAAAGACATCCGCCCCTTCATCGCCACGCCCAGCTACAGCGGCGCGATGACCAGCGACTACGTGCGCAGCCTGCTCGGGCTGGTCAACCTCGCGTGGCGCCACGGCTTTCCGATGCAGACGCGCTTCCTCGACGGCGACAGCCTGATCCCGCGCGCGCGCAACCGGCTGGTGGCCGAGTTCATGGCCGACAGCCGCTGGACCCACCTGTTCTGGATCGATGCCGACATCGGCTTCGAGCCCGAGGCCGCGCTGCGCCTGCTGCTGGCCGGCCGCGCGGTGGTGGCCGGCGCCTATCCGCAGAAGAACGACGGCTGGCCGCGCGCCGGCCTCGCGCAGCCGCTGCCCGCGGGCAGCACGCGCGAAGACTTCGAGGCCAAGCACGCGGTGTTCCCGGTCAACCTCACGGGGCCCGAGGTCGCCGGCCGCATCGATGCCGACGGCTTCGTCGAGGTGCTCGATGCGCCCACCGGCTTCATGCTGATCGAGCGCGCCGTGTTCGAGCGGCTCGCGCAGGCCCTGCCCGAGCTGCGCTACACGCCCGACCGCATGGAGGACGAGACGGCCGCGGCCTGGCCGCACCACCGCTTCTTCGACGTCTGGGCCGAGCCCGGCAACGGCCGCTACCTCAGCGAGGACTTCGCCTTCTGCCGCCGCTGGCAATCGATCGGCGGCCAGGTCTTCGTCGACACGCGCTCGCGCCTCACGCACACCGGCACGCGCACCTACCGCGGCGACTACGCGCGCTCGCTCGCGGCCAGCGCCGGGCCGTCGGCCTGACGCAGATCGGCCGGCAAGGTCCCCAGGTCGTAGCCGCGATCGGGCGCGATCTTCTCGAGCCGCAGTCCCGGCCCCTCCTCGGCCAGGTAGTCGTAGCCGATGGCCTGCCAGCGGTGCCCGGGATCGAGGCGCCGGTAGCGGTCGCGCCGCGCGATGCGGTCCTCGCGCCGGATCATGCGCAGGTGGTAGAGGCGGAAGTAGCTGCGGAACATCCGGCCATGCTGCGCGACCGCATCGGGATACCAGGGCCCGTGCAGCGCGGGCGCCGCGTCGAAGGCGATCTCGCGCGGCAGCCGGAACAGGCACACGCGCGACTTGGCGCCCCAGGGGCCGTCGTCGCGAAAGCGGTCGGGCGCGTCCCAGAGTTCGCGCACGGCGAGCGAGAGGCAACCCAGTGGCGTGTCGGACAGCGAATCGACGATGGCACCGAGGTGCCGCAGGAACAGGCTCTCGTAGCGCTCGTCGGCATCGCAGACCAGCACCCAGCCCGCGCCATGGCGCTGCGCGCATTCGAGCAGGCGGCGCCTGTTCTGCGTTTCGTTCCAGTCGCCGCCCGGCGGGTTCGACAGCAGCTCGAGCAGCTTGGGTTCGCGCCGCAGGATCCGCGCGGTGTCGTCGGTCGAACCGTCATCGAGCGCGATGAAGCCGTCGACATGGTCGCGCAGGTGGTCGAGGCAGCCTTCGAGCAGCCGCGCCTCGTTGCGCAGCTGCAGCAGGCAGACGATGCGCAGCCGCGAGGCTAGCGGCTGCGGCGGCGCGGCGCTGCAACGCGGGCAGAAGTAGTGCGGCGCCGGTTCGTGGTGCAACATGCGCGCGCAGAGCTCGCACTGGCGGCGCGAGCCCATCGCGAACACGGGCGCGGGTTGCCCCCACGCACGCATGGCCCCGGCATCGGCCGGTGCCGGATCGTCACGGGCGATGCGCGCGAAGTCGCGCCCCCAGTCCTCGCCGTTCGCGCGCGCCTTCGCGGGCGTGCACTTGCGCCAGTCGTTGTCGGGATCGAACTGCTCGGCGCCGTCGCGCGTCTCGAACGACAGGTGCAGCAGCTTCAGTTCGGCACAGGCCGAAAGCCGCCAGCCCGCCATCTCGAGCCGCACGCGGAAATCGTCGTCGTCGCCGCCCCAGCCGGCGAACGATTCGTCGTAGCCGCCGACCGCCTCGAAGGCCTCGCGCGGGCCGCACAGCGAACCGTAGAAGGTGCGCAGGAACAGCGCCTCGGGCACCTGGCGCGCGAACAGCGCGGCCAACGTGGCCAGTGGCCCGTCGACCGCGTCGAAGCGCGCGAAGCCCACGCGGCCCAGCACCACGCCGCGCTCGACCGACAGCGCGGCCTGCAGCGCCAGCGCGGGCCCGTCGTCCACATAGGCCGACTCGGGCGAATGCACGAGCACGAAGCGGCCGCGCGCATGGCGCACGCCGACGTTGATGGCGCGGCAGGGCGGGCGCCAGCCGTGCGGCCGGTCGTTGACGACCACGCGCCAGCACACCGTGTCGAAGCGCGCGAGCAGTTGCAGCAGGTCCTGTTCCTCGGCCGGTTCGTCGAGCGCGATCACCACCTCGATGCCGGGGCGCGACCAGTACGGCGCGTTGAGCGCGGCCACGCGCTCGAACTCCGCGCGCTTGCGGTAGAACGGCAGCACCACGCTGAGCATCATGCGGTCCGCCCTCCGGCGATCGGCGCGATGGCGAAAGACAAGGGAGACAATGGCAGGACCTGCTTCATCCCCGCATCATGAACGGTTGCTTCATCAATCTGCAACGCAGTGGCGATCGCCGCGCGGCCATGGAAGCGCAGCTGCGCGCGCTCGGCATCGAGGGCGTGGCGCGCTTCGAGGCGATCGACGCGGCCACCCTGCCCGCGGCGCCCGCCGATGCCGCCACCAGCGCCGGCGAGCGCGCCTGCTTTCTCTCGCATGCGCGCGCGCTCGAGGGCGCGCCGCCCGACGGCTTCTTCCTGGTGCTGGAAGATGACGCATTGCTGAGCCGCGCGCTGCCGCCGCTGCTGCGGCCCGAGGCGCTCGCGCAACTGGCCGACTGGGACCTGGTGTTCCTCGAATGCCTGCCCTACACCTCGGCCCACAGCCTGCTCGCGCTGTGGCAGGCGCTGAAGAAGCAGCTGCCCGCCGATCCGGCCGCACCGCGCGATGCGATCGCCGGCATCGAGGTGCTCGATGCGCGTGGCCTCTACAACTGGGGCGCGGTCGCCTACCTCGCCACGCCGAAGGGCTTGCGCGCCTTGCCGCCGCTGCTGCGCGAGGCGCTGGCCGATGGGCCGGCGCAGGCCTTCGACATGGCCTTGAACCGCTGGGTGGCCGAAGGCCGCCTGCGCGCCGCGGTGCTCGCGCCCTTCCTCGCCACGCCGCGGCTCGAGAGCCATGCGCAAAGCACCATCGACGACCGGCCGCGCGCGGCGGAGAACGACGCGCTCGGCGGCGCGCTGCGGCGGTTGTTCTTCGCCGGCCCGATCGATGGCCTCGAGGCCCATGTGGCCGGCTACCGCCACGCGACGCTGACCGACGACCCGCAGCTGCGGCTGCTGGCCGACCTGATGGCGCAGCTGTTCGTCATCACGGCGCGCCCGACGCGCTGACCCTAGAAGTCGGCGCAGCCGTTGCGCCGCTCGGTGTTCACGCAGCTCAGCAGGTTCGGCCGCGAACGCACGCGCGACCATTCGCGCGCCAGCACGTCGCCGCCCTGCGCCGCGCGGTCGCCGTCCAGCGGTCCGGTCGCCACGCAGATCGGCGCCTGGCCGATGTTGCGGTCGTAGAGGTAGGTCGAGGGCTGGTCGCGCACCACGTCCACCGAGGGCAGCTCGGGCCGCTCGAAGAACACGAAGGGCGGCGGTGGCGGCGGCGCTACCGGCGGCGGCGGGGGCGCGGGCGGCGGCGGCGGTCCCGGGTCGACGCGCAGGTTGCCCGGCACCACCTGCACCGCATAGCCGGCCGCCGAGGCGAAGGCGCCATCGATCGGGTAGTTGCCCGGCGGGCTCGCGGTGTTCGCGCTGGTGCCCGGCGTGCCGCTGAAGCTCGAGGCGTTGTCGCCGAGGATCAGCCCGCTGACGCTGTAGGTGAACGTCGGGTTGGGCGCGCCCTCCTGGCGCGCGGCATTGCCCACGGTCACGATCGCGGTCGGCTGCTGCGCGTAGATGAAGTGGTTGTCGGTGGCCGGCACCGTCACCGTGCACAGGCCCAGGTAGGCGCAGTGGTAGAGGTTGGGCAGCGGGCCCGAGCCCGCGAGGCCGCCGCGGGTCTCGCCGATCCAGGTGTCGGCCCAGACGCGCCAGGTGCCGGCGCCGATGGTGAAGGCGCCCGGGTTCTGGAAGCGTGCCGCCGCCACCAGGTCGGCGCTGGTGCTCGCATTGACGTTGGTGCCCAGCGTGAGGTCGCCCGCGAGCGTGCGCACGAACACGGTGCCGGCCGACATCGACGTGGTCGCCGTGGGCGCGAGCTGGTTGGTCGCCGCGTTGAAGCCGTTGACGCTCAGCGTCCCGATGGTCACGGCGTTCGCATCGACGTAGGCGAAGCCGCCCTCGGCGCCGCCGCTCACGGTGGCGACGTTGTTCGCGGGATTCTGCAGGTCCACGCTCGCGCCGCTCGAGCGCGCGAGCAGCCCGGTGGCGGTGATCGCGCCCGCGGCCGACTGCGTGATGCGGCCGTCGGACAGCAGGCCCAGCTGCGAGGCGCTGACCGTGCCGTTGACCGCGATGTTGCCGCCCGCGTCGTTCTGCAGGGTGAGCGCGCCCGGCGTGGCGATGGCACCGGCCACCGTGATGTCGGCCGCATGGGTGGCGCTGCCCGCCACGATGGTGGGTGCGGCGAGGCGCGCGAACTCGGCGCTCGACACCGAGAAGCCGCCGGTGCCCGCGCCGCCGAGCACGATCGGCGCATTGGTGCTGTCCGACACCGCGAAGTTGGCATCCATGCCGCCGGGCCGCAGGTTGATCGCGTTGGCCGCGCTCACCGGCGTGCCGATCACGATCGCGTCGGCGCTGCCGTCGTTGACCGCGCGCAGCACCACGTTGCGGCTGCCCTGCACCACGGGCGCCGTGCCGGGCAGGCTCGGCGAGCCGCCGGCCTCGATCGAGACGCCGGTGCCGCCGTTCTGCGAACGGCCCGTGATCTCGATGTCGCCGCCGCCGGTGGTGACGATGCGCGCGCCGTTCTCCAGCCGCACGCCCGAATCGGGCGTGGCCGCGGGCACGGTGGTGTCGTTGTTGAAGTTGTAGCCGCGCAGCGCGATGTTGCCGCTGCCAGTGGTGATGCTGCTGCCGCCGTTGACCAGCACGCCGTGCGCCGCCGCGAAGGTCGACGAGGCCTGGCGCCGCGCCACGCCCTGCACCGTCACGTTGCCGCTGGTGGTCGAGATGGTCGAGGGCGTGCGGCCGTCGGTGATGACCACGCCGCTGTTCCAGTCGGCCGAGCTGCCGCGGATGTCGACGTTGCCGGTCGACGTCGCGATCTGCGCGCCCGCCAGCGTCACGTTGCCGCCGGCGATCTGCACCGCGCCGCCTGCGCCGGCATCGGCCTGGCCCACGCGGGTGTCGATCTGGCTGTCGACCAGCGTGACGTAGCCGGTGGGCGCGCCGGGCTGGCCGCTGTAGAGCGTGACCGCGCCGCCATCGGTCTGCACCGAGGCGCCATTCATCTGGATGAAGCCGCTGGTGGGGCTGCCGTCGCCGCGCGCGTTCATCGTGACGCTGCCGCCGCGCGTGGCGATGGTGCCGTTGTAGTTGATCGAGCCGTTGCTGCCGGAAGGCGTGCCGTCGGGATTGACGCCCGCGTTGAACAGCACGGTGAGCGGACCGCCCTTGCCCGACGAACGGATCACCGTGCCCAGGCCGCCCTGGATGCTGTTGCCCGAGGCCAGCTCGAAGCTCAGCGGACCGAAGGCGGCGGTGTAGTCGATCAGCACGTTGTTCGCGAGCGAGATGCTGCCGGCGCCCGGCCCGCCGGTGCCGGTGGTGATCTTCACGCTCGCGCCGCCGTTGAGCGCGGCATTGATGTCGCCATCCTGGATGGTCGAGGTGGCGACCGCGTCGAAGGGATTGGTCGGCAGCGTGCCGGCCGCCGCGCCATTGACGATCGAGACCGCATAGGGATCGATCAGCCACTGCCCCGCGGTGCCGGCCGGCGCGCCCGCGTTGACGCGGATGCCGGTCAGGTCGAGCTGCGTGCCCGAGGTCTCGATGAAGCCGCCGTTGCCGCCCGTGCTGCCGCCGCGCGCCGACAGCGTGCCGTGGGCGCGCAGGCCGTTGCCCGCGAGCAGCCGGATGTTGCCGCCGTTGCCGTTGGCCGAGGCGCTGTCCGCGAGCAGGCCCATGCCGGTGGCCAGCGCGAGCATGCCGCCGGTCTTGTCGCTCACCGTCGATTCGAAGCGGATGTCGCCGCCCGTGCCCGCGCCGCTCGCGTCGGCCAGCGTGCCGGTGGCGCCCGCGAGGCCGCCGCCGTAGATGTTGCGGCCGGTGACGGCGATGGAGCCGCCGGCCACGGTGCCGCTCGCGGTGCTCAGCAGCGCATCGGGCTGGGCGCCGCGCTGCAGCAGCACGTCGCCGTTGCCGCCGACGATGTTGATCTGGCCGCCTTCGGCACGCAGGCCCTGGCCGGCGCCGCTGGCACGGATCCACACCGCCGCGGGCGTGACGCCTTCGTCGATGCCGGCCGGTGGCGGGGTCGGCACGCCGTTGAAGTCGTAGGTCACGCCCGCGCTGCCGGCGGTGCCGACGATGTCGATGCGCCGCCCCTGGCCGGCCGTGATGCCGGTATCGCCGATCAGCACGCCGTGCGAGGCATTGATGGTGGCCGAGGCCGAGAGCTTGGCGAATTCGTCGGTGCCCAGCAGCGTTCCGAGGTCGGCGCCCTGGCCTTCCACGCGCACGTTGCCGCCGGTGGCGATGTCGACGCCGTTGGCCTGCACGCCCGCGCCCGCGACGTTGAAGCGCAGCCGTCCCACGGCATCGCCGGTGGTCCATCCGCGCGTGCTGCCGCGCAGCACGATGTCCCCGCCGGTGGAGGCGATGCGGCTGCGAGGGCCCGGCACGCTGCCGGCCTCGCGCCCGATCTCCACGCCCTTGGCGGCCAGCCCGCCGACGCCGTCGACGGTGATGGCGCCGCTGCCGGTGATCAGCTCGGAGCTGGAGATCAGCACGCCCGAGCTGCCGTTGAGCGTGGAACTCGAAAACAGCGTGCGGCCCTCGCCACGCAGGTTGATGACGCCACCCTGGGCGCAACTCGCGGCATCGACGCCGCAGGTCGAGATGCGGCTGTTGCGCAACTCGATGCCGGCGCCCACGCCCGAATCGCCGAACTCGGAGGCATAGCCGATAGCGCGGCCGTTGGCGGCATCGCCCTGCCCGTAGAAGCGCACGTTGCCGCCGTTGGTCTCGATGCGCGCGTTCGTCATCTGGATCTGGGCCGCCCCCTCGCCTTCGGAGGTCACGATCGGGGTGTTGCCGGCGCCCGGCACCGTGCCGTTGGCATCGACATTGAAGTCCACGTTCAACGCGCCGCTCGTCGACTGGAGGGCCGAACGGTCGAGCATCGCGATGCCGGTGGCCGAGTCCACGCGCAGCGAGGCGGTGCCGCCCTCGCTCTTGACCACCTGGGCCGCGGTATCGAACAGCACGCCGAAGCGTTCCTGCCCGCCCTCGGCATTGGCCGCGTTGCTCGCGAGCGTGACGTCGGTGCCCTGGCCGAGCGCGCGGCCCAGCGCCTGCGAGCTGATCGGGCTCGAGGCCATGCCGCCGGCGCTGGGAAAGCTGCCGGGGTCGTAGTTCGGCGCCTCGGGCGTCACCACGATCTGCTTGTTGGAATTCAGCGTCCACTTGCCGTTGGCGCCGCCGTTCGCGCCGCCCGCGGCCGACAGCGCGAGGTCGTTGCCGACCTGGACCGCATCGGCGCTGGTGACGATGTTGCCGCCCGCGCCCGAGCCCGATCCCTTGGCCGACAGCGTGCCCGACAGGTGCAGGCCGAGCCGGGTGGCCGGCGGTGCCTCGCTGCCGGTGCCCGGCAGCGAGGCGTAGGTGGCTTGCTCGATGCGGATCTCGCCGCCCGCGGCATTGCCGGCGCGGCCATCGGCACGCACCACGGCCCCCGATCCCAGCAGCGCGGCGGGCGGCGCCGACGCGATCGACAGCCCGCTCATCGCCTTGAGCTGCACCGAACCCCCGCCTGCATCGCCGCTCGCGTCGACCAGCGCGCCATCCATCACGCGCACATTGCCCGCGGCCACCGAGATGCGGCCGCCGACCGCCGTGCCGGTGGAGGTCGCGTCGAGCGTGCCGCCCACGCGCACCTCGTTGTCGGCACCGCCGCCGAGCACGATCTCGCCGTTCTTCGTGCCGAGCGAACGCGCGCGCACCACGCCGGCCTGGTTCACCACCAGCTCGCCGAGGGTGGTCGACTGGCCCACCATCACGACCTTGCCGCCGTCGGCCTGCACGGTGCCCGTGTTGCCGACCGAGGCGTTGGTCGCCATCGAGTCGGACGCGATCGCGATGTTGGTGAGGCCGTCGCCCGCGAGGTCGAAGGTGATCTTGCGGCCCGAGACCAGCGCCACGGTCTGGCCGTCGGCCGTGATGGTGCCGGTGTTGCTCACGCCCGCGCCCATCAGCACCACGGGGCCGCCGGTGGCCGTGATGCCGCCTTCGTTCACCACCGTCTTGGCGTTGGCGTTCAGCCGCTCGAAGCTGAAGTTGGTCGTGCCACCGAGGAAGTTCGCGTCGCTGGTGGTCAGGCCCAGTGTCGAGGCCACGAGCCCGCCCACGTTGACGCTGGCACCGGAACCGAACATCACGCCGTTCGGGTTGATCAGGAACACGCGGCCGTTGGCATTGAGCTGGCCCGCGATGGTCGAGAGCTCGTTGCCGGTGACGCGGTTGAGCAGGATCGCCGAGGCGTTCGGCTGCTGGATGTTGACGATGTTCTTGGCGCCGATCGAGAACGTGGTCCAGTTGACGATGCCGCGCTGGCTGCCCTGCACGATGCTCATGATGTTGCCGGCCTGGGTCATCGAGACCACGTTGCCCGGCAGCGCCGAGGGCAGGAAGCCCGTGGGCAGCACCTGCGCCATCGCGGGCACGGCGCCCGCGCAGATCAGCGAGAGAGCGACCGGCCGCAGCCGCAGGCGGCGCGTGGTGGCGCGAAGAAGAGGAGACGTGCGTTGCTTCATGGTCAGAACGCCTTTTGAACCTGGACGTACAGCCGCGGGTTGTGGCCGCCGCCGTCGGTCTGTGCCCGCGGTGTGCCGTCACGCCAGGCCAGCGTCGCGTTGATCGAGAAATTGCCGGGGCGCGACCAGCTCATGCCGATGCCGTAGCCGCGCAGGCTGTGCGAGTTCTCGCCGTCGAAGGGCGAGGGATGGCGCGCGAGCTTGCCGCGCGCCGCGTCGTAGAACACGAAGGGCGTGAACTCCTCGTTGACCGACCAGCGCCATTCGACGGTGCCGATCACGCCCTGGTCGGCCAGCAGTTCGCCCGAGGGGTAGGCGCGCACGGCGCGCGCGCCGCCGAGCGCGAGCTTCTCCGAAGCATCGAGGTTCCTGCTGGCCCACTGGCCGCCGATGGCGAGGTAGAGCGAATGGCGCGGCACGATCGACTGCAGCCGCGAGAGCTGGAAGCTCATCTTGGTGAAGCCGCCCTCGGTGTGGCGGCCGCCGAAGGCCTGGTCGGCCGCGAGGGTCTGCGGGTCGCGGATCGACAGCGAGCCGTGGTAGAGCGTGCCGGTGCTGGCCCAGTAGCCGCCGCCGAAGACGTCGTCGCGCCGCTCCCAGGCCCAGCCCAGGCCGATGCCGCGCACGCGCTTCTTCACGTCGTAGTCGACGACGCGGATCTCGTCCTTGAGGTCCTTGAGGTCGGCGGTCAGCCGCAGGAACAGGTTCTGCTGGCGCTGGCGGATCAGCGGATAGTTGAGCGAAAAATCGAGCACGTCGGCGCGGCCCTGCGCGTCGAGGTCGGAGAACTGGCCGCCGAGGTCGTAGCTCACGCGCGCCAGGCCCATGCCGGCGCGCAGGCCGCTGGTGCCGATCGGCGCCTCGTAGGCGATGCGGCCGTACTGCAGCGCATTGCTGTCGGACACCATGACGCGCGCGTCGAGGTTGTCGCCGATGCCGAAGGGGCTGAGCCAGCGCACGGTGCCGCCGAGCCGGTAGCGGCCCGATTCCTTGGTGCCATGGTTGTCGCCCTCGGCGGTGAAGGCCCAGCGCGGCGCGGCCGCGACCTCGACCGACAGATCGGTGGTGCCGGGCTGCGTGCCTTCCTGCAAGGCCGACGAGACCTTGACGCCGGGCTGGTCCGACAGCAGCAGCATGGCGCGCTCGTAGGCGGGCGCATTGACGGCCTCGCCCGGCTGCAGCGGCGCGAGGAAACCGCGCACGCGCGCTTCGGCGATCGGTGCCTCGGGCGCCACCAGCACGTCGACGCGGCCCAGCCGGCCCTCGATCACGCTGAT
Source organism: Variovorax sp. PDC80 (assembly GCF_900115375.1). NCBI lineage: Bacteria > Pseudomonadati > Pseudomonadota > Betaproteobacteria > Burkholderiales > Comamonadaceae > Variovorax > Variovorax sp. PDC80. The sequence goes on along the minus strand of NZ_FOWG01000011.1, from coordinate 262,874 downwards.
CTCGACGATGCCGTCGCGAACGGTCTGCACGGGCACCACGGCCTGCGCGAGGAAGTAGCCGCGCTCCTTGTAGCGCGCGGTGATCGCCTTCGCGAGTTCCTCGAGGTCGGCCAGCGTGACGTCGCGGCCGATGTAGGGCGAGGTGATCGACTGCAGCTCCTCGTTGCTCAGCGCCTTCACGCCATTGAGGCGCAGGTCGTTGAGCTTGAAGGCACCGGTGGCGGAGGTGTTGCGCGACGGCGCGGGCAGGGTCTGCGGCGCGACACCGCCGGTGGCCTGGGCGATCGGTCGGTTGCAACTGCCGCAGGAGTCCTGCGTGGGCAGCAAGGCGGTCTCCTCGGCCTCGTTGGCATGGGCACGCTGGGCGGCCACGAGCAAGGCGGCGCCGAACAGGGCGGAGACGGCGAGGGCGATCGGTGTAGAGCGTTGAAGGGCGCGCATTTCAGGGCTCCACCGCTTTGTTTCTTGCGGGTTGCTGGTGTTTTTGGGGTTCGGTTCGTTCGGGGCGCGTGCACAGGACAGCGGGTACTTCCCTCCGCGAATGTCCCCCGCCCTTCGGGCTCCTCCTTGATTTCGCTGCGGGAAGCACCCACTGCCCTGTGCACGGGGACGCTCGGGTTGCGCGGCCGGTTCGACCGTCGTGTCCAGGCTCACGTCGATGGGGTACTCCCCGCAGCGAAATAAAGGAGGAGGCCGCAGGCCGGGGGACATTCGCGGAGGGGAGTACCCCGTCGGCGTGAGCCCGCCCCGAACAGCAATGCAAGAGAACAACGCGAGACATCTCAACTCCCAACAGTCAGACGCCAGTTGCCGATCAGATTGAACGGCGCCCAGAAGAAGGGATGCGACATCTTGGGATCCTTGAGCACCGCCAGCTGCCCCGCCTGCATTGCCTTCTGCAGGTCGCGGCCCTTGGCGAGTTCGCCGTAGAGCGTGCTCATCAGCACCGCCGTCGCGTCGTCCGACACCGGCCACAGCGAGGCGATCAGGCTCGAGCTGCCCGCGGAGAGGAAGGAGCGCGTGAAGCCCAGCACCTCGTCGCCCTGCGCGATGCGGCCCAGGCCCGACTCGCAGGCCGACAGCGTCACCAGGGCCGTGCCCTGCATCGGCATCTCGAGGATCTCGTGCGCCTCGAGGAAGTTCTGCTTGCCGCCCTCGTTGGCCAGCAGGATGCGCGAGTACAGCGGATCGACCTCGTCGGCCTCCGCATGCGCCGCCACGTGCATCAGCGGCGAGCGCGCCGCCACGTCGCGGAACTGCGTCTTGGTCGCGGCCGCGCCCATGTAGACGCTGTTGCTCGGGAAGTACTGCGCGAGCTGCTTGACCTCGCTCTCGGCGCCCGGCAGGTCGTACTTGTCCTCGATGCGCGGATTGCCGAAGGCCGTGAGCGTGGCGTTCACGCGCGGCGTGCGCTGCGCGAGCTGCACCGCGATGCTGATCGAGGGCGCCACCGCCACCGGGTGCGTCTCGATCACGTAGCGGCCGTTCAGCCGCAGCGCCTGGAACGGCAGGTAGTGCAGCGGGCCGTGCGGCACGATCACCAGCCGCTGGCCGGCCTGCAGGTTCAGCGGGCCGAGCAGCGCGGCACCGAGCTTGTCGGCATTGGTGATCGCGGTGCGGCGGCCACGCACGATGGTGTTGCGGAAGGTCTCGACCAGCTCGGTCAGCTCCTCGCGCTTGACCGGGATCGTCTTGCTCTCGATGCCCGCGGGGCTCACCACCCACACCATCAGCCGGTCGGGCAGCGAATGGAACTGCACCACGCGCTCGTCGGGCGCCAGCGTGCGCTGCAGCGTCGCGAGGTCCACCGTGGCCGAGGCCTGCTCGCTGAGCTTGGCTCGGCCACGCACCGCGTCGAGCAGTGCGCGCGAGCGGCTGTGCTCGCTGACCTCGAAGGCGCGGGCGCTGTCGCCCGCGTCGCTGTAGATGGACACGCCGCGCTCGAACACCGACTGCAGGTCGGAGAACAGCCCCATCTTGAATTCTTCGCTGCGGAACTTCGCGCGCACCTTGTCCACGCCCTCGAGCGCGCGGCCCACGGCCTCGGCCGCGGCCTGCTTCTGGCCCAGTGCCACCTCGCTGCGCGCCACGCCGTCCCAGGCCCAGAGCTGGTAGTAGCCGCTGTCGGCGCCGACCTGGCGCGCGGCCAGCGCGCGGTAGAGATCGCGCGCCTCGGCGGGCTTGTTCTCGGCCAGCAGCAGCCGTGCGCGCGTGCGATCGAGCTGCGCGGCCAGCGGTGCGTCCTTCGGTTGCGGCAGCGTGCCGAAGAGCTCGCGCGCGCGCTGCGTGTTGGTCGGCGTGCCCGATTCGATCAGCGCATTGACCAGCGAGGCCTGCACCAGCGGCGCATAGCGCGGCGAGCTGTTGGCCAGCGCCTCGTCGTAGCTGAGGATCGCACCCTCGTAGTCACCGCGGCGCGTGCGCACGTCGCCGATCACCTTCTGCGCCGGCCCCACCACCAGCTTGGGATCGCGCGCCTCGCTCTTGAGCGCCTCGCGGGCGAACTGCTCGGCCTTCTCGAGCTGGCCCGAATAGCTGTAGACGATGGCCAGGTCGCGGTTGGCCATGGCGCGCAGATTCGGGTCGTTGGTGGTGTTGGCCAGGTGCAGCGCCTTGCTCGCGGCGCGCACGCTCTGGCGGAACTCGCCCGACTCGGCCAGCGCCACCGCCTGGCTGCAGTACTGGTAGCCCGAGAGCTTGACGTTGTCCTGGCCGTAGAGCACCGCGCCTTCGCTGGTCAGCGCCAGCAGCGTGTCGGTGTCGGCGAGCCGGGCCTGCTCCATCTTGCTGGCCGCGGCCTCGGCGCTCGGGCCTTCCTGCGCCTGCGCCGGCGACAGCTGCGTCAGCAGCACCACGCCGGCCCATCCCAGCGCCCATCCCATTCTCGAAAACCTCGCCATTGGACCCCCGCGCGCGGCCGGCATGCCCGCCTTGGCGGGCATCGACGCCGCGGAAGTGCGCGCCGTTCTGGCCTCGTGGGGAAAGTCTAGGGACGGCCCCTACCCCCGCCTATTCGCAATACGGTCTAGCGCAAATGGACTATGGGAGGCGTCACGCCGCAGTCTCAGAAGTTGTGCGAGATGCCGAACTGCAGCCCGCTCGAGGGCATGCCGGGCGAGCCGGCCGGCGAGGAATCGGCCACCACGTAGGCCGCGTTGCCGCGGTTGCGGATGCGCGAATAGGCCGTGTAGACCGCCGTGCGCTTGCTGAGCCAGTGCACGTAGCCGACCGCGAACTGGGTCGCGTCGTCGGCATCGAGGCCGGGACCGCTGCGGTTGGCACGCGCGGCCGACACCTTGATGACACCCGGTCCCACCGGCATGCTCGCGCCCACCATCACGTGCACCTGGCGGTCGTTGTACGCCTGGTGGCGGTGGTAGTTGGCGTAGAGCTTCACCGGCCCGAAGTCGTAGGTGCCGCCCACGGTCGCGGTGCGGTAGACCTGCCCGTTGGCCACCGGCGTGCGGCCATAGGCGGCCGCGACGTCGAGCGGGCCGTTGGCATAGCCCAGGCGAGCGCCTGCATAGCGCATGCCTTCCGCGCCCTCTGGCATCGCGTACATCGCCTGGCCGTAGAAGCCGCCGAGGTCGCGCGGCAGGAAGTAGCCGACCGAGTTGTCGACCCGCACCAGCGTGCGCGCGCCGCCCAGGCCCATGGGCCAGCCCTCGACCATCGCGGCCGAGCCGCCCACGCCCACCGTGCCGAAGGGCGAGAACTGCGAGACGTTCCAGAAGGTGGGCACGTAGTCGCGGCCCAGCCGCAGCTCGCCCCAGGTGCGGCTCGACAGGCTCATCGTGGAGCGCCGGTGCCAGTAGACGCCCTGGTACTCGCCGGTGTCGGGCAGCAGCGCCGACTCGAGCCAGAAGCTCGCGACCAGCCCTCCCCCCAGGTCCTCGCTGCCGCGAAAGCCCAGCCGGCTCGGGAAGATGTTGCCGCCCTGGTCCATGGCGCGCACGCTCTTGCCGCCGGCCTTGCTGTAGGTGAAGTTGAGGTCGACGGTGCCGAAGACCTGCACGCTCGACTGGGCCTGCGAGAGCAGCGGCAGGGACGAAAGGAACAGGGCGGCCAGGACGGCGCGGAACGCGAAGGGGATGTTGCGCATGGGTGTCTTCCGAAAAATGGGCGAGCGAAAGCCGGCGCTGCGGCCCTCGGGCCGGCGCGGCGCGGTCGAAATGGAAAGTGGTGCGAGGTGGCGCGGGGCGAAGCCCGGCCCCGGCGCTCAGTCGATGCGGATGTTCTTGGCCTTGATGAGCTTGCCCATCGCCTCGGCCTCGCGCCGCACGATGGCGCGCGTCTCCTCGGGCGTGGTGCCCATCGGCTCGAGCCCGGCCTCGGCGATCAACCGCTGCAGCTCGGGCGACTGCGTGGCCGCGCGGATCTCGCGGTTGAAGCGGTCGACGATCTCGGGCGGCGTCTTCGCTGGCAGCCAGAAGCCCAGCCAGGTGAACACCTCCAGGCCCGGATAGCGCTCGGCCAGGGTGGGCACGTCGGGCAGCGCGGCGCTGCGCTGGCTGCCGGTGTAGGCGATGGGCTTGACGCGGCCCGCGCGGATGTTGGGCAGCGCCGAGATCGGCGGCTCGAAGCCCAGCATCACCTGGCCCGCGATCACGTCGGGCATGGCGCTCTGCTTGTAGGGCACGTGCAGCAGCTCGATGCCCGCGGCGTCCTGCAGCAGCTCGAAGCCCAGGTGCGCGGTGCTGCCCGAGCCGTAGGAGGCGAAACTCACGCGGCCCGGGTCCTTCTTCGCGAGCGCTACCAGCTCCACCAGGTTCTTCGCCGGCACCGAGGGGTTGGCGACGATGAACGAGCCGCCCTTGAGCGCCTGCGTGACCGGCACCAGGTCGGTCTGCGGGTTGTAGGGCAGCTTCGACAGCAGGAACGGCGTCATGGTGAACGGGTTGCTGGTCGAGAACAGGATGGTGTAGCCGTCGGGCGCGGCCTTGGCGACCGCGTCGGTGCCGATGGCCGCGAGCGCGCCGGGGCGGTTCTCGACCACCACCGGTGTCTTGAGCATCTGGCCGAGCCGCTCGGCGTAGGCGCGCGCGAACACGTCCGAGCCCACGCCGGCCGGCGTGGGCGTGATGATCCTGATGGGGCGCTGGGGCCAGGCGCCGGACTGCGCCTGCGCGCCGGCGCTGGCCAGTGTCAGTGCGAGGGCGGCGCCCCACAGGGTTGCGAGCTTTCTCATGGTGTCTTGTCTCCGTTCTCTTTTCTATGGATCGAATGCACGCGGCGCGGCCGCCGGCGTGCCTGCTGTCTGGCGCTTCTTCTTTTGTCGTCCCGCCTCCGGCGTGCCGTCGCCGGCCGCCACGTCCGCTCAACCGCCGGCGTGCGGCGCCAGCGGTGGATAGCTCACGTTGTCCAGCCCCGGCACCACCAGCCGCGCGGGCTCGTTGCCGTTGGCGCGCAACTGGTCGACCGCGTAGTCGACCACGCAGCCCGAGAGCAGTTGCCGCGGGTCCTCGAGCACCACGCGCAGCCGCGTGTTGAGCGCGAACCAGTCGTCGGGACTCGCGATCGCCGGCATCTCGCCGACCGACTCGGTCTGCGCATCGATGCGGGGCCGCCCCGCGGCGCCGGGCTCGAAGCGCGGGTAGCCCTCGTACATCAGCGGCCCGAGTTCGCTCACGGTGCGCGTGTGGGCCCAGATCTGGCGCAGCGGCTCCTCGAAGGCGCGCACCGCCGCGAGATCGGGCAGCTCGGCCACCTTGAAGCTCGGACCATGCGGCGCGATGTAGAGCCGGTCGAGCGCGAGCCGCTGGCCCGAAGCCGCGAGGATCATGGCGGCGACCGAGTTGGTGGTCCAGGTCACGCCGGCCGTGGGCCGGCCCTGGCGGCCGACGATCAGCACCATGGCGCGCGACCAGTCGATCGCATGGCGGTCGAACCAGCCGATCACGCGGTGGCCGGTGTCCATGCCGACCAGGAAGAAGGTGGCGATCATCACGGCGTTCATCGGCACCGTGGCACCCACGGCATCGCCGCGCGCCTCGATGTAGTGCTCGCGCATGTCGGCGGCGGTGAAGGTCTCGGGCTCGCGCAGCGCGCGCTCGAGGTAGCGCTCGGTCAGCGCGCACGAGTAGTCGACCAGCTGCGCGATGCGCGCCTCGCGGCCGCGGTAGGCCGGCACCGCGACGGTGTCGCGCCACAGCGCCTCGGAGTTGGCGGCGCGCGCGGCGCGCGTGCTGTCGATCAGGCGTCGGGTCTCGGCGCGCCAGAGTTCGCCCTCGGAATCGAGCTCGCGCAGCCGCAGCAGCGAGGCCACCGCGGGGCCGTGGTGCGAGATGCCCGCGAGCTCCTTGAAGCCGCGCGTCGACATGCGAAAGCCCTCGATCTCGGGCGGCCGGCCGCCGCCGGGGAACAGCACGATGTCGGTGCTGGTCGCGACGATCAGCGGATCGTGCGCGCTGGCCGCGGCGGTGCGCGCGCTCAGCGTGGCGCCGATGCTCGTGGGCCCGGCCGTGTAGGTCTCGAACAGGCGGACCAGCTCGGGGCTTTCGTGGGGTGCGTAGGTGGCCATGGCGGATCAGCCCGTGATGGAGGCGCCGAGGCCGTCGACGCGGTAGATGCGGCTGGGCGTCGCGAAGCGCACCGCGGCGCTCAGGCTGTTGGCCACCGCCAGATGCAGCGCGCCGTCGGCCTCGAAGAAGGCGGCGTCGGTGCCGCCCGAGGTCGCGAAGCGCGCGGCCTCGACCAATTGGCCTTCGTCCATGCGGAACACGACCGACTCGAGCTCGGGGATCGGCGCCTCGCGCGTGCCGTGCAGGAAGTTGACGAGCACCAGGTGCCCACCCTGCGCATCGCCGCGCCAGGCGAACTCGCGCCCGCCCGGGCCCGCGAGCACCTGGTGGACCGCGAAGCCACCGTCCTGCCAGCGGTACAGCAGCGTGTCGCCATGCAGGTTGGCGAAGGCCAGCCAGGCCTGGCCCTGGGTCTCGAAGAAGCAGAAGGCGCGGCCGCTGCGGCCATCGAGCTGCTGGAACAGTTCGAAGCGCTCGCCGTTCCAGCGCAGCAGCAGCGAGGGCACGGCATGGTCGGCATGGGCCAGCAACTTTTCGCCGCCGACCTCGAAGAAGGCCCAGTTGTAGCCCCAGGCCGAGGGCACGTCCTGGAACGGCACGAAGCGCGTGCCGTCCCATTCGAGGAGGCACGACGACACCGGTTGCGCGGGCTGCTCGCCCGGCAGGGTCACGCCCTGCGCGAGCGCGAGGAAGTGGCGCTCGCCGATCGCGAAGTGGTGCCACTGCTTGGCCGCGAAGCCGTCGATGCGCTGGAAGGGCTCGAAGCGGCCGTCGACCAGCTCGAAGATCGTCGACGGCACGGCCAGCGTGTAGGGATCGCGCCCGCTGCGCAGGCTCGTGGTGGCGAGGAAGGCGCGCTCGCCGATGCGGAAGAACTCGGCGTCCTCGCCGCCGGGCACCGGCAGGCTGGCATGCGGCACGAAGCGCCCGCCCTCCCAGCGGTACACGGGCATCTCGAGGTCGCTGTCGCCCAGCGTCATCTTCGCGGGCTGGCCTTCGACATCGCGCGCCAGCTGCGGCACCGCGAGGTAGCGCGTGCCGCCGTGGACGAAGCCGGCCACCGCGCGCGCGCCGGTGGTGGCGAGTTCCTGGATGCAGTTCAGTTGCATGGCCGGGCTTTCGATCGTGGAGGCATCCATGGTCTCAGAACCCGAACAGCCGCGCCGGGTTGTCGGCCAGGATGCGCCGGCGCGCGGCGGCATCGGGGATCCAGTCGCCCAGCAGGTTCAGCAGCTCGCCGGTGTCGCGCCCGCCCTCGGGAATGTGCGGCCAGTCGCTGCCCCAGATCACGCGCTCGGGCACGGCCTCGACGATGGCCTGCGCGAGCGGGCGCAGCCGCTCGTAGTTGCCGTCCTTGGCGAGCCGGTACGGGCCCGAGAGCTTGAACCAGCCGCGGCCGTCGTGCACCGCGCGCAGCAGGCGGTCGAAGTCGGCGCGCGTGAGGCCGTCGCTCTCGAGCATGTAGCCCATGTGGTCGATCACGAAGTCGCTCTCGATCTCAGGCAGGAACGGGATCAGGTCGCGCACCACCCAGCCCGGCGTGTAGAACTGGACGTGCCAGCCGAGCGCGCGCGTGCGTTCCACGCTGCGCGCGATGAAGCGCTGCAGTTCGGCCGTGGGCAGGCCCGAGCGCAGGAACAGGTCGAGCCGCAGCGCGCGCACGCCGCGCGCATGCATGGCGGCGAGCTCCTCCGCCGAGGTGCCGTCCTCGACCATCGCGACGCCGCGCGCGGCATCGCCCGCGAGGTCGAGCGCATCGAGCATGCAGCGGTTGTCGGTGCCGTAGAAGCTGGGCTGCACGATCACGAAGCGCTCGAGGCCGAGCACGCCGAGCGCGGCGCGCAGCTGCGGCAGGTCGCCGTCGGGCAGCGTGTAGTGCGGCGCGGGCACGCGCGGGTAGCGCGCCTCGGGGCCGAACACATGCACGTGCGCGTCGCAGGCACCGGCGGGCACCTCGAAGGCGGCGCGGGTCAGGGTCTGCGCATCGCGCATCGGCTTGGAAACGAGGATCTGGTCGGTCATGGAAAAGGTCGGATCGGAAATTCGAAGAAGCTCAGTCGAGCAGCACGGCGCCGTCGAGCGGCCGCACCGAATCGAGCGCCTGCGCCACGCGCTCATGCAGCACGGCGAGCAGCAGGTCGGTGTCGATGCCGGTCATGAGGAAGGGCGCCGCGCCGCGGCGGATGCAGTCGGCCACGTAGGCGATGTCGGCCACGCCGCCGATGGCCAGCGGCTTGCCGGCGCGCGCGCAGGCCGCGAGCGCGGCGTCGTGCGCCTCGCGCAGCAGCGGATGCACGGCGGGGCCGCCCGCAAGGTTCATCTCGGCGCTGAGGTCGTTGCTGCCGATCGCCAGCAGGTCCACGCCCGGCACGCGCGCGATGGCCTCGATGTTCTCGATGCCGCGCGGGCTCTCGATCAGCAGCTTGACCACGGTCGAGCGGTTGGCGCGCTCGCGCAGTTCGGCGGCCGGCAGTCGGCGGTAGCCGAAGGCCGGCAGCGCGGCGATGGCCGAGCGATGGCCCTCGGGCGGGAAGCGGCAGGCCGCAACCACGTCGGCCGCCTGTTCGGCCGTTTCCACGCGCGGCACGATGATGCCGGCCGCGCCCGCGTCGAGCAGCCGGCCGATCACGCCGTATTCGCGTTCGGGCACGCGCACGAAGGGCACCAGGCCGATGTCGAGCGCGGTGGCGCAGATGGCGCCGGCCGCGTCGATCGGCATCGCGCTGTGCTCGAGGTCGACCCAGATCGCATGGTGGCCGCTGGCCTTGGCCAGCCGCGCGATCTCGGCGCCGCGCGCATGGCGCACGCCGAGCGCGGCCACCCATTGGCGGCGCGCGAGCCGCTGCATCACGGGGCTGGTGCTTCCGGCGGAAGCCGGCGAAGGGGTGTCTCTTGTCTCCATGGCGGCGACTGTAGGCAGTCGGCCTTATATTTGGAAATACTGATTGGTCACAGATTTCCATACGCAGGAGATATCGATGGAACTACGGCATCTGCGCTATTTCGTGGCGGTGGCGGAGGAGCTGAACTTCACGCGCGCGGCGAAGCGGCTGCACATGGCGCAGCCGCCGCTGAGCACGCAGATCCGCCTGCTCGAGGAGGAGCTGCAGGTGCGCCTGCTCGACCGCGACAAGCGCCGCGTGCACCTCACGCAGGCCGGGCGCCACTTCCTCGAGCGCGCGCAGGCGATCCTCGCGTCGGTCGAATCGGCCAAGGGCGAGGCACGCGACGCGGCCACGGGCGGCATCGGCAAGATCGCGCTGGGCTACACCGCCTCGTCGATGCTGTCGGCCACGCTGCCGGCCGCGATCCGCGAGTTCCAGGCCGCGCATCCGCGCATCGCGCTGGCGCTGCACGAGATGACCTCGCTCGACCAGCTCGACGCGGTGCACGGCCACCGGCTCGACCTCGGCATCCTGCGCCATCCCAACGTGCCGATCCCCGCGGGCATCGCGATCGAGGCCTGGTACCAGGCGCCGCTGATGGTGGCGGTGCCGGCCACCCATCCGCTGAGCCTGGCCCCGGTGCGCATCGCCGACCTGCGCGACGAGCCGCTGATCCTCTACCCGCGCCATTCGGGCATCGGGCTGTACTGGAAGGTGCAGGAGCTGTGCTCGAAGGCGGGCTTTCGCCCGCGCATGGTGCAGGAGGCGCGCGACGCCTCGACCATCGTCGGCCTGGTGTCGGCCGGCGTGGGCCTCGCGATCGTGCCCAGCGGCACCGAGTCGATCCGGCTCGAGGGCGTGGTCTACCAGCGGCTGCGCGAGAAGAGCGCCGTATCGGCGCTGCACCTGGGCTACCGCGAGGCCGACCCGAACCCGTACCTGGGCCTGCTGCTCAAGCAGCTGCGGCGTTCGGCACGGGTCTGATCCAGAGATCCGGCTCAGCAACTCCATGCCTGAGGTCATAGAAAGAACATGCCTCAGCAGGCGCTCGCATGCCCAGTTTGCAAAGCGAAGGCAGGACCTTCTTGCATGGCTTTTGCATGCACGATAATCAAACCTCATCGCCCACTGCTCCTCGTTGCCAGCGCGGACCTGACCACGAAGATGTCACTTACCGCAACTCAACTTGCCGCGCTTTCGCGCCTGTTCTCGTCCAGCGTGTTCCACGAGATGGCGAAGAGAGGGCGCTCGCCTTTGTTTGCGCGCCTGTTGAGTGAGTTGGGGCAGGTAGGTCGGGACATCGCGCGTGAGACAGTCGGTTCGACATTTGACGCTGCCTTCACCGTACTGCGGCGATCTGGGCTGCGTGATGAGTACGTATATCGCGCTGCGCTGACTCACAACGTGCTCCTGGGTCGCCATACGCTGAAGACGGCCAGCATGCTCACAGAATTTCGAGCTGGTGCATGCAAGGCCGACCTTGCTATCTTGAATGGCACGGCCTCCGTCTACGAGATCAAATCCGAGCGCGATTCGTTGGCACGGCTGACCAACCAGATTGCAAACTATCGCAAGGTGTTCGCCAAGATCTACGTGATCGTTGGTGAGCCGCACGTTGAGGAAGTTGTTCGCAGCACCGATGAAGACATCGGCGTGATGAGCCTTGTTCGATGGGATCGAATCCGTACCGTGAGAGAGGCCGCAGACCGCGCCGACATGGTCTGCCCGGTCACGATTTTTGACTCTCTTCGCCTAGACGAGGCGCGCACCATACTCAGCGATCTAGAGGTGTCGGTGCCAGATGTGCCGAACACCTTGCTGTATGGTGCAATGCGCGACTGTTTCGCTCAGTTGAAACCTGCTGAAGTTCACGATCGCATGGTTTCTACATTAAGGCGGACACGCAGTCTCGAGTCTCTGGGAGCTCTAATCGAGCACCTTCCAGTTTCATTGAAACCTGCTGCCCTATCGGTGCCAGTACGACGTGGCAATCATCAAAATTTGATCAATGCGACGCGTGCATCATTTCAAGAAGCGATAACTTGGACTTGAGCGCTCTATGTACCATCCTTACTTTCGAGGCAAGCAGTTTGAACTGATCACTGTTCGAGAGTCGGCTGAGTTGCTGGCGAAAGCAAAGTTTGTCCCGATCATCGAACCGGTAAAAGAGGCACTTAGCGGCCTCCAGCGAGCACTGACAGCCATCTGCGACGCGAACGGTGAAGCCATCGTTGTCGTAAATCCCTTTCATGGCGACCACTCGGAGGATGGGATAGGGATCACGGCCATGCTGCAGGATCAGTACCTCGACAAGGCGGGAATATCGGCTGGAATCCTTCTGAGAGAAGATGTCTCTCTGGAAGCCGCCATAGAACGCTACCAAGCGCACAGGCGGCACAACCCAACTTTCGTACATGCCGGTTTTGGCGACCCCAAAGGCCTCGCAGAGGCTCTCGGCGCTGATCTTCCGCACAGTCGCCACATCTTCAATGAAGCATACGGCGGCAAGCTGTACCGCAAGCACTTCAAAGGCGGGCATCGCGTACTGCTGCGCGATGGCTTTCGAAGGCAGAAGAAGAATGCGGACTATCCTCCCGTCGAGGACTTTTCCGACCTCCATGTCACCTACGAAGAAGAGGGCATGGACGGGTTCGGAGACTTTCTGATCGTCGGCGACGATTTTCTTGAAGGCGGAGGCCCCGCCTACGCGGTGACTATCCATCTGACATTCATCGATCCCGAGAAGGATGATGCGATGTACATCTATCACTTCGTTTCGACGACGAAAGACACACCCACAGATCCGGCTGGAAAGTTCGGCCAGGCTCTAGGGAAGCTCATCAAGCAGATCAGCGAGCCGAATTCGAAGGTTTTCGAAAGCCAAGCCATCGGGGAGTTTCGGGAGCTCCATGCCAAGGGACACTTTCCTGGGCTGGCACAGGTCAAGAAGCTCTCCATGAAGCATCACATCGAGACCTTGGCTCACTACTTCGATCACTGATGGCCATGCTTACTCGGTGCTGCCCTGAGTGCTTCAATGATCGTGGCCTGCGGAATGACGTGATCCCATCGTTGGGTCCAGTCCTTGGAACATGCAGCTACTGCGAATCGGAGAACGTGGCGCTTGTGCATCCGAGCCAGCTGGCGGAGTATTTCGAGATGCTCATCAGCATCTATGAGCCTGATCCAGACGGGAAGTCGCTGGTCGAGTGGATGAAGACAGACTGGCAGCTTTTTTCGCACCCTCGCATGGACAGTCCTCGCGCCAAGGAGTTGCTGGCCGAGATACTGGATGACGGCGATATCGTTCGAAAGCCATTCTCGCCATCGGCCGCATTCAAGAGTGAAGGTCTTGCACGCTGGGAGATGCTACGGGACGAACTGATGTTCAGAAACCGATACTTTCTGAACGAGGCTCTTGATGCCGATCGACTGGAGCAACTGCTCGCCTACCTACCCGCAGACGATATGCCGGAACTCTGGCACAGGGCTCGAATCCTGACGGGAAGCACGGCGTATCCCATCGCGGAGATGGGTGCCCCTCCAAAGCATTTGGCAACGCACGGCCGAGCCAATCCGACAGGCATACCTTATCTTTATCTGGGGTCCTTACCGGACACGGCCGTTGCCGAAGTCCGGCCCCACACCGGCGAAATCGCATGCGTGGCCGAGTTCCGAATCCAGACCCCATTGCGGGCCGTCGATTTACGCAATCCACGCCAGCTCGTCTCCCCCTTCTTACTGGGTGAGGCAAGCTCCATTGGCCAGATGCGTGCGGATATTCCATTTCTCGAGCGACTGGGGCAAGAGCTCACTCGGCCAGTGCTGCCTAGAAGTGCTGCAATCGACTACCTCCCAAGCCAGTACTTGTGTGAGTTCATCAAGAAAACTGGCTACGACGGCGTCGTGTTCCGAAGCTCCGTCAGCACTGGCATCAATCTAGCCCTCTTCGACCCTTCGAAGGCAACCGGAGGCGCTGTCTCGCTCTACAGCATCAAGCGCGTCTCCGTCGACGTGGAACGCGCCTGACAGAAGATGCTTGGTGGCACGGCTTTCGCCGCGCCACTGAGAACGACAGCCTGCGCTTTAGGCCGGCACGGCGTCAATGTTCGGCCGGTCCCAGTGCCGGTGCTTCGCGATCGCAGCCACGAAGTCCTGCGCGATCTGCTGCGCGGCGCTGGCGTCGCCGAGGTTGGTGACCGGCGTGGCCGCCACCACCACGCCCGGCGGCAGGCTGTCGGCCGGCGTGTCGGCGGCGATGCCCAGGGTGGAAAGCAGTTGCACGCCCTCGCCCACCGTGCACACGGCCTTGCAGTGCTTGAAGGCCTCGAGCACGAAGTGCACCGCGTCGCCGCTGGCGGCGAGCGCGCGCGCGCCCTCGGCACCCGCGGGCACCAGCACCGCGTCGAACATCACCGAGGGCATGTTGGCGAAGGTGGCGTCGGTGTCGACCTGGCGCTTGGAGCCGCTGACCACCGAACCCAGGCGCGGGCCCACGACCTTGCATTGGGCGCCGGCCTGCTCGAGCGCTTCGCGGATCGGCTTGAGCGAGGCCGAGTCGATGCCGTCGGCCACCAGGATCGCGATCTTGCGCGTGCGGATCGAACCGTCGCCGGTGCCCGCCATGCTGAGCGCGGGCGATTCCTCGATCGGCAGGTGGATGCGGTGCTCGCGGAAGCCCGCGCGCCCGGCCGCCGCGCGCGCATCGGGCTCGCCGATGCCCAGCGGCTCGGCCACGCGGCGCGCCAGCTTCTCGTCGACGTGCGCGAGGTTGTCGACCATGCGCTGGCGGATCGCCGGCACCTCCACCTTCGACAGCTCGAAGCGGAAGGCCGCGACGATGTGCTCCTTCTCGGGCGCGCTCTGGCTCTCGAAGAACAGGCGCGCCTGCGTGAAGTGGTCGTCGAAGGTGTGGCTGCGGCGGCGCAGCTTGGGCGCCTCGTAGTCGGTGTCGGGGTAGCTCTGGAAGCCGGCGCTGTCGCCGTCCACGCGGAACTCGGCGCCCGTGCCCAGGGTGTTGGGCTCGTAGGCGACCTGGCCGCGCGCGATGGTCTGGCGGTGCATGCCGTCGCGCTGGAAGTTGTGGAACGGGCACACGCCCTTGTTGATCGGCAGCTCGTGGAAGTTGGCGCCGCCCAGCCGCGAGATCTGCGTGTCGGTGTAGGAGAACAGCCGGCCCTGCAGCAGCGGGTCGTTGGTGAAGTCGATGCCCGGCACCAGGTGGCCCGGGTGGAACGCCACCTGCTCGGTCTCGGCGAAGAAGTTGTCGGGGTTGCGGTTGAGCACCATGCGGCCGATCTTCTGCACCGGCACCATCTCCTCGGGGATCAGCTTGGTGGGGTCGAGCAGGTCGAAGCCCAGCGTGCCTTCCTTGCCCTCGGGGATCATCTGCACGCCGAGTTCCCATTCGGGGAAGTCGCCGTTCTCGATCGCCTCCCAGAGGTCGCGGCGATGGAAGTCGGGGTCCTTGCCCGCGATCTTCTGCGCCTCGTCCCAGGCCAGGCCGTGGATGCCGAGCTTGGGCTTCCAGTGAAACTTGACGAAGTGGCTCTCGCCGCGCGCGTTGACCAGGCGGAAGGTGTGGACGCCGAAGCCTTCCATCATGCGCAGGCTGCGCGGGATCGCGCGGTCGCTCATGGCCCACATCAGCATGTGGGTGGTCTCGGGCATCAGCGAGGCGAAGTCCCAGAAGGTGTCGTGCGCGCTCGCGGCCTGCGGCATCTCGTGGTGCGGCTCGGGCTTGACGGCGTGGATCAGGTCGGGAAACTTCATCGCGTCCTGGATGAAGAAGACCGGCACGTTGTTGCCCACCAGGTCGTAGTTGCCTTCGCGGGTGTAGAATTTGACGGCGAAGCCGCGCACGTCGCGCACGGTGTCGGCCGAGCCGCGCGAGCCGGCCACGGTCGAGAAGCGCACGAACACCGGCGTCTTCGCCTCGGGGTCCTGCAGGAAGTCGGCGCTGGTGAACTGCGACATCGACTTGTAGACCTGGAAGTAGCCGTGCGCCGCCTCGCCGCGCGCATGCACCACGCGCTCGGGGATGCGCTCGTGGTCGAAGTGCGTGATCTTCTCGCGCAGGATGAAGTCCTCGAGCAGCGTGGGTCCGCGCCGTCCGGCCTTCAGCGAGTTGTGGTTGTCGGGGATCCGCAGGCCCTGGTTGGTCGTCAGCTCGGCCCCGTGGTCGAGCGTGAAGCCCTCGAGCTGCTGCTGCTTGGCATCGCTGGCGTCCCCCGCTTTGGAAGTCTTGGCGGGCTTGGCGCGCCGGGCGGCGGCCTTGTTCTGTGGCGTCATCGAGGGGCTTTCAAGGTGTCGTGAAGGGAGCTCAGGCTCATCCGGCGCCGCCGTTGTCGAGAAGCATGTCCAGCACATTCACCACGGCGACCAGGCAGATGCAGCCGGCGACGGCGGCAACGGACCAGATCAGGATCTCGTCGCCCCAGTTGGTGGCGAACGAGTCGAACAGCGACGAAAACTCCATGATTCCCTCCAGCAGACCGGTTGAACGCGCCCGTACGACCTGTCAAAAAAGATCGCTGGCCAGGACTTGCGACATCTCCCCGCCTGGCTTCGGATACGAGCGGAAACGAAGCGTAGGGTCGGCACCGCGCGAAACCCGTAGTGGCGCCCCGCCCCCGTCTGTGGGAGAGCGGGCGCCCCTGCGGTAGGAAGGCACCGACAGCGCGACGGCCTACGACCGATGCGCGCGTTGACCCCGCGCGCGCGGGAGTCGCAGGCCCCAAGATCGGCGTTGGGGAATCTCCCCCGCGAAAGAACCCATGCTCATCCGGATCGGCTACGACATCGAGCTCGCGCTCGCCACGGCCCCCATCGCGCCCACCGCGCTGGTCTACATGCTGCAGGTCCATCCGTCGCGCGTGGCGGACCTGCGCGGCGGCGGCGAGCAGCTCACGATCGAGCCGCCGCTGTTCACCGACCACTACTTCGACGCCTTCGGCAACGCCTGCGCCCGGGTGCAGATCCCCGCGGGCGTGACCAACGTGCGGCTGCGCAACCAGGCCGTGATCGCCGACCCGGGCACGCCCGACCCGGTGGACCGCGGCGCCGTCGAACACGACCCCGCCGCGCTGCCGGTGGAAACGCTGGCCTTCCTGCTGCCCAGCCGCTACTGCGAGGTCGACAGCGAGCTGCTGCAGTTCGCCTGGGACCGCTTCGGCACCGTGGCGCCGGGCTGGTCGCGCGTGCAGGCGATCTCGGATTTCGTGCACGGCCACCTGCGCTTCGACTACGCCAATGCGCGCTCCACGCGCACCGCCGCGCAGGGCCTGCGCGAGGGCACCGGCGTGTGCCGCGACTTCGCACACCTGGCGATCACGCTGTGCCGCTGCATGAACATCCCGGCGCGCTACGTGACCGGCTACCTCGGCGACATCGGCGTGCCGCCGGTGCGCTCGCCGATGGACTTCAGCGCCTGGTTCGAGGTCTACCTCGGCGACCGCTGGCACACCTTCGACGCGCGCCACAACCAGCGCCGCATCGGCCGCGTGACGGTGGCGCGCGGGCGCGACGCGGCCGACGTGCCGATCACGATGATGTTCGGCGCGCACACGCTGGCGCGCTTCGACGTGACGACCGAAGAAGAGCGCTAGCGCCGGGCGGCCCGCGGGGCCGGCCTTGTGGCACATTCAGGCGCCGCCCCACGAACCGCAAGCCGCGCATGAGCCACCTCGACCTGAACCTCGTTCGCGTGTTCGTCGCGATCTACGAAACCCGCAGCGTGACCCATGCGGCCGAGCGGCTCGACGTCACGCAGTCGACCGTGAGCTACGCGCTGGCGAAGCTGCGCAAGGTCTACCTCGACCGGTTGTTCTCGCGCGGCAGCGACGGCCTGGTGCCCACGGGCATGGCCGAGCAGCTGTTCCAGCGCTTCCGCGAGGCGCTGACCATGGTCGAGGGCACGCTCGAGCAGAACGCCAGCTTCGACCCGCTGCGCTCGACGCGGCGCTTCCGGCTCGCGATGTCGGACATCGGCGTGCTGTACTTCGTGCCGCCGCTGCTGCGCCGATTCCAGGAGGTGGCGCCGCGCATCGAGATCGAGATCGCGCAGATCTCCGACACGCTGGGCGAGGAGCTGTCAACCGGGCGCCTCGACATGGCGGTCGGCAACATTCCCTCGCTCGGTTCGCCGATGCACGGCGCGCTGCTGTTCCGCGAGCACTACGTGTGCCTGATGTCGGCCAGCCATCCGAGCATCGGCGAGCGCATGAGCCTCGCGGCCTTCTCGGCGGCGCGCCACGTGATGGTGTCGTCGCCGCGCTCGGGCCACTTCCTGATCGAGGACATGCTGGCCGAGCGCGGCATCAACCGCAACATCGTGGCGCGCGTGCCGCAGTTCACCGTGCTGCCGCAGCTGCTGTCGCAGAGCGACCTGCTGGTGCTGCTGCCCTCGCGCGTGGCCGACCTCTACGTGCGCCAGGGCGGGCTCAAGGCGCTGCCGCTGCCGCTGCCGTTGCCCGACTTCCAGGTGCAGGCCCACTGGCATGCGCGCCACGAGTACAGCGCGGCGCACCGCTGGCTGGTCGACGAGATCGTGCGCACGCTCGGCAAGCTCTGAGCCTCGGCTCACACCAGATAGCGCCGCACGGCCTCCTCGTCCCACGCGATGCCGGTGCCGGGCTCGGCCGGCGCGGTCGCCATGCCGTCCTCGAAGGCCAGCGGCCGCGCCAGCACCGGCGCCGCGAGGTCCATGCGCTCGAGCAGGTGGGCCGTCGGCGTCACCGCCATCAGGTGCACGCTGACCTCCTGGAAGATATGGCTCGACATCGGCACGCCGTGCGCCTGCGCCAGCGCGGCGGCGCGCAGCCAGCCGGTCACGCCGCCGATCTTCATCGCATCGGGCATCGCGAGGTCGCAGGCGCCGGCCTGCAGCGCCTTGGCCATCTCCTCGGGTCCGCACCAGTTCTCGCCCATCTGCAGCGGCAGCGCCACGCGTTCGCGAATGCGCGCGTGGCCCGCGTAGTCCTCCTGCAAGGTGGGCTCCTCGACCCAGCCGATGCCCTCGTCCTCAAGGGCGCGGATGCGGCGCACCGCCTCCGGCACGCTCAGGCCCTGGTTGTAGTCCACCAGCAGCTCGACGCGCTCGCCGACGACGGCGCGCAGCGCGCGCACCACCTCGAGGTCCTCGGCCAGCGTGGCATGGCCGATCTTGGTCTTGATGGCGCGAAAGCCCTGCGCCGCCGCGAGCGCGGCGCGCCGCGTGCCGAGCGCGAGGCCGTCCATGCTGTGGCTGTCGTAGGCGGCGATGGCGCGGCGCGTGCCGCCCAGCAGCTCGACCAGCGGCACGCCGCGCGCCTTGGCCAGCGCGTCCCAGGCCGCCATGTCCAGCCCTGCGCCGGCCATCAGCGCGATGCCGGTGCGGCCCAAAAGGCGCAGCCGCTGCGCCAGCAGCCGGTCGAGGTCGAAGGGCGCGAGCGGCTGGCCCTTGAGCACGCTGCCCAGGGTCAGCACCATGCGCCGCGTGGCGCGCAGCGCCAGCGGCGTGTAGGTGAACAGGTAGGCATGGCCGACGGTGCCGTCGTCCGCGTGCAGGTCGACCAGCACCAGCGGCGCGGTCGCCACCACGCCCACGCTGGTGCGCACCGGATGCTCGAGCGGCACGTTGACGCAGCGCGCCTGCACGTCGGCCACGCGCAGGCCGGTATCGAGAAGGGAGTTCATGCGTGCGTCGTTCCTCACAGGCCCAGGTAGGCGGCCTTCACGCGCTCGTCGCCGAGCAGCTGCGCGGCCGGTCCACCGAGCGCGATGGCGCCGGTCTCGAGCACGTAGCCGCGGTCGGCCACCGAGAGCGCGGCATGCGCGTTCTGCTCCACCAGCAGGATCGGGATGCCGCGCGACTTGAGCCGCGCGATGACGCCGAAGATCTCCTTCACCAGCAGCGGCGCCAGCCCCATCGAGGGCTCGTCGAGCAGCAGCATGCGCGGCTCGCACATCAGCGCGCGGGCGATCGCCAGCATCTGCTGCTGGCCGCCCGACAAGGTGCCGGCCGCCAGCAGACGCTTCTCGCCGAGCACCGGGAACAGTGCGTACATCTCGTCCAGCCGCTGCGCGCGGCGCTCGGCGCGCGTGTAGCCGCCCAGCAGCAGGTTGTCCTGCACCGACAGCGGGCCGAACACCTGGCGGCCCTCGAGCACCTGCGCCAGGCCGGCACGCACGCGTGCATCGGCGCTGTCGCGCGCGATCTCGCGGCCGAACAGGCGCACGCTGCCGACGCTGCCGCGGATCAGGCCCGAGACCGCGCGCAGCAAGGTGGTCTTGCCCGCGCCGTTGGCGCCGACCAGCGCCACCAGCTCGCCCGCGCCGACCTGCAGGTCGATGCCGTGCAGCGCCTCGATGCGGCCATAGCCGGCGCGCAGGCCGCTGACCTCCAATGCGATGCCGCTCATGCGGATGCCTCCGCCTCGGTGCCGAGGTAGGCCGCGATCACCTGCGGATTGGCGCGCACCTCGGCGGCGGTGCCCTCGGCGAGCTTGCGGCCGTAGTCGAGCACCAGCAGGTGGTCGGAGATGTTCATCACCAGCTTCATGTCGTGCTCCACCAGCAGCACGGTCACGCCCGAGGCGGCGATGCTGCGGATCAGTTCGGTGATCTCGTGGGTCTCGGTGTCGTTGAGGCCCGCGGCCGGCTCGTCGAGCAGCAGGATGCGCGGCCGGCTCGCGAGGGCGCGCGCGATCTCCAGCCGCTTGAGCAGGCCGAACGAGAGCTGCGTGGCATGGGCATGCGCATGGCGGCCCACGCCCACGTAGTCGATCAGCCGCAGCGCCTCCTCGCGCAGCGCGGCGTCGGCGCGGCGCGTGGCGCCGGTCATGCCGCCCAGCAGCGAGCTGCGCGTGTGCAGGTGCGCGCCGAGCATCACGTTCTCGCAGGCCGTCATGTTCATGCACACCTGCAGGTTCTGGAAGGTGCGGCTCATGCCGCGCCGCGCGAGCCGGTCGGGCGCCATGCCCGCCACGTTCTCGCCGTCGAGCAGGATCTCGCCGCGCGTCGGCTCGTAGACGCCGCTGATCAGGTTGAACAGCGTGGTCTTGCCGGCGCCGTTGGGCCCGATCACCGAATGCACCGAGCCGCCGCGCACGCTGAAGCTCACGTCCTGCATGGCGTGCACGCCGCCGAAGGACTTGCTGAGGTTCTTCACTTCGAGCATGGCTCAGCCCTTCCTGCGCAGCCGTAGCGCGAGCGTGGGCACCAGCCCCTTGGGCAGGAACATCATGGTGAGCATCAGCACCAGGCCGAAGAACACCATCTCGTAGCCGTGCAGGCCGCCCAGCAGCTGCGGCAGCGCGGTCAGCAGCGCGGCGCCGAGCAGCGCGCCGAAGGTCGAGGCCATGCCGCCGAGCACCACCATGGTCGCGAGCTCCACCGAATGCGTGAAGGCCGCCAGCGAGGGGCTGATGAAGCCCAGGTAGTGCGCCGTGAGGCTGCCCGAGACCGCGGCGAACACGGCCGACACCACGAAGGCGCGCACCTTGAAGCGCGCCACGTCCACGCCCATCACGCGCGCCGCCACCTCGGAGCCGTTGAGGCCGCGCAGCGCGCGCCCGGCCGGCGACTCGTAGAGGTTGAGCGACAGCAGCACCGCGAGCCACAGCAGCACCGCCGCCAGCGCATACCAGTGCAGCACCTTGGCGAAGGCGAAGCCGGCCACCGCCAGCGGCGGCACCGGCATGCCATCGGGGCCGCCGGTCCAGTCGACCTCGTTGATCAGCACGATGTTGACGATCACGCCCAGCCCGAGCGTGGCCATGGTCAGCGAATGGCCCTTGAGGCGCAGGATCGGCTTGGCGATCAGCCAGGCCACCAGCGCCGCGCCCACGGCCGCGGCGCAGATGGCCGGCAGCGCGGGCCAGCCGAAGCGCGCCGTCACGATGCCGCTACCGTAGGCGCCGATGGCGACGAAGGCCGCGTGGCCGATGCTGATCTGGCCCGCGAAGCCCATCAGCAGGTTGAGGCCGATGGCGGCGATGGCCGCCAGCGCGATGCGCACCGCGACGTCGATCACGTAGTTGTTGGGCATGGCCAGCGGCAGCAGCGCCAGCACCAGGGCCAGCAGCAGCAGGGAGGGACGCAGCAGCGCCCGCGAGGACGCCTTCATACCCGCTCCGCTCCCTTGCTGCCGAACAGGCCGTGCGGCATGACCAGCAGGATGAACACGATCAGCACGAAGGGCACGGCGTCCTTGTAGGCCGAGGAGACATAGCCCGCCATCAGCGCCTCGAGCAGGCCGACGATGAGGCCGCCGACCACCGCGCCGCCGGCGCTGCCGAGCCCGCCCAGCGTGGCCGCGACGAAGCCCTTCATGCCCAGCATCAGGCCGATGTCGTAGACCGTGGTGGTGATCGGCGCCGCCACCACGCCGGCCACGGCGCCCAGCAGTGCCGACAGGCCGAACGAGAGCTGCAGCACGCGCGAGGTCGGGATGCCGACCGCGCGCGCGGCCAGCGCATTGGCCGCCACCGCGAGCATGGCCTTGCCCACCATGGTGAAGCGGAAGAAGGCGAAGCACAGGGCCACCAGCAGCGCCGCCGTGCCCAGCACCCACAGGCTCTGCGGCAGCACGTAGGCGCCGAGGATCGACAGCGCCGCGTCGCCGCTAAAGGCCGGCAGGGTCTGCTGGTTCTTGCCGAGCACGATCTGCACCACGCCCTGGATGAAGATCGAGGCGCCGATGGTGATGATGATCAGCGACACCACGCTGGCCTCGCCCGCGGGCTTGATCGCCAGCCGGTACAGCAGCAGGCCCGCCACCACCGTGGCCAGCACGCCGCCGGCCACGGCCACGCCATAGGGCAGGCTGGCGCCGAGCAGCGCGGCCGTGATCATGGCGCCGAGCATGAGGAAGTCGCCCTGCGCGAAGTTGATGACGCCGCTGGCGTTGTAGATCAGCGAGAAGCCCAGCGCGGCCAGCGCGTAGATCGCGCCGGTGGTGAGTCCCGAGAAGACGAATTGCATGAAGTCAGCCATGGCGTGCTCCGGCGTGGGAAAGCCCGGCGTTGCCGGGGAAGGGAAGGTTGGCGAGCAGGTGGTGGGGTGCGACCTCGTCCACGCGGTCGGCGCCCAGCAGCACCAGGGTGCGGGCGATGTCGTCGACCAGGCCGGCGAGCACGCCGCGCGCGCCCGCCTCGCCGTCGCAGGCCATGCCCCAGACCGCGGCGCGGCCGACGAAGGCCGCGGTGGCGCCGGCGGCCAGCGCCTTGACCACGTCGCTGCCGCGGCGGAAACCGCCGTCGACGAACACCGGGATGCGCCCGGCCACGGCATCGACCATGCGCGGCAGCACCGAGATGGTCGAAGGCGCGGCGTCGAGCTGGCGCCCGCCGTGGTTCGACACCACGATGCCGTCGGCGCCGTGGCGCACGGCCAGCGCGGCATCGCCCGGATGCAGCAGGCCCTTGACCAGCAGCGGGCCGTCCCACATCCGGCGCAGCCAGGCCAGGTGCTCCCAGGCCAGGGTGCGGTCCATGGTGCGCGACAGCAGCGCGGCCTGCAGCTGGGCCGAGGTGGCGCCGTCCTCGGCCTCGGCCAGGTTGACGAACGAGGGCGAGCGGCCCTGCATCGCCATCGCGAGCGACCAGCGCGGATGCAGCGCGAGGTCGAGCAGGGTCGAGGGCGTGAAGCGGAACGGCAGCCGAAAGCCGTTGCGCACGTCGCGCTCGCGATAGCCGCTCACAGCGGCGTCGACCGTCAGCACCAGCGCCGAATAGCCGGCGGCGCGCGCGCGGCGCACCAGCTGCTCGGCGATGGCGCGATCGCCCATCACGTAGAGCTGCATCCACTGCAACGCCTCGGGGTCGCGCCGCAGCGCGGCCTCGCGCACCGCCTCGAGCCGGTCGTTCGACGGCGTCGACAGCACGTGCGGCACGCCGGTGGCCGCGGCCGCGCAGGCCAGCAGGGTGTCGCCATGCGGGCGCACCAGGCCCGAGAAGCCCACGGGCGCCACGCCCAGCGGCGCGGCCCAGCGCCGGCCGAACACCGTGATGCCGGGGTCGGCATGGCGGGTGTCGCGCAGCGCGGTGGGCACCAGGTGCAGCGCGGCCAGGTCGGCCTCGTTGCGCCGCAGGCAATCCTCGGTCTCCGCGCCGCCGTCGACGTAGTCGAAGACGAAGCGCGGCAGCCGCCGGCGGGCATGCCGGCGGTGATCGTTCGCATTGAGCTTCATGCGCTCTCCGGTGACGCGCGCGAACTCAGCGGACTTCCACGAACTTGCCGTCCTTGATCTCGACCATGCGGAACGCGGACACGTCCAGGCCCATGTGGTCGGTGGCCGACATGCGGTAGATGCCGCTCACGCCGACGAAGTCCCTGGTGGCCTCGATGGCGTCGCGCAGCTTCTGCTTGTCGGTGCCGCCGGCGCGCTGGATCGCGTCGATCAGCAGGTACAGCGCGTCGTGCGCGTAGCCGCCGAAGGTCGACACGTCCATCTTCGCGGTCGACTCGTAGTCCTTGGCATACGACACGCTGACCTTCTTCTGCGGATCGGCATCGGGCAGCGCCTGGGCGATCAGCAGCGCGGGCGAAGGCATGCGGATGCCTTCGGAAGACTTGCCCGCGATGCGGATGAACTCGGTCGAGGCCTGGCCATGCGAGGTGTACAGCGGCTGCTTCATCGCGAGCTGCTGGTGGTTGCGCGCGATGATGGCCGGCGCCTGGCCGGTGCCGAACACGAACACGGCCTGCGCGCCCGAGGACTTGATGCGCGTGAGCTGCGGCGTGACGTCGGTGTCCTTCTCGCCGTAGGTCTGGTCCTCCACCACCTTCAGGCCCAGCGACTCGGCGAGCTTGAGCGTCTCGGTGCGGCCCGACTTGCCGAAGCCGCCGGTGTCCGACAGCAGCGCGAACTGCGTGAAGCCGCGCTTCTTCATCTCGCCGAGCACCTTCTCGGCCGCCATGCGGTCGGAATGCGGCATCTTGAACACGTAGGGCTTGACCGGCTCGACGATGACCGAGGCGGCGGCCAGCGAGATCAGCGGCATCTTCGCGGCCTCGGCCTGCGGCACCATCGCCATGGTCGAGCCGGTGGTGGAGGCGCCGAGGATCGCGTCGACCTCGTCCTGCATGATCAGGCGGCGCGTGAAGGCGTTGGCCTTGTTCGCGTCGCTGGCGTCGTCGTAGAGCACCAGCTCGAGCTTGCGACCGAGCACGCCGCCGGCCGCGTTGATCTTGCGCACGTACATCTCGAGCGTCTTCTGCTGCGGATCGCCGAGGAAGGAGGCCGGGCCGGTGGCCGAGACCACGGCGCCGATCTTGATCGGCCCGGCCGCATGGACCTGCGCGGCCAGCGGCAGCAGCAGCGCGCCGGCCAGCAGCGCGTTGATGGCGCGGCGGCCGAGGGAAGTGGAAGGCTTGCTGTTTCTCATCGTCTTGTCTCCTGTCGTCGTTCTCTTGGGGGAAGGGATGCGGTCCCTCAGCGCGCCGGCTTTCGCCGCACGATGTGGATGGGGTGGACGCGCGGCGCGGGCGGCGGCAGGCCCAGCGCGCGCGCCAGGGTGCGGCCCTCGGGGTCGGCCAGCGCGGCTTCGCGCGCGGCGCGCACGCGCTCGGCCGCCTGGACGAGCGCGGCGGCGTCGCCGGGGGGCGCGGCGAACTGGGCCTGCATGTCGTCGAGCACCGCGCCGAGGTTGCGGTGGCCGCGCTCGCTGGTCTCGCCGTAGCCCTTGACCAGGTTGCCGCACAGCGCGATCTCGTAGGCCAGCCGCGGGCTCAGCGCGAGCGCGGCGCGCACGGTGTCGAGCCAGCGCTCGATCATGGCCTGCTCGATCGCATAGCGCGCACCGGCGCGGCGCAGCACGCGCAGCGAGCGCAGGCCGCACAGCATGGCGAAGCCCAGCACGGTGTCGGTGCGCATGTGCAGGCCCACGTTGAGCCGGTGCGCCTTGTGGGCCAGGCGCCGGCGCAGCCAGGCCGAGGCGCGCGGCGGCAGCAGCGAACAGACTTCGTCGAGGCCGGGCTTCAGGTATTCGGTCAGCCGCAGCGGCTCGCCCTGGCGCGCGCCCACTTCCTCGCGCACGCGTTGCAGCCGCTCGCCGCGGGTCTTGAGGTCGGCCACGCGGATCACGTCCTCGTAGCTCATCCATAGCGAGAGATGGCGCGCGGTCTCGCGCGTCACGGGCAGCTCGCCGCCGAAGGGTCGCTCGAGCGCGAGCACCGCGTCGACGCGCTGCAGGTAGAGCGCGCCGTAGCGCGCGTCCTGGTAGTCGAGCACCTGCTGCAGGCCGTGGCCCAGCAGTTCGTGCAGCGGCTCGGGCATGGCGGCGATGCGCGGGTCGATGAGCGTGCGCGGCGGCGCCGCAGCGGCACTGGCGGTGGCCTCCGGCGCGGGATGCGCCACCTGCTCGAAGCCCGCCGCGAAGCCCTTGAGGCTGGCCTCCACCGCCTTGCCCGAGGCGCGGATCGCCTGCTCGCAGGCCTCGCGCGAGAACGGCAGCGCGCCGCTGCCGGCCATGGCGCCGAACATCACGGTGTTGATCACCGTGCCATGGCGCCAGGCCAGCGCGCGCATGTCGAACAGGTGGCTGTGCCGCGCGAGCTCGCGCGCGGCCTCGCTCACGCGCCGGCCGTCGTAGCGGCCGTCGCCCATGGCGGACTTCTCGGCCACCGCGAACTCGCGGTGCGTCGAGGCCACGAGCGTGGTGCGCCGCGGATGCACGAAGCCGCCCTGCAGCACGCGCCCCGCCTCCATCAGCTCGGAGGCGGCGACGATGTCGACGTCGCCCGGGCTCGGCGTCAGCGAGAACACCGGGCGCGCGCCGCCGAGCCGCGCGGCCTCGACCGGGTAGATCTCGATGTAGTAGTTGGTGGCGCCGGTGCGCTGCGCCACGCCGGGCACCGAGGTGCTCTGCACCGGGAAGCCCTGGGCCGTGGCCGCGGCGATCAGCCAGTCGGCCAGCACGCCACCACCCTCGCCGCCCATGGCGGCGACCAGCACGGTCACGATGCGCGGTGCGTCTTCGAAGGCATCGTGGTTCATGCCGCCAGCGCCTCCGCGCGGTCGCGCGCCTTGCCGGCCATGAGGCCGATGACGCCGCTGCGCAGCCGGTGCAGCAGGCGCTCCCAGGTGCCGGCGTTCTGCACGATCTCGGCCTTGTAGAACGAGGGGCAGAGGATCGCGGCGTGCGCGTTCTCGCCGCACAGGCCACAGCCCACGCAGCCCTGGTTGACGGTGGCCACGGGATCGGTGCGCAGCGCGCTCGGGTTGGGCTTGATGGTCAGCGAGGGGCAGCCCGACAACCGGATGCACGAGTGGTCGCCGGTGCAGACGTCGTCGTCGATGCCGAAGCGCGTGCGCACCACGCGCTCGCCGCGCTTGAGCTTCGCGGCCGTGACGGGCTTGATGCGGCGCTGGCGCTCGAGCTGGCATTCGCCGTCGGCGATGATGACCTTGAGGCCGCCCTCCTCGGTGGTCATCGCCTCCTGCAGCGTGTCGCGCATCTCGGCCACGCTGTAGCTGCGCACCTTGCGCACCCAGCCCACGCCCACGCCCTTGAGCGCGGCCTCGATGTCCAAGGTCAGCGGCTTGGCCGCGGGCTGCGTGGGCGAGGAGGGAATGGCCTGCGTGCCGGTGGCCGAGGTGTAGCCGTTCTTCAGGATCACGAGCACCGAGTCCTGGCCGTTGTAGACCGCGTTGACCACGCCGCTGGTGAAGCCGTTGTGCCAGAAGCCGCCGTCGCCCATGATGCTGACGACCCGGTTGCCCATCAGCGGCGCGATGCCCGAGGAGCTCGCGAGGCCCAGGCCGTAGCCGAGCACCGTGCTGCCGGTGTTGAAAGGCGGAAGGGTGCCGAAGGTGTGGCAGCCGATGTCGGCGCTGACGTGCACGCTGCCGAGTTCCTTCTGCATCAGCTTGATGGCGGCGAACACCGGGCGCTCGGGGCAACCGATGCAGAAGCCCGGCGGCCGGCTCGGCACGGGCACGCCCAGTGCCTCGACCGCGCGCGGCTTGAGCGCGGCCAGCGGCGCGGCGCTGTCGGCGACCTGCACGGCGCCCTGGTCGCCCAGTGCTTCGGGCCGCGCCTGGCGGATGAACTCGGCCAGGCCGCGCACCAGCACCTCGCCGGTGTATTCGCCGGCCATCGGGAAGATGTCCTTGCCATGCAGCCGCGTGTCGCAGCCGGCCTTGCGCAGCATCGCGTGCAGCGCGTCCTCCATGTAGTTGGGCTGGCCCTCTTCCACCATCAGCACCGCGCGCTTGCCGCGGCAGAAGTCGATGAGCTCGTCGGGCACCATCGGGTAGACCACGTTGAGCACCTGCAGCGGAATGCGGCTGTTGCCGAAGGCATCGGCCAGGCCCAGCTGCTGCAGCGCGCGCAGGGTGCCGTTGTAGAGGCCGCCCGGCAGCACCAGCCCGATGTCGGCGCAGTCGCCGTCGAAACGCTCGTTGAGCCGCGCGTCACGGATGTAGGCCAGCGCGGCCGGCCAGCGCGACTCGATCTTCATGCGCTCCTGCGCGTAGATCGAGGGCGGCAGGTTGATGTTGGCGAAGTCGAAGCGCGGCTGCGAAATGGCCTCGCGCGTGGAGATGGCCGGCGCGCGGTTGTCCTTGCAGACGAAGCTGCCGTGCACGTGGCAGGCGCGGATGCGCAGCTGCAGCATGACGGGCGTCTGGCTCGCCTCGGAGAGCTCGAAGCCGTGCTCCACCGCGTCGACGATCGAGCCCAGGTTGGGCCGCGGATCGAGCAGCCACATCTGCGACTTCATCGCGAAGGCGTGGGTGCGCTCCTGGATGATGCTCGAGCCCTCGCCATAGTCCTCGCCGAGGATCACCAGCGCGCCGCCCTGCACGCCGGCCGAGGCGAGGTTGGACAGCGCATCGGACGCAACGTTGGTGCCGACCGTGGACTTCCACGTGACGGCGCCGCGCACCGGGTAGTTGATGGAGGCGCCGAGCATCGCGGCCGCGCCGGCCTCGGAGGCGCTGTTCTCGAAGTAGATGCCGAGCTCGTCGAGCAGCTCGCGCGCATCGCCGAGCACGTCGATCAGGTGCGAGACCGGCGCGCCCTGGTAGCCGCCGATGTAGCTCACGCCCGATTGCAGCAGGGCCTTGGTGACGGCCAGGATGCCCTCGCCGTGGAATTCCTCGTTCGCGCCCAGCGAGAGGCGCTTGACTTCTTCGGCGAAGGATCGCTCCATGGTGTTCTTTGTCTCCGGCCGGCGCCGCGGGAAGCGCCGCATTTCATCGTGGGTGGCTCGTGGACGGGGACTTTAGGAGTACCCGCTTATTTGCCCAATCGATGGAATGGGAGTTACACATCGATGAATTCGATGCGATGTCGCGCGATCGCGACCGGCCGTCCGCGGAGGACGGGAGCGTTCAGTTCACCAGGTAGCCGAGCCTGCGCATCGCGTCGCCGAGCCCCTTGCGGCTGCGCTCCATCGCGGCCCACGGCGCATTGCCGATGTCGAGCCGCTCGGCGATGGTCGCCACGGTCCAGTGGTCGGCGCCGTCGACCTCGAACAGCTCGTCCCAGTCCAGCGGCACCGACACACCCAGCCCCGGCCGCGCGCGCGCCGACCAGGCGCTGATGGTGGTGGCGCCGAAGCCGTTGCGCAGGTAGTCGGCGAAGATCTTGCCGACGCGGTTGCGCGGCCCGCTCTTGGCGACGATGCGCTCGGGCACGCTGCGCGCGAGCTGCTGCACGATCGCTTGCGAGAAGCCCTTGACCTCGTCCCACCCGTGCGCGCGCCGGATCGGCACCACCACGTGCAGGCCCTTGCCGCCGCTGGTCTTGAGGAAGGACGGCAGCCCGAGCTCGTCGAGCAGGGTGCGCACCAGCAGCGCGGCCTCCTGCATGCGCGGCCACTCGACGCCCTCGCCGGGGTCGAGGTCGAAGGTCATGCGGTCGGGCTGGGCGAAGGCGCGCGAGAGCGCGTTCCAGGTGTGGAACTCCACCACGTTGAACTGCGCCGCGCCGAGCAGGCCCTCGGCCGTGTCGATCTGCAGCAGCGGCTCGTGGCCGGGATCGAGCGCCGGGTCGAGCAGGCCCACGCCGGCCATCTCGCCGTGCTGCGCATGCTTCTGGAAGAACAGCTCGCCCGCGATGCCGTCGGGCGCGCGCACCAGCGCCACCGGCCGGCCGCGCAGGTGCGGCAGCATCAGCGGCGCGACGCGCGCGTAGTAGGCGGCGAGCTCGCCCTTGGTGATGCCGCTCTTCGCGTCGACGAGGCGATCGGCATGGGTGATGCGCGGCGTGGATTGCTTGCGGTCGGCGGCCATGGTTGGTTTCCTTGGTCCGCCATGGTCGTGCCCGCCCGGGGCCGCGGATGTAGGAACGCGACGGCGCGCCGTGTATTCCTGGCGCTCAGGCCGTGCCGTCGAGCCGCCGTTCGCTGGGCCGCGCGAAGTAGAACCACTCGGTGTCCGGCAGCGCGAGCGCGTTGGGGAACACGATGCAGCCGTCGTCGGGCGCGGTCACGGGCGTGCCGTCGTGCCGCGTGCCGATGAGCTCGCCGCGGCGCACCGGATCGAAGGTGGCCCAGTCGCGCGCGAAGCGGTCGTCGGCATGCAGCCGGTCGGTCACGCTGGCCAGGCGCAGCAGGCGCGGCGGCACGTCGGGCCCGGCCGACAGGCCCGGCGGCAGCGCCGCCATGCCCAGCAGCGCCAGCGTGCGGCGGATCGCGCGCCAGGCCACCTCGGGCGCCTGCGGGTCCTGGTGCTGGCCGCATTCGAGCGTGACGCCGTAGCCGCCGCAGCTGCGGATGTATTCGTTGGTGCCGCGGCCGAAGTCGATGGCGGCCTCGTCGACCGCGGCGCCGCGCTGCGCCAGGCCCGCGGCATAGATGTCGAGCCAGCCCTCGACCACGATCGGCGTGCCCAGGTGCAGCGCGAGCTGGCCTTCCTCGGCGGCGCGCGCGAAGGGCTCGAGCGTGCCGGTGTTGTCGCGCGGGCCGATCATCGCGAAGGCCTCGCCCGCGCTCTGGAACGAATGCAGGTCGAGCAGCACCTCGTGGCGCGCGATCACGGGCGCCAGCACGTTGGTCACGCGGGCCTCGTAGTCGGCCGGCTCGGCCGTGGGCTTGAACAGCCGGTTGAGGTTGCGCTCGCCCTCGCGCTGCAGGCGCCGGCGCGCGAGCGGATTGGCCACCGGCACCAGCGTGAGCTCGCCGCGCAGCAGCGCGAGCTCGCCCGCCGCGAACTCGGCCAGCACCCGCTCGATGCCGGCGGTGCCGCTGGTCTCGTCGCCATGCACGCCGCCCATCACGAGCAGCCGGGGGCCGGGGTTCAGGGAGGCGAAGCCGTGGAGGCGGATGCTGTCGTGCGCGACGGCGTCGAAGGGAGAGGAAGCCATGCGGGGATTATGAGGAGGCCTCTTGACAGGTGCAAAGATGCTTCGCTTTTCATAGCACCGATCCTCGCGGCCACGGGGCCACGGCCGCGATCGACACGCAGCCTACAGCCGTGCCCTGGGCTGTCCTACCGGCCCTGCGAGGGCCGCCGCGCAAGCTGGTGCCCACCAACGACCGAAGGAGGCCCCATGGCCAAGGACAGCACCCCGACCCGCAAGCCCGCCGATCCGCAGAAGGACGCGGGCGGCGGCAAGACCAAGATCGAACAGGGCGGCGAATCGTCGCCGCGGCTGCCGCACGAACGCGATCAGTCCTCGGACAGCCAGCAGACCCGCGACGGCAAGCCGACCGAGCGTGGCCGCCGCGCGCATGACGATGTGGAGCGCGGCCTGGTCGACACCGACCAGGGGCTGCGCGCCGACAATGTCGGCGAGCAGGCCAGGCGCTGATTCGAAGGCCTGCTGCCGCTCAGGCGGCGGCCACGCCCGCGAGCTGCGTGCGCATCTGCGCGATCACGGCGCCGTAGTCCTTGGCGTTGAAGATCGCGCTGCCGGCCACGAAGGTGTCGGCGCCGGCCGAGGCCACGCGCGCGATGTTGTCGGCCTTGATGCCGCCGTCGACCTCGAGGCGGATGTCGCGCCCGCTCTGCTCGATGCGCTTGCGCGCCTGCTCGATCTTGCGCAGCGCCGAGTCGATGAAGCTCTGGCCGCCGAAGCCGGGGTTGACGCTCATGATCAGGATCAGGTCGATGTCGTCGATCACCCAGTCGAGCACCTCGAGCCCGCGCGCCGGGTTGAACACCAGCCCCGGCTTGCAGCCGGCCGCGCGGATCGCCTGGATGCTGCGGTGCACGTGCGGCGTGGCGTCGGGATGGAAGCTGATGTAGTCGGCCCCGGCCTGCGCGAACGAGGCCGCGAGCGCGTCGACCGGCTGCACCATCAGGTGCACGTCGATCGGCACCGGCGTGCCGTCGGCCGTCTTGGCATGCGGCTTGAGCGCCTGGCAGATCATCGGACCGAAGGTCAGGTTCGGCACGTAGTGGTTGTCCATCACGTCGAAATGGATCCAGTCCGCGCCCGCGGCGATCACGTCCGAGAGCTCTTGGCCGAGCTGGGCGAAGTCGGCGGAAAGGATAGAGGGGGCGATGCGGAAGGTCATGGGCGGCGATTGTCGCAGCCGGCCAAAGGCGCAGCGGAGCTCCCGGACTTCTACGCCTGCCAGGGATCGACGAGCGCCACGCCGGTGCCGGCATAGCCGCCCGCGTCGCGCGAGACCACCGCGAGGCCGTGCTGCGCGGCGGTGGCGGCGATGATCAGGTCGGGCTGCGAGAAGGTGCGCCCGGCCTTGCGGCCCTGCTCGACCATCAGCCGCCACTTGAACATCACGTCCTCGCTGACCGGCAGCACGCGGTAGCCGAACATCGGCCGCAGTTGCAGCTGCAGCCAGTCGTTGAGCTGGGCGCGCTTGTGGATGTCGGCCACCAGCTCGATGCCGAAGCGGATCTCCGCGAAGGTGACGGTGCTGACGAACAGGCTTTCGAGCGGCTGCGCGCCGACGAAGGCGACCACCCGGGGCTCGGGGCGCGGGCGCCGCAGCTCGGACAGCACGTTGGTGTCGAGCAGGAAGCCGTTCATCGCGCTCATGGCGCTCACGGCATTCACAGCTCGACGCTGCGCACCGACGAAGCTTCGGAAGCGCAGACCGACAGCTCGATGTCCCGATGCGGCGAGGCCTGCAGCACGTCGACCAGGGCCTGGCCCGTGCGCGCGCCCTGCAGGCGCTGGAAGTCCTCGGCCGCGATCACCACGACCTCGTCGCGCCCGTGGACCGTGACGTGCTGCGGCCCCTCGCTGTGGACGCGGCGCACCAGTTCGCTGAAGCGCGCCTTGGCGTCCTGCAGCGGCCAATGGCCTGGAAGTGAAATTCTGGTCATACCGACCAGATTATCTGATCTTCCCCAATCCTGCAAGAAAGCCGGCCCGGTACCGGGAAGCTCTCCCCGCGCCAAAACCCAGCAGTTACCATCGCGCGCATGTCACACAGCCCCCTTTCCATCGAGGTCGAGCCGCGCTACCTCGCCGACCAGTCCTCGCCGAAGGAAGGCATCTACACCTTCGCCTACACCATCACGATCACCAACACCGGCTCGACCGGTGCCCAGGTGATCGCGCGGCACTGGCTGATCAACGACGCCTCGGGGCATGCGCAGGAGGTCAAGGGCCTGGGCGTGATCGGCCAGCAGCCGCTGCTGGCGCCGGGCGAGAGCTTCCGCTACACCAGCGGCTGCCGGCTGCAGGCCGCCAGCGGCACCATGCACGGCAGCTACCTCGTGGTGACCGAGGACGGCGAGCGCTTCGACGTGCCGATCCCGATGTTCGTGCTCGAGGCCGACATCGGCGGCGCGCCGGTCTCGCGCGTGCTGCACTAGCCTTTCCCGCTCGGGCACCCGCACGGAATTTCTCCCGCTGCGGCATCGCCCTTCTCTTCTCCCTTTCGATTCCCTCCTCCCATGGCTGCCGCTTCGCGCGACCTGCAGGGGCTGCTCGCCGGCCTCGATCCTTCCGCCGACGTGGCTCGGCGCCACATCTGGCTCATCGACCTGTTCGACTGGCTGCGCGGCGACCGTGCCTCGCCGCAGGCGGCCATGGGCCGCGTGCAGCTGCTGCTCGACGCCATCGAGGCGCGACCCGAGCTGCGCGAGCGCGTGCGCGCCTGGTGGCGTGCCTTCACGCGCGACGTCGACCTGTCGACGCTCTTGGCCGACTACGGCTTCGCGCCGCGCACCGCCTTCCTCAGCGAATTCAACGAGCGGCTGCGCCGCAAGATCCTGCCGGGCACGCCCGAGACCACCGATGCCTCGGAGCTGTTCCGCATGGTGCTGCCGGGCGACTTCGATGCGCGCTGGATCGCGCTGCTCGAAGCGCCGCAGCTGGTGCGCATCGGCGCGCTGCTGGCCGATGAAACGGCCGACGACGGCGCCACCGTGCCGCGCTGGCGCGCCACGCTGATGGATGCCATCACCTACTGCGCGAGCCAGCTGGTGGCCGCGGGCTTCTCGTCCGAACTGCGGCTGCGCATGCGCAGCACCGAGGAGAGCCGGCCCTTCCATGCGCTGATGGCCGAGCTCGACGAACTGCGCGAGCGGCTGTTCGACGACCGCCCGCGCGACGAGGCCGCGGTGCAGGCGGCCTTCGTCGCGTTCCGCGACCGGCTCGATGCCTGCCGCGCGAGCGCCGCCTCGGTCTACGCGCACCTGGAAGACAACGGCATCTCGGTCGGCCTGGTGTTCCGCGTGCGGCAGATGCGCGAGCGGGTGCTGCGCATCCGCGAGCTGCTCGACGGCCTGATGTCGCCCACGCCCGCGGTCAGCATCGCGCGGCTGGTCGGCCGGCTGGTGCAGGCCGGCAGCGAGCGCAACAGCATCCGCGCGCTGATCGCCTCGAACTCGTCGATGCTCGCCGCCAAAGTCACCGAGCGCAGCGCCGAGACCGGCGAGCACTACATCACGCGCGACCGCGCGAGCTACCGGCAGATGGTGCGCAAGGCCGCGGGCGGCGGCGCGCTGACCTCGCTCACGGTGCTCGCGAAGTTCGGCATCTACGCGCTGGGCCTGTCGGCCTTCTGGAGCGGCCTGGGCTCGGGCGTGATGTACGCCGCCAGCTTCGTCGCGATCCAGCTGCTGCACCTCACGCTCGCCACCAAGCAGCCGGCCATGACGGCGCCGGCGCTGGCCGCGCGGCTGCGCGAGATCCGCGCCGACAGCGGCCTCGACGAATTCGTCGACGAGGTCGCCAACCTGGTGCGCTCGCAGGTGGCGGCGGTGCTGGGCAACGTGCTGGTGGTGGTGCCGGCGGTGGCCGCGCTCGCCATCGCCTGGCGGCTCGCGCTGCACCAGCCGCTGCTCGATGCCGCGCATGCGGCCGCCGTGCTGCAGTCGCTGTCGCTCGCGGGCCCCACGGCGCTGTTCGCGGCCTTCACCGGCGTGCTGCTGTTCGCCTCCAGCCTGATCGCGGGCTGGGCAGAAAACGCCTTTGTCCTGCATCGGCTGGACTCCGCCATGCGGTACAACCCCCGCATCGGCGCCGTCCTGGGCGCCGCCCGGGCCCGTCGATGGGCCGACTTCATGCGCACCCACATCTCCGGTTTCGCCGCCAACATTTCGCTGGGCCTGATGCTCGGACTGCTGCCAGCGGTCGCGGGCTTCTTCGGGCTCGGCCTCGACGTGCGGCACGTGACGCTGTCGGCCGGCCAGATCGGCGCGGCCGTGGTGTCGCTCGGCCTGCCGGTGCTGCAGCAGCCGCTGCTGTGGTGGGCGGTGGCGGCGATCCCGGTGATCGGTGCGCTCAATGTGAGCGTGAGCTTCTATTTCGCATTCCGCCTGGCGCTGCGCGCGCACAGCGTGAGCCTCGCCGACCGCGCCCGCATCCGCGGCGCGCTGCGGGCGCGCTGGCGCAGCCGGCCCATGAGCTTCTTCCTACCCGCATGAATCTGACGAGTCTCACCGCCGACCTGATGGGCTTCTGGTCCGAATGGGCCCGCCCGTCGGCCGGCCTTCCCACCGTGCTGTGGTCGCTGCTGCTGGCCGCGGCCGCGGCCTCCGGCCACCTGGTGCGCCGCTACATGGGCATGCCCAAGGTGGTCGGCTATTCGATCGTGGGCACCATCGTCGGCTTCGCCGGCTTCGAGGGCGCGATCTGGCCGCTGCGCGGCATCAGCCTGTTCCTGCTCGAGCTCGGCGTGGCCGTGGTGCTGTTCGAGGCCGGCGGCCGGCTGCCGCTGCGCTGGTTCCGCCACAACCCGATGGTGCTGGTGCAGAGCCTGCTCGAAGCCACGCTGACCTACTTCGGCGTGTTCTGGGTGCTGCGCCTGCTGGGCCTGCCCGACCCGGTGGCCAACCCGCTCGCGCTGATGGCGATCGTCGCCTCGCCCGCGGTGCTGAGCCGCGTGATCATCGACACCCGCGCCGCCGGCCCGGTGACCGAGCGCGCGATGACGCTGGCCACGCTCAACACCTTCTACGCGCTCGCGCTCGGCTATGCGCAGGCCGGCCTGATCGAGCGCGCGCCGCAGACCGTGCTGCAGAAGCTCTATCCGATCGCGGTGGTGCTGGGCCTGTCCTTCGTGGTCGGCGCGCTGATGGCGCTGGCGCTGCGCACCGCGCTGCGCGTGATGAGCCCGACCAGCGAGAACACCTCGCTGCTGCTGCTGGCGCTGATCGCGGCCGGCGCCGCCGTCACCGCGCACATCGGCGGCTCCGCGCCGCTGGCCGCGCTGATCGGCGGCGTGCTGCTCAAGACCTTGAACCCCAAGCCCTGGGCCTGGCAGCGCCAGCTCGGCACCGCGTCCTCGCTGCTCACCATGCTGATGTTCGTGCTGGTGTCGATCGTCGCGGCGCAGGCCGACTGGACACTGCCCGTGGCCAGCGTGGTGCTGGCGCTGATCGCCGTGCGCATGGTCGCCAAGATCGCCGGCGTGGCGATCGCCAACCCCGGCAGCGGCGCGAGCTGGAAGCAGGCCTTCTGGGTCGGCTGCGCGATGTCGCCGCTGTCCTCGATCGCGCTCCTGATCGCCTCCAATTTCGCCACCGCCTCGCCGCTGCTCGGCACCATGATCACCCAGGTCGCGCTGCCCTCGATCCTGCTGATGGAACTGCTGGGCGCAGTGCTCGCCACGGTCGCGATCCATGCGGTCGGCGAGAGCTCGGTGCCCTGGGCGCCCGAGGCCTTCAGCAGCACCGCCGAGGACACGCAGCGATGAGCAGCAATACGACCACTCCCCCGAGCCCCGCGATCGACCCGGACAGCGACGACGTGCGCTCGGCCCCGCTGCCGGCCGATCCCGCGAGCCGCGCCGTCAAGCTCGAGCCCTTCAACAAGTCGGAGGCGCTGTCGCTCGGCGTCGAGCTTGAGCTGCAGCTCGTGAACACGCACGACTACGACCTCGCGCCGTATGCGGAAGACATGCTGCGGCTGATGGCGCAGACGCCGCTGCCCGGCAGCGTGGTGCCCGAGATGACCTCGAGCATGATCGAGATCTCGACCGGCATCTGCCATTCGGCACAGGACGTGATCGCGCAGCTCACGCCGATCCGCGACGCGCTGATCAAGAACGCCGACAAGCTCAACATCGCGGTGGTCGGCGGCGGCACGCATGCGTTCCAGCAATGGCACGAGCGGCGCATCTACGACAAGCCGCGCTTTCGCGAGCTGTCGGAGCTCTACGGCTACCTGAGCAAGCAGTTCACCATCTTCGGCCAGCACGTGCACATCGGCTGCCCCGATGCCGACTCGGCGCTCCTGATGTTGCACCGCATGTCGCGCTACATCCCGCACTTCATCGCGCTGTCGGCCTCCTCGCCCTTCGTGCAGGGGCAGGACACGCAGTTCGACTCGGCGCGGCTGAACTCGGTGTTCGCGTTCCCGCTCTCGGGCCGCGCGCCCTTCACCACGAGCTGGAAGGAATTCGAGGCCTACTTCGAGCGCATGACCCGCACCGGCGTCGTGCGCAGCATGAAGGACTTCTACTGGGACATCCGGCCCAAGCCCGAGTTCGGCACCATCGAGATCCGCGTCTTCGACACCCCGCTGACCGTGGCGCGCGCCGCCGCGCTCGCGGGCTACGTGCAGTCGCTGGCCGCCTGGTTCCTGCAGGAGCAGCCCTTCGAGCCCAGCGAGGACGACTACCTGGTCTACACCTACAACCGCTTCCAGGCCTGCCGCTTCGGCCTCGACGCGGTCTACGTCGACCCGGCCAGTGGCCAGCACATGCCGCTGCGCGACCACATCCTGATGACCATGACCCAGCTCGAATGGCACAGCGAGGCGCTCAACGCCACGCAGGCGCTGGGCGAGCTGCGCACCAGCGTCGAGACCAACCGCAACGACGCGCGCTGGCTGCGCGAGCGCCAGGGGCGCGAGCGGCTGCTGGCCGAGGTGGTGCGGCAGGCGTCGCTGCGCTTTCGCGGGGCGACGTAGCGGACGCCTCAGCGCGGCACGTAGCCCTTCTCGAGCACCGTGCCGTCCTCGGCATCGATCACGAAGCGCGCGCGCGCGCCGAAGGCGACGGCATTGCTCTCGATCTCCCAGCGCGCGGACTGCTTCGAGAAGAACCAGGGCTTGCGCAGCCGCGCCTGCACCGGCTCCACGAAGGCCCAGCCCTGCTGCAGCGCGATGCGGCGCGCGACGCCGATGGCGGTGGCTTCGTCGATCATCGCGCGGGCGCGGGCTGTAGCCGCGGCGAGGACGGTTGGGCCGGGGCCTGCGCGGGCAGTGGCGGCAGCGCCTGCGGCATGCGGGGATGCGTGGGCATCGGCCCGTCGCTCACGCCGACCCAGAACAGGGTGCCGCCCAGCGAGATGGTGCCGATGGCCATGCCCTCTGCGCGCATCTGCGACACCGTGACGTAGCCGAACTGGATCGGGAAACGGTAGGCGCCGAGCGCCTGCGACAGGCCGTGCACCCGCAGCTGGCCATAGCCCTCGGCCATCGCCTCCTCGAGGTAGCGCAGCAGCGAGGACTTCGAATAGGCGTTCCAGCGGAACTGCGCGCGCAGCTGCCGCAGCGGGCCGGTGCGCGGCGAGAAGTAGCGGTGCACGAGCTCGTGGAACAGCGTGACCTTCTGCTCGCTGAGGCTCTGGGCGCGCGAGACCGCGATCTCGCCGTACATGGTGGTGCCGCCGAGTTCGCCGCCGGGCAGCGAGCGCGGCCGGCTCAGCGACAGCCCGTTGCCGGCCGGCGGCGGCGTGCCCACGTCGGGCAGCGGTTCGACGCGCGGCATGCCGCGCTGGACCACGGGCTTGGCGGCGCCGCGCAGCAGCATCGCCTGGATCGCGGAGATCCCCAGCAGCATCACGGCCTTCGCGAAGTGGCCGGCCGCCTCGTCGAGGTCGGCGCTGGTGCGGCCGTTGACGGCCTTGGTGGTGAATTCCGACAGCTCGCCCGCGCCCGAGAACACCGACATGCCGAGCGCCGCGAAGCCGACCACCAGCAGGATGATGTCGACCACCTCGCCCACGCCGAAGAAATGCGAGCCGGCCCACACCACCAGCGTGCCGGCGACGATCGCCAGCGCCTCGGGCTGCAGCATCGCCTCGACCGTGCCGCGCGCCTCGCCGGGCAGCAGCGGGAGCGAGCGGCGCATGGCTTCGCCGACGCGTTCGGTCGCGGACAGGGTCAGGGTATCGGGCATTCGGCGGATCTCCTCGGACAGTCCGCCAATCTAATGCATCGCGGCGGCGCCGCGTGTCGGCCATCGGCGCATGCCTTTCCCCGCTTATGCTCGGCGCATGGGTGAATTCGACCTGATCCAGCGCTACTTCCAGCGCCCCGCCATACGCTCGCCGCTGGGCGTGGGCGACGACTGCGCGCTGCTCGCGCCCGCGCCGGGCATGCAGCTCGCGGTCTCCTCGGACATGCTGGTCGAGGGCCGGCACTTCCTCTCGACCGTCGATCCGGCGCGGCTCGGCCACAAGGCGCTGGCGGTCAACCTCAGCGATCTCGCGGCCTGCGGCGCGAAGCCGCTGGCCTTCACGCTCGCGCTGGCGCTGCCGGGCGTCGACGAGGGCTGGCTCGAGGGCTTCTCGCGCGGCCTGTTCGCGCTGGCCGACGAGCACGGCTGCGAGCTGGTGGGCGGCGACACCACGCGCGGCCCGCTCAACATCTGCATCACCGTGTTCGGCGAAGTGCCGGCCGGCGCGGCGCTGCTGCGCTCGGGCGCGCGCGCGGGCGACGAGCTGTGGACCAGCGGCACGCTCGGCGATGCGCGGCTGGCGCTCGAGAACTTCCGCGGCACGCTGTCGCTGCCGGGCCCGCTGTTCGAGCGCACGCGCGCCCGCATGGAGCAGCCCGCGCCGCGCGTGGCGCTGGGCCAGGCGTTGCGCGGCATCGCGAGCGCGGCGGCCGACGTGAGCGACGGCCTCGCGGGCGACCTCGGCCACATCCTGCGCGCGAGCCGCGTGGGCGCGACGCTCGACGTCGACGCGGCGATGCACTGCATCGCGGCCGTGGCCGACGGCTCGGCGGCCGCCGCGGGCCTGGAACGCGACACGCTGCGCGCGATGGCGATCTCGGGCGGCGACGACTACGAGCTGGTGTTCACCGCGCCGGCCTCGGCGCGCGCGGCGGTCGAACAGGCCGGCCGCGACAGCGCGACGCCGGTCACGCGCATCGGGCGCATCGATGCCGAGAGCGGCCTGCGCTTCGTCGATGCCGCGGGCGCGCCGGTGGCGCAGCGCTTCGGCTCCTTCGATCACTTCGCCTGAACGCCAGTCCTCCTCACAGCGTGCGCTTGAGCACGTCGAGGAACTGGCGCGCCGCCTCCGACAGCGTGTGGCCGCGCTTGGTGACCACCGAGATGTCGCGCGAGACGCGCGGCGCGCTCAGCAGCTTGATGACCAGCGCGGGATCGCCCGCCGCGCGCGCGAAGGCCGAGGGCATGATCGACGGCCCCATGCCGCAGGCGGTCATCCACAGCGCGGTCGAGAGAAAGGACACCTCGTGCGCGACCTCGAGCGCCACGCCCGCATCGCTGGCGGTGCCGTCGATCAACGGGCGCACGCCATAGCCGGGCCGCACCGTGATCACCGGATGGCGGCCGAGGTCGGTCCAGCGCACCACGCGCGCCTGCGCCAGCGGATGGTCGCTGCGGCACACCAGCGCGAGATGGTCGCGCAAGAGGCGCTGCGTCTCGACCTCGGCGCCGGGCCGCTCGGGCGTGCCGATGCCGAAGTCCACGTGCTCGCCGAGGATGCGCGCGATGAACTGGTCGGGCGCGCAGTCGCTGACCACCACGCGCACCTTGGGATGCTGCTGCTGGAACAGTCCGATCGCCTCGGGCAGCAGGAAGGAGGCCAGGGTCGGCGTGATCGCGATCGAGACGCGGCCGCGCTCGAGCGTGGCGAGGTCGCGGAAGCCGGCCGCGAGCGCATCGACGTCGCGCAGGATGCGTTCGGCCGCGGGCAGCATCTCCTGCGCGGCGGCCGTCGGCTTGAGCGAGCGCGTGGTGCGGTCGAACAGCCGCGTGCCCAATCCGTCCTCGAGCTGGCGCAGCAGCATGCTCACGGCCGACTGCGTGACGAACAGCCGCTGCGCCGCGGCGCTGAGCTGCCGCAACTGGTAGACGGCGAGGAAGGCGCGCAGCTGGCGGATCGTAGGACTGAAGTTCGCTTTCATCAGGAAACATGATATTTGGTTCTGAATTTCTTGATTTACGAATGAATCCGCCCATCGTTCAATCGGACGCAGAACAGACATGAACATTCAAGGAGTACCGATGACCGCAACGATCGCCCGCGGCGCGACGCAACCGCTGCGCAGGCAATTGCTGCTGGCCGCGGCCGCCGCGCTGTCCGGCGGACCCACCTTCGCGCAGGCGCCCGCCGCGGGCGCCTTTCCCGACAAGCCGATCCGCGTGGTCGTGACCTTCCCGCCCGGCGGCAGCGCCGACGCGGTGGTGCGCATGCTGGTGCCGCGGCTCAACGAGAAGCTGGGCCAGCCGGTGGTGGTCGACAACCGGCCCGGCGCGGGCGGCAACGTCGGGCTCACGCTGGTGGCCAAGGCACCGGGTGACGGCTACACGCTGGGCGTGGGCGCGGCGGGCGCGCTCGCGGCCAACGCGAGCCTCTATGCGCAGATGCCCTTCGATCCGCTGAAGGACTTCAAGCCCGTGGGCATGCTGGCCGCGATCCCGTTCGTGATCGTGGGCCATCCCTCGATCGCGGCGCGCAACCAGCGCGAGCTGATCGCGCTCGCGAAGACGCAGCCCGGCGGGCTGTCGATCGGCCATGGCGGCAACGGCACGGCGATGCACCTGTCGGCCGCGCTGTTCGCGCAGATGGCCGAGGTCAAGCTGGTCGAGGTGCCCTACCGCGGCTCGGGTCCGGCCGCGCTCGACGCGCTCGCGGGACAGGTGCCGCTCGCGGTGGTCGACCTGCCCTCGGCGCTGCAGCAGATCAAGGCCGGTAAGCTGCTCGCCTTCGCCGTCACCAGCCCCGCGCGGCTGCCGATGCTGCCCGAGGTGCCGACGGTGGCCGAGGCCGGCCTGCCCGGCTACGACTCGACCGGCTGGTTCGGCGTGGTGGCGCCCGCGGCCACGCCGGCGCCGGTGGTCGCGCGGCTCAATGCCGAGATCAACGCGGCGCTCGGCGACGAACAGATCAAGGCCGCGATGCGCAACCTCGGCGTGGAACCCGCGCCGGGGTCGAGCGAGGCCTTCGATGCCTACATCCGCGCGGAGACCCGCAAGTGGGCGCAGGTGATCCGCACCGCCAACATCAAGCTCGAATAGACCCCGTGCGCATGAAGAACGACCTCGATCTCCAGGCCGACGTGCTGATCGTCGGCGCCGGCCCGGTGGGCCTCTCGCTCGCGATGGACCTGGCCTCGCGCGGCGTCAGCACGATCGTCTGCGAGACGCGCGGCTTCGCCGAGCCGCCGAACGTGAAATGCAACCACGTGGCGTCGCGCACCATGGAGCAGTTCCGCCGCCTGGGCGTGGCGCAGAAGCTGCGCGACGCGGGCCTGCCGGCCGACCATCCGAACGACGTGGTGTTCCGCACCAGCGTGACCGGCATCGAGCTCGCGCGCATCCCGATCCCCTGCCGGCGCGACCGCTACACCGAGACCGAGGGCCCCGATGCCTGGTGGCCCACGCCCGAGCCGCCGCATCGCATCAACCAGATCTACCTCGAGCCGATCCTGCTGCGCCACACGGCCGCGCTGCCGGGCGTGACCCTGCTCAACCGCACGCAGGTCGGCGGCTTCACGCAGGACGCCGAGGGCGTGACGGCGATCGCCACCGACCTCGACAGCGGCGTGACGCGCAGCCTGCGCGGGCGCTACATGGTGGGCTGCGACGGCGGCAGCTCGGCGGTGCGCAAGCAGATGGGCGCGAAGCTCGAGGGCACGGCGGTGATCCAGCGCGTGCAGTCGACCTGCATCCGCGCGCCCGGCCTGCGCGCGCTGATCCCGGGCAAGCCCGCGTGGTCGTACTACGCGATGAACCCGCGCCGCTGCGGCACCATGTTCGCCATCGACGGCCACGAGACCTGGCTGGTGCACAACCACCTCAACGCCGAGGAGCCCGAGTTCGATTCGGTCGACCGCGACCGCTCGCTGCGCGAGATCCTCGGCGTCGGTCCCGACTTCGAGTACGAGATCCTCAGCAAGGAGGACTGGGTGGGCCGCCGCCTGGTGGCCGACCGCTTCCGCAACGACCGCGTGTTCCTCGCGGGCGACGCCGCCCACCTGTGGGTGCCCTACGCGGGCTACGGCATGAACGCCGGCATCGCCGATGCGCTCAACCTCTCGTGGCTGCTCGCGGCCTGCGTGCAGGGCTGGGCCGACGAGGGCATCCTCGACGCCTACGAGGCCGAGCGGCTGCCGATCACCGAGCAGGTCTCGCAGTTCGCGATGGACCATGCACAGAAGATGATCCG
Organism: Variovorax sp. PDC80; assembly: GCF_900115375.1. Taxonomy (NCBI): domain Bacteria; kingdom Pseudomonadati; phylum Pseudomonadota; class Betaproteobacteria; order Burkholderiales; family Comamonadaceae; genus Variovorax; species Variovorax sp. PDC80. The sequence continues at coordinate 219,744 of NZ_FOWG01000011.1, read as the reverse complement.
CGCGCGCCGCGCGGTGCCACCGAACATCGAGGCGCCGGGCCCCGAGGGCGATGCGCTGCGCGCCGACATCGGGCAGGAGGCCTACGAGCTCAACGTGCAGCAGTTCTGCTGCGCGGGCCTGAACTTCGGCTACTTCTACACCGGCTCGCCGATCATCGTGCCCGATGGCGAGCACGTGCCGCCGGTCTATTCGATGGGCGCCTTCACGGCCTCGACCGTGCCGGGCTGCCGCGCGCCGCACTTCTGGCTGGCCGACGGCCGCTCGCTGTACGACGCCTTCGGCCCGGGCTACACGCTGCTGCGCTTCGACCGCAGCGCCGACGTGCGCGCGCTGGAACGCGCGGCCGACACCTACCGCATGCCGCTCACGGTGCTCGACATCGATGCCGCCGTGGTGCCGCCGGCCTACGCGCACCGGCTGGTGCTGTGCCGCGCCGACCAGCACGTGGCCTGGCGCGGCGCCTACATCCCGGCCGACGTGTACGAGCTGGTGGCGCGGCTGCGCGGCGAGCCGCAGCGCGAGCGCGCGACCAAGCGCGCGCTGCCGTGGGAAGGGGTGCTGGCCTAGCGTCTAGGCCTCGCGCGTGGCCGACACCACGCGCCGCGCCAGCAGCACCACCAGCGCCGGCGCGATCGCGAAGCTCGCGAACAGCCACACGGCCGCCGAGCGCGCGCCCTCGACGCCGCCCGGCTGCGTGAGCCCGGCCGCGTTCGCCACCAGCCCGGCGACCGCGGCGCCGACCGCCATGCCGTAGAGCTGCACCGTGGTGATCGAGGCCGAGGCCAGGCCTTCCTCGCCGGCCGGCGCGCGCGACATCACGCGCGTCAGCAGGTGCGGCCAGCCGATGCCCACGCCAAGCCCCACGGCCGCCAGCGCGAGCGCGACGGCCAGCGTCTCGAGCCCGGCGGGCAGATGCCCCGGCGCGGGCAGCAGCACGGCCAGCGCCGCCAGGCCCAGTGTGCAGACCACCGGGCCGGCGCGCAGCATGCGGTCGGCACCGGCGCCGCTGCGCCCCGACGAGAGCAGCGAGCCCACGCTCCAGCCGCCGGCCATCGCGGCCGTGAGGTAGCCGGCCGCGAGCGGCGTGTGGCCGTGCAGCAGCTGCAGGAAATAGGGCACGAAGATCTCGGTGGTGGTGCCGATCAGCAGCAGCGCCACGCTGGCGTAGATCGCGCCCAGCGGCGCGGCGATCGAGTAGGCGCCCGTGGGCAGCAGCCGCACGGCCGAAGCGCGGTCGACGCGCGTGGCGGCGATGCCGAGCGCCAGCCCCAGCGCGACGCCCGCGGCCTGCACCGGCAACGAGGCGCCGAACTCGCTGGCCGCGATCACCAGCACCGAGGCCAGCAGCAGCGCGATCTGCGGCAGCGCGATGCGCGGCGCGGTGGCGGGGCGCTCGTGGCGCACGCCGGCCGCGGGGCGCAGCTGCAGCGTCACCAGCAGCGCCTGCGCGGCCGCCACCGGCAGCAGGGTCCAGAAGGCCCAGCGCCAGTGGCCGCCCTGCGCGAACAGCCCGCCCACCGCCGGCCCGCACAGCGTGGCCACGCCCCACATGCCCGACACCAGCGCCACCGCGCGCGGCCACAGCCGCGGCGCGAACACCAGCTGGATCAGGCCGTAGCTCAGCGCCGCCAGCAGCCCGCCGCCCAGGCCCTGCACCGTGCGGCCGGCCAGCATCCACGGCATGGCCGGCGCGAGCGCGCAGCCGATGGAGCCGGCGCTGAAAACCGCCAGCGCCGCGAGGCAGGCGCCGCGCGGGCCCAGCACCGCGAGCAGGCGCACCGACAGCGCCGCGCCGAGGATCGAGCCGAGCACGAACAGCGTGGTGCTCCAGGCGTACCAGTCGAGCCCGCCGATCTCGCGCACCACCGAGGGCAGCACGGTGGTGACGATGTGGACGTTGACCGCATGCAGCGCGACGCCGCCGGTCAGCGCGAGCGCGCGCCAGCCGTTGCGGCCGCTGAAGAGTTCGCCCCAGCCGGCGGTGGCCGGCGGATCGGCGCGGGAACGGTCGAGGGCGGGAGAGGAGGAAGAGGCCATGGTGGAAGCGTCGGCCCGATGGCGCAGCGCCCGGGCCCGGATCTGAAGGTGCCCGGATACTAGGCCGCCACCTCGAATTAAACAAGCAATGGCTTTGATAAATAAAATCGAAGACGGCGAGCCGCGCGCCCCGCCGGCACCCGCTGCGGCAAGATGCGCGACACTCCCGGCTGATGCACGCCGCCGTTCCCGTCTCCGATCCCGCCCGTCCGATGCCCACTTCCGGCGCCATACCCCTACCCTCCATCCGCCGCCCGAGCGCGCGCTTCCTGTTCTCGCATCCGGCGCACTTCGTCGGGCTGGGCCTGGGTTCCGGCCTGTCGCGCTTCGCGCCCGGCACCGTGGGCACGCTGTGGGCCTGGGCTGCGTTCTCGGTGATGCAGCACTGGCTGTCGCCGGCCGCGATCGGCTGGATCATCGGGGTCTCGCTGCCGCTGGGCTGGTGGGCATGCACGCTGACGGCGCGCGACATGAACCTGGCCGACCCCGGCGCGGTGGTGTGGGACGAGGTGGTCGCGTTCTGGATCGTGCTGTGGCTGGTGACGCCGGCCGGCCTGTGGGCGCAGATCGTCGCCTTCGCCCTGTTCCGCTTCTTCGATGCCGCCAAGCCGGGCCCCGTGGCCTGGGCCGACGGCCTGTTCAAGCAGCGCGATGCCGCGCAGGTGCGCTGGTGGCACGCCGGCTTCGGCATCATGCTCGACGACCTGGTGGCGGCCTTCTGCTCGCTGCTGGTGATCGCGCTCTGGCGCGCCTGGTGAGACCCCGACCCATGGAATCCTCCTTCCCGCCCCCTTCATCGCAGGACCTCGACACGCCCGAGCTGGTGGAGGCCCTGGCCGCCCTGCTGCTGAAGAAGGGCTGGCTGCTGGCCACCGCCGAGAGCTGCACCGGCGGCCTGATCGGCGCCGCCTGCACCGAGCTCGCGGGCTCCAGCGCCTGGTTCGAGCGCGGCTTCGTGACCTACTCCAACGCGGCCAAGACCGAGCTGCTGGGCGTGGACGCCGCGCTGGTCGAGGCGCACGGCGCGGTCAGCGAGCCAGTGGCGCGCGCGATGGCGCAGGGCGCGATCGCGCATTCGGCGCCGGCGCGCGTCGCGGTGGCGGTCACCGGCATCGCCGGCCCCACCGGCGGCACGCCCGACAAGCCGGTCGGCACCGTGTGGTTCGGCTGGTCGGTCGACGGCCAGGTGCGCACCGAGCGGCGCCGCTTCGACGGCGACCGCGCCACGGTGCGCGCGGCCACGGTGCGGCATGCGCTGCACACGCTGGTGCAGCTGCTCGAAGCCCCGAACGCGGCCTGATCAGGCCAGCGCGAACTCGCCCAGCGGCCGGCGCGGCGCGGGCGGCACCAGCGCCATCGGATAGCCGATCCGGCACAGCAGCTGCAGCGTGCGGCTGCGCGCGTCGCGCGGCGGCGGCAGGCCCAGCAGCATCTCGTGCGCCGCCGCGTGGTGCGCAGCCATCTCCGCGAACTCCTCGAGCGGCTGGCTCATCGGGTGCATGCCCAGCCCGAGGTCGGTGGCGCGCAGCTGCTGGCGCAGGTAGGCGCGGCCGGCGTTGAGCTGGTCGGTGCGGCTGTTGCCCGCGGTGCTGATCCAGGTGAAACCCATGGCCGTGCTGGCCTGGTCGGCATACAGCGCCAGCGTGCGCTCGAAGGCGCGGCTGCCCTCGCGCGCCGGCACCTCGCGGTCGAAGCGGCCCAGCGCCACGGCCACGCGCAGCGCGGGATCGTTGAGCGAGAAACCGTCGCGGTGCGCGAGGATCTCCTCGGGCCCCACGCGCAGCAGCCGCAGGTTCTCGCGCGCGGTATTGGGCGTGGTGATCTCCACCCGTGCCGCGGCCAGGCAGACGCGGCGCAGCGGCAGCACGCGCGCCATCTCGACCGTGCCGTCGGCGCGCAGCGAGCCGCCGTTGGGCACCGCCGCGGTCACGCCCTGCAGCAGCTCGGCCGAGACCGGGCGCGCGGTGTCGAAGCGCTGCTTCGGCGTGCGCCGGCGCAGCACCTGGGAGAACAGCGGATCGGGCGTGCCGCCGCCCGCGAGCCGCAGCCGCGCCACCGGCAGGTGGCCCCACTGCCGCGGGTCGGCGGGCAGTTCGCCCTGCGGCCACAGCTGCACGCTGGCCGCCACGCCCTGCTGGGCCAGCGCCATCACCAGCAGCTCGAGGAAGGCGCCCTGGCCGATCACCACCTGGCGGCCGAAGGGGTCGGTCTCGGGCAGCAGGCGCTCGCGGTCGCAGTACAGGACGATCGCATCGGGCTCGCGCAGGTCGACGCGCCAGGGCTGGCGGTTGTAGGCCGAGGGCGCGGTCACCGCATAGGCGAGCGCGCGCCGGCGCACGTCGGGCTCGTCGCCCGGACCGTTCCAGATCTCGAGGGCCGCGGCCGGCATGTCGTCGTGCAGCCACCAGGTGGCCAGTGCCGCGGCGCCCGCGGCCAACACCACACCGCCTCCCAGCAGCCGGACAAAGTTTCTTCGCTCGTCCATGCCGGGGATTATCGGAAGTCAAGATTGACTTCACAATTAGACAACCATTGACAACAGATATTCAGAATTGAATACCCCATGCGGCGCGGCACCGACCTCGATTTCGACTGGCGACTGATCCGCTCCTTCCTCGCAGCGCTCGACAGCGGCAGCCTGCTGGCCGCTTCGCGCCTGCTCAACGCGAGCCAGCCGACGCTGGGGCGGCACATCGCCGAACTCGAGTCGCAGCTCGGCGTGGTGCTGTTCGAGCGCACCGGCCAGGGCCTGCTTCCCACCGCCATGGCCACGCAGCTGGCCGAGTCGGCGCGCGTCATGGAGAACGGCGCACTGGCGCTGTCGCGCGGCGTGGCCGGCGCCAATGCCGCCACCTCGGGCACGGTGCGGCTGTCGGCCAGCCAGGCGGCGGCGCGCCACCTGCTGCCGGCGATCCTGGCGCGCATGCGGCTGGAGCTGCCCGAGATCCAGATCGAGCTGGTGGCCAGCAACGAGGTCAGCAATCTGCTGCGGCGCGAGGCCGACATCGCGCTGCGCATGACCCGGCCCGAGACCGCGAGCCTGGTGGCGCGGCGCGTGGGCCGCTTCGCGCTCGGCGCCTTCGCGCAGCGCGACTACCTGCGCCGGCGCGGCACGCCGCGCCACTGGACCGACCTGCTGCGACACGACCTGCTGGGCTACGACCGCGACGAGAGCATCCTACGCAGCTCGGCCGAGCTCGGCGCGCCGCTGCAGCGCGAGGACTTCTGCTTCCGCACCGACGACGTCAGCGTCTACTGGGAGGCGCTGCGCCACGGCATGGGCATCGGCTTCGTGGCCGAATCGCTGGCGCGCAGCGACCCCGAGGTGGTGCGCGTGCTGCCCTCGCTCAAGCTGCCCGCGCTGCCGGTGTGGCTGGCGGTGCACCGCGAGGTCCGCACCGACCGGCGCATCCGCGCGGTCTATGATTTCCTGGTGCGCACCCTTCCGGCCGCGCTCTGACCCGCTCCACAACCACCGCGCTCCCGGCGCCCGAGGCCCCATGACAGCCACCACCAACGCGCAGACCATCGAACGCTTCTACGGCGCGTTCGCCCAGCTCGACGCCGCCACCATGGAAGCCTGCTACGCACCCGACGCGGTGTTCGACGACGAGGCCTTCTCGCTGCGCGGGCGGCGCGAGGTCGGCGGCATGTGGCGCATGCTGTGCGAGGCCACGAAGGCCAAGGGCGCCGACGTCTGGCGCCTGCGCCATCGCGACGTGCGCGCCGACGAACGCGGCGGCAGCGCCCATTGGGACGCCCACTACCGCTTCAGCGCCACCGGCCGCCTGGTCGACAACAGCATCGACGCGCGCTTCGGCTTCACGCCCGAGGGCCTGATCGCCACCCACCGCGACAGCTTCCCGTTCTGGACCTGGTCGCGCCAGGCGCTGGGCACGCCGGGGCTGCTGCTGGGCTGGTCGCCGATGCTGCGCAACAAGGTGCGCGCCACCGCCGCCGCCAACCTCGCCAGGTACCTCGCGAGCCGGCCCGCCTGAACACGACCATTGCAAGGACAACCATGAGCACCGACGACAACGCCCCGATCCTTTCGAACAACGAGGCCGAGCACCGCTACGAGGCCCGCATCGGCGGCGAGCTCGCCGCGCTGGCCGAATACAACCTGCTGACCGACGCGATCATGTTCACCCACACCGAGGTGATGCCCGCGCACGAGGGCAAGGGCCTGGGCTCGAAGATCGCGAAGCACGTGCTCGACGAGGCCCGCGCGCGCAACCTGCACGTGATCCCGGTGTGCCAGTTCATCGCGGGCTACATCCGCAAGCACCGCGAGTACGCCGACCTGGTGCGGCCGGACATCCAGCGCGCGTTCAAGATCTAGGAACGCGGCTTCGCGGTCGGCGCCGGCAGCCAGGCGAAGGCCGCGATGCCCGCCAGCAGCAGCACGGCGATGGTCACCAGCACGGCCGTGAGCGGATCGCCGCCGTGCGCGGCCGCCACCGAGGCGGCGACACCCGTGCCCCACTGCATCAGCGCCACGCCCATGAACATCGCCATGGTGAAGACCGCCATCGCGCGGCCCGTGAGCGCCGCCGGGTAGGCGCCGCGCACGTCGGCGTACTGCCAGACGATGAAGCCCGAGAGCAGGCCGATCAGCAGCATGCCCGCGATGTCGAGCCAGGCCGAGTGCACGAAGGCGATCAGCGCGAACAGGCCGGTGTAGGCCAGCGCCCAGAGCACGATGCGGCGGCGCCGCGCGGCGGGATCGGTGCTGTCGAGCCGGCCGAACAGCGGCGCGCCGACCAGCGAGATCACCGACACCGCGAGCGCGACGTTGCCGCTCTGCACCAGCGAGAAGCCGTGCCGCTCGATCATCAGCGGCCCGAGCCAGAGCCCGCGCAGCGAGATGAAGGCGGCGTAGGTCACGCCGCCCAGCACCACGATGCCCAGCGTATGGCGCAGCATCAGCAACGCGCCGAACTGGCGGATCGCCTCGGGCACCGACTCGCGCCGTGCCGGCACGGCCGCCGCGGGCTCGCGCACCCAGTGCCAGATCGCGAGCCAGGCCAGCGCGGCCGCCAGCGCCAGCAGCACGAAGCCGGCGCGCCAGGAATGCGCCTGCACCAGCCAGGCCAGCGGCGTGCCCGTGACCAGCATGCCCAGACCGCCGATCGCCAGCACCAGGCCCGAGACGGTGGCGAAGCGCTCGGCCGGGAAGTGGCGCGCGATGAAGACGGTGCAGACCAGGAAGGCCGGCGCGCAGCCCACGCCGATCAGCGCCTGGGCCAGCACCAGCACCAGGTAGTTCGAGGACAGGGCCGACAGCAGCGCGCCCGCGATCGCAACCGGGAAGGCCACCAGCACGGTGCGCCGCACGCCGTGCAGGTCGATGCCGATGCCCATGAACAGCTGCATCGCGCCGAAGGCGAAATGGAAGGCGCCCGAGAAGATGCCCAGCGCCTGCGGCGACAGGCCGAACTCGGCCTGCAGCGGGCTGGCCATGATGGCGCCGACGGTGCGGAAGGCCTGGCTCAGCGCCACGCCCGCGCACAGCGCGAGCACCATGGCCCAGGCCGCGCGCGCGCTCAGCGCCGCGGCCGGTGGTGAAGCGGTACTGGCGCCCTCAGCCGGCACCGTGGCACTTCTTGTACTTCTTGCCGCTGCCGCAGGGGCAGGGGTCGTTGCGGCCCGGCGTGGCCTCCTTGCGGACGGTCTCGACCTTGGGGCCCAGGCTCTTCCAGAGCTGGCGCAGGTCGTACACGGCCCAGATGGCGGCGCCGAAGTCGTCCAGCCGCTGCTGGCTCACGCTGGGCGGGCCGTTCTCGTCGTACATCGAGAGCACCGGCTTGGCCTTGTCGTCCTCGGTCAGCACGACGATGTTCTCGAGCGCGTCGTCGAGCATCTGGGCCGCCTCCTTGTCGCGCGGCGGGGTCCAGTCCTCGGGCCAGTTCTCGACCGCGTACATGAAGCCCAGCGCCCAGACCTGGGCGAACGAGGGCAGCGCCTCGCCCTCCATCTCGGCGCGCTCCTCGGGCGGCAGCGCGGCGACGGCGCCGCGGGTGTCGAGCACCTCGGGCTGCCAGCTGCGCTCGTCCTCGAGCGTCTCGACGTCGGCATCGAGGCCGACCTCGATCTCGCGCCAGCGGCGCTTCCAGTGCCAGACGAATTCCATCTGCTGGGCCGGCACGAAGCCGTCGCCCAGTAGCACGGGCCAGTACTCCGCGGGCTCGATGACGCGACGGGTACAAACCAGCGCTGCCAGGAAGCCCTCGCAGAACTCCCATTGGGGAATTTCCTCGTCGTGCTCGCGCATCGCGTCGAGCGCCCGGTCGAGGGCGTCGAAGTCGTCGGGACCGAGGGGTTGCAGGTCGGGGGTGGGGGCCGGATTCGTGCCGGCGGAGTCGGGTGGGGTGGTCGTCATGGCAAGTTCGAAGCAGCCCTCTATGATGCAGCAGGCTCCGGCAGCCCCTCACAACCATGCCCACGATCACTCCGTTTCCGGTCCGCTACACCGCCTTCGCCCTGTGCGTGGCCGGTTTCGCGGCCAGCCTGGCCTTCGTCCTGGCCTCCCCCCATCTCTGGTTCGCCTGGCTCGCGCTGGTGGTGTTCGCGGTGCTCGCGGGCACCGGCGTGCACGACCTGCGGCAGACCCGGCACGCGATCCTGCGCAACTACCCGGTGATCGGGCACCTGCGTTTCCTGCTGGAATTCATCCGGCCCGAGATCCGCCAGTACTTCATCGAGAGCGACGCCGAGGCCGCGCCCTTCTCGCGCGCCCAGCGCTCGCTGGTCTACCAGCGCGCCAAGGGCGAGCCCGACAACCGTCCCTTCGGCACCCAGCTCAACGTGACCATCGCGGGCTACGAGTGGATCAACCACTCGATGCAGCCAACGAAACTCGCCAACCACGACTTCCGCATCGTGATCGGCGGCACGCCGCAGCCGGCCGATGCCAACCCGGCCCAGGTCTGCACGCAGCCGTACAGCGCCAGCGTGTTCAACATTTCCGCCATGAGCTTCGGCGCGCTCTCGGCCAACGCCATCCTCGCCCTCAACCAGGGCGCCAAGAGCGGCGGCTTCGCGCACGACACCGGCGAGGGCTCGATCTCGCAGCACCACCGGGTGCACGGCGGCGACCTGATCTGGGAGATCGGCTCGGGCTACTTCGGCTGCCGCAACGAGGACGGCACCTTCAGCGAGGAACGCTTCATCGCCAATGCGCGCGACCCGCAGGTGAAGATGATCGAGATCAAGCTGAGCCAGGGCGCCAAGCCCGGCCACGGCGGCGTGCTGCCGGCACCCAAGGTCACGCCCGAGATCGCGGCCGCGCGCGGTGTGCCGATCGGCGTGGACTGCATCTCGCCCTCCTCGCACAGCGCCTTCTCCACCCCCACCGAGATGATGCATTTCGTGGCCCGGCTGCGCGAGCTCTCGGGCGGCAAGCCCACGGGCTTCAAGTTCTGCCTCGGCCATCCCTGGGAATGGTTCGGCATCGTCAAGGCGATGCAGGCCACCGGCATCACGCCCGACTTCATCGTGGTCGACGGCGCCGAGGGCGGCACCGGCGCGGCGCCGGTCGAGTTCAGCGACCACGTGGGCGCGCCGCTGCAGGAAGGCCTGCTGCTGGTGCACAACACGCTGCTGGGCGTGAACCTGCGCCACCGCATCAAGCTGGGCTGCGCCGGCAAGGTCATCACCGCCTTCGACCTGGCGCGCATGATGGCGCTGGGCGCCGACTGGTGCAACGCGGGGCGCGGCTTCATGATGGCGCTGGGCTGCATCCAGGCGCAGAGCTGCCACACCGGCCACTGCCCGACCGGCGTGACCACGCAGGACCCGGTGCGCCAGCAGGCGCTGGTGGTGCCGACCAAGGCCGAGCGCGTGCGCAACTTCCACCGCAGCACGCTGCATGCGCTGCAGGAGCTGGTGCAGGCCGCCGGCCTCGACCATCCGCAGCAGATCACCGCCCACCACATCGTGCGCCGCATCTCCGACACCGAGGTGCGCCTGCTGAGCAACCTGGTGATGCAGGTGCAGCCGGGCGCGCTGCTGGGCCCGCTCGACGAGCAGCACAACGTGTTCCGCACCTACTGGCCGCTGGCCAGTGCCGACAGTTTCCAACCCCTGACACAGGGAATGCAGGGCATGCAGAGCGCTCCCGCCGCATCCCAGGGGCTCGCGCTGGCCGCATGAATCCGCTGCGACGTGGCGGCGCCGGCGCGCGCCTTTCGATGCGCAAGGGCGTGGCCTCGGGCCCGGCCCCGCTGGATGCGATCCCCTCCCCGCCCGCGCCGGGCGACTACGCGGCCTTCCTGCGCACCACCCTGCCGCGCCAGGCCAAGAACGTGGCCAGCCACCGCTTCGGCGACGAGCGCGTGTGGCTCAAGAAGGCCGGCCCGCGCCACGGCAAGTGGGGCTACCGGGTGATGGCTGCGGTGGCGCGCATGGCGCGGCTGGACATCATCAAGCCGGTGCCCAACCCCGGCGGCGAGGCCGCCATCGCGACCGAGGCGCGCCGGTTGCGCCAGCTGGCCGCGGCCGGCCTGCGCGTGCCCCGGGTGCTGGCCGAGCAGGCCGATGGCCTGCTGATCTCCGACCTGGGCGCCAGCGGCCGCGGCACCGTGGTGCTGCAGGAGCGGCTCGACCAGGCCGCCACCGCCGGCCCGGCCGCGCTGCTCGCGGTCTGGCGCGAAGGGCTGGCGGCGATCGCCACCGTGCATGCGCACGGCCAGCACCTGAGCCAGGCCTTCGACCGCAACCTGGTGCAGTGCCCCGACGGCGTGATCGGCTACATCGACTTCGAGGACGACCCTTCCGAGGTGATGACGCTGGCCGAATGCCAGGCGCGCGACTGGCTCAGCTACCTGCATTCCACGGCCATGATGCTCGAGGCCGCCGCGCCCGACGCCGCCGGCCAGCACTGGCATGCGGCGCTGGCCGACGTGAACGCCGACGTGCGCGAGCGCATCGCGAACGCGGCGCGGCGCATGAAGTGGGCGCAGAAGCTGCCCGCGAGCCGGCGCTGGGGCCGCGACACGCAGCGCGTGCGCGCCGTGGCACGGTTGCTCGGGCGCTGGCACGGCGCCTGAGCGCCGGCCGGCTACGGCAGCGGCTCGAAGGCCGCCTGCACCGCCACCCCGAGCGTGCCCAGCCGCTTGCGCATCGAGAGCACCGCCTTGTCCTTGCTGAGCAGCCGCGCGCGGTGCGCCACCGCGAGGTCGACGAACATCTGGTCGTCGGGGTCGCTGCAGACGTAGGGCGCGCGCTTCGGCACGCCCTCCACCAGCCGCGCGCGGGCATCGAAGTCGGCCAGCACGGCCGGCAGCTCGAGCGCGCGCTGCGCCATGCGGCGCGCGATCAGCGGATAGCGCAACACGCGCGCGAGCTCGCCGCGCATCGGCTCGGTGGCGACCCAGCGCAGTTCGCCGGCCGCGAGCACGGCGGCCAGCGGGGCCCAGGCCGGGTCCTCGAACACCAGCAGGTCGAGCGCGATGTTGGTGTCGATGACGATCGACGGCGGCGCGGGCAGCGCCGGGCTGTCTGCGGACACGCGCATGAAGCCGCTAGCCCCGCGCCGAACCCGCGACCATGTCGAAGCGGAACAGCCGGCACTCGATCGGGCCGTTCCACATCGGCACGCGGCGCGATTCCTTCAGCCGCATGCGCTTGGGCAGCTTGAGGTCGGGCGTGAGCACCCAGGCGGTCCAGCCCGGGTAGTTCTTCTTCCAGTGGCTCGCGAGCTGCGGGAAGAATTCGCCGCCGTCGCCTTCCCCATCGCCCTCGGCCGGCGCCGCCACCTGCGCGGTCTCGCGCGCGCCGCTGCGCGCCACGCCGCCGATGCCGATGCGCTCGCCGTAGGGCGGGTTCAGCACGATCAGGCCGGCCTCGGCGGGCGGCATGCGCTGCAGCGCGTCGCCGCCGCGGAACTCGACCGCCTGGTCCACGCCCGCGCGCTCGGCGTTGCGCTGCGCGAAATCGACCATGCGGTGCGAGACGTCGGAACCGAAGATGCGCGGCGCGGCGCCCGCTTCGGCCGCCGGCGGCTCGGAGGCGGCGCGCACCGCGGCCCACACGTGGGGCTGGAACGGCAGCAGCTTCTCGAAGCCGAAGCGGCGCAACCAGCCGGCCGGGATGCCGAGCGCGATCTGGGCCGCCTCGATGGCGATGGTGCCGCTGCCGCAGCAGGGGTCGTACAACGGCTTGTCGGCGACCTCGCCGGTCTCGGGGTTCCACCAGCCGCTGGCGGCCAGCATGGCGGCGGCCAGGGTTTCCTTCAGCGGCGCGTCGCCCTTGTCCTGGCGCCAGCCTCGCTTGAACAGCGGCTCGCCCGAGGTGTCGATGTAGAGGGTGCAGGTGTCGGTGGTCAGGTGCGCGAACACGCGGCAGTCGGGCCACTGGGTCTCGATGCTGGGGCGCACGCCGCCGGCGCGGGCGCGGAAGCGGTCGGCGATCGCGTCCTTGATGCGCAGGGTGGCGAAGTTCAGGCTCTGCAGCGGGCTGTGCTGGGCCGTGGTCTCGATCTTGAAGGTCTGCTTGGGCGTGAACCAGATCTCCCAGGCCACGCCGCTGGCCAGCCCGTAGAGGTCGTTCTCGTTGCGGTACAGGCCCTGGGCCAGCTCGACCAGCACGCGCTGCGCGAGGCGGCAGTGCAGGTTGAGCTGCAGCACCTCGCGCCAGTCGGCGCGCACCCGCACGCCGCCGCGCAGCATCAGCAGGTCGTCGCCGGCACGGCCGGTGAGCGCATGCACCTCCTGCGCGAGAAACTCCTCGACGCCGGCGGCGCAAGGCAGGAAAAGGGAGAGATCATTCACGGAAGTTCGCTTGGTCGACGGCCGGCTACGGGATTGCCATTGTCGCTGTGTCGCCCTGCTTGCCTATAGTGGTCCGGTCCATGAAGCCCCTGCACGACTCCGCGGCACCCGCCGCCCGCCCCGCCAGCGCCGGCGGAAACCCCGAAGCGCCAGGGGCCGCGCGGGACGACGGCTTCGCCATCCAGTGCGAGGTGCTGCGCATCTCGGTGCAGCCGATCGGCCCGATCCTGGCGGTGCAGTACCTGCTGAACTGCGGCATCGCGGCGCTGTTCGCCTGGCAGTTCTCGCTGCCGCTGTCGCTGGCCTGGCTGGGCCTGATCACGCTGGTGACGGTGATGCGCGCCTTCGTGCCGCAGCGCCTGCCCGAGCCCTTCACGCCCGACAGCCTGCGCCGCGCCCAGCGCGTGCACGTGCTGCGCACCGGCATCTGGGAGCTGGCGCATGGCGCGGCCGGCGTGCTGCTGTTCGACCCCTCGCGCATCGAGCTGCAGCTGCTGCTGGGCGTGATCGTGATGGGCATGACGCTGTCGGCCGCCTTCTCGGTCTCGTTCTACACGCCGGCCACGCAGCTCGCGATCACCCTGCTGCTGGCGCCGATCATCGTGATGGGCATCTGGCTCGGGCCGCCGATGATGATCGCGGTCGCCGTCATCGGCGCCGGCCTCACCGCCATGATGTGGAAGCTGGTGGCCGAGCGCTCGCGCCAGCTCGAGGAGAACATCGGCCTGCGCCTCAACGAGCGCACCCTGCGCGAGCAGGCGCTGGCCGGCCTGCGCGCCTCCGAGCAGGCCCAGGCCGAGCGGCTGCGCTTCTTCTCGGCCGCCAACCACGACCTGCGCCAGCCCGTGATGGCCATCGGCCTGCAGGCCGAGGTGCTGCGCCAGCAGCTGCGCGAGGGCGCCGACACGATGGCGGTGCAGCACACGGTGGGCTCGCTGGCACGCGCCCAGCAGGCGCTGGAAGGGCTCACCAACCAATTGCTGGAGATCGGTCGCATCGAGGCCGCGGCCGACCCGCTGCGCCCGGCCGCGGTCGCGCTGGCGCCGCTGCTGCACGAACTCGCGCGCCAGGCCGGCGAGCGCCGCGTGCTGGTGCGCTGCCCGAGCGACGCGGTGGCCTGGAGCGACGCGGTCTCGCTGCGCCGCGTGCTCGCCAACCTGGTCGACAACGCCGTCAAGTTCACGCCCGCGGGCCGCGTGCTGCTGGCGGTGCGCGCGCGCCGGCGCGAGGCTGAGGGCGAAGGCGGAGCCGCCTGGCGCGTCGAGGTGCGCGACAGCGGCATCGGCATCGCGCCCGAGGCGCACGAGCGCGTGTTCGGCGACTTCGAGCAGATCGGCAACGTCGAGCGCAACCTGCAGCGCGGCCACGGCCTGGGGCTGGCGATCGTGCGGCGGCTCGCGACCCAGCTCGGCATCGAGGTGGTGCTGCGCTCGGCGCCCGGCCGCGGCTCGGTGTTCGCCTTCGAGCTCGCGGCCGCGCCCGCCGACGCTGCGCCGCTGGCACCGTCCGCCCTCAAGCCGCCGGCCGATGCAGCGCCCGCGCTGCGCCCCGGCCTCGCGGTGCTGGTGGTCGAGGACAACGCCGTGGTCGCCGACAGCCTGCAGTCGCTGCTGCGCCAGTGGGGCGCGCAGCCGCGCGTCTACGGCAGCGCCGCCGAGGCGCTGGCGCTGGCCGACCTGCAGGCGCTCGACCTCGCGCTGTGCGACATCCGGCTGCCGGGCGCGCTCGACGGCATCGCGCTGGCCACCCGGCTGCAGCAGCTCAAGCCCGCGCTGGCCATCTCGCTGGTGTCGGCCGACATCGACGAGGCCACGCAGCGGCTGGCCAACGAGCGCGGCTGGCATGCGCTGCGCAAGCCGGTGCAGCCGGCCGAGCTGCATGCGCTGCTGCGGCGCGCGCAGCAGGCGCCGCCGCGGTAGGAGCGGCGCCACCGGGCGCGGCGTTCCGAGCTATGCTGCGCGCCATCCCCGATGCCGGCCCGCCCGCCGATGCCCACCGCCTCCTCCCCGCCGACCCTCGCCGAACTGAAGGCGGCCCGCTACACGCCGGTCGCGATCGGGTTGCACTGGCTGCTGGCGCTGCTGATCCTCGGCGCGCTCGGGCTGGGCCTGTACATGACCGGCCTGCCGTTCTCGCCGCAGCGCGTGCGCTTCTACAGCTGGCACAAGTGGACCGGCATCGCGATCCTGCTGCTGTCCGCCGTGCGCCTGCTGTGGCGCCTCGGCCATCCGCCGCCCGGCGTGCCCGACTTCGTGCTGGCCGCCATGCCGCGCTGGCAGCGCACGGGCCGCACGATCAGCCATCGCCTGATGTACCTGCTGTTCTTCGCCGTGCCGCTGCTGGGCTGGGCCCAGAGCTCGGCGCTCGGCGTGCCGGTGGTGTGGTTCGGCGTGCTGCCGCTGCCCGATTTCGTGCCCGTGGACCGCGCGCTCGCCGAGCAGTGGCTGCAGCCGCTGCACCGGGCCGGCGCCTACCTGCTGGCCGCCGTCTCGGTGCTGCACGTCGCGGCCGTCGTCAAGCACCAGTGGATCGCGCGCGACGGCCTGCTGCGGCGCATGTGGCCCGGGCCGTCGTCGACTTCCAGGAAACCCAACGCATGACTTCGCTTCTTCACCGCTGGCCCGGCGCGCTGGCGCTCGCCACGCTCCTCCTTCCGGCGGCCCATGCCGAGCCACCGCCCGCGCGGCTGGTGCCCGAGAAAAGCCAGATCGTGTTCGTGAGCAAGCAGATGGGCGTGCCGGTCGAGGGTTCGTTCAGGAAGTTCGACGCGCGCATCGCCTTCGACCCGAAGAAGCCCGAGGGCGGCAGCGTGGCGCTGCAGATCGATACGGCGAGCGCGGCCTTCGGCATCCCGATGACCGATGCCGAGCTGCCCAAGGCGCCGTGGTTCGATGCCGCGCATTTCCCGCAGGCCGGCTTCCAGACCACGGCCATCAAGGCGTTCGGCGACGGCCGCTTCGAGATGGCCGGCAAGCTCACGCTCAAGGGCATCGCCAGGCCACTGACCGTGCCCGTGACGATCGCGCCGGCCGCCAACGGCCAGTCGGTGGCCAGCGGCAGCTTCGTGCTGCAGCGCATCGACTACAAGGTCGGCGACGGCGAATGGACCGACACCTCGGTGATCGCCAACGACGTGCAGGTGCGCTTCAAGCTCGTCGTCGACGGCCTCGGCGCGCCCTGACCCCACACACTCCCCCGCATGCAGCACCCGCCATGAAGAACAAGACACTGCTTTCCGCCGCCCTGCTGGGCTTCGCGCTCGCCGCGTCCGGCCTCGTCGCCGCGCAGGAATACACCGCCCCGGCCGTCGCGGCCAAGCCCGCGGGCGGCCCGGTCAAGGGCGCCAGCTACGTGGTCGACCCGACCCATACCTTCGTCATGTACGAGATGGGCCACTACGGCACCACCACCAACCGCGGCCGCTTCAGCACCAAGGACGGCAGCGTGCAGATCGATGCCGCCGGCACCAGCGGCAAGGTCGACATCACGATGGACATCAGCTCGATCAACACCGGCGTCGACCTGCTGAACCGGCACGTGCAGAGCAAGGACTTCTTCAACGTCGCCGAATTCCCCACCGGCCGCTTCGTCGCCGAGCGCATCGCCTTCAGCGGCGACAAGGTGGCCGAGGTGCCCGGCACGCTCACGCTGATGGGCCAGACCAAACCCGTCACCCTCAAGGCCGTGCGCTTCAACTGCTACCTGAGCCCGCTGATCAACCGCCAGGTCTGCGGCGGCGACTTCGAGACCACCGTCGAGCGCAGCGACTGGGGCATCACCTGGGGGCTGAACTTCGGCTTCGAGAACAAGGTGAAGCTGCTGGTGCAGGTCGAGGCGGTGAACGTGCAGCAATGAATTCCGAAAGAGAGCACTCCCGATGATGGACACCACCCTTTCCCTGCTCGGCATCGCCGGCGCCATGGCCGTGGGCGCGATGAGCCCGGGCCCGAGCTTCGTGATGGTGGCGCGCACGGCCGTGGCCTCGCGTGCCGACGGCCTCGCGGCCGCGCTCGGCATGGGCGCGGGCGGGCTGGTGTTCGCAATCGCGGCGCTCGCGGGGCTGCAGGCCGCGTTCCTCGCGGTGCCGGCGCTCTACCTCGCGATCAAGGGCTTCGGCGGCGCCTACCTGGTCTACCTGGGCATCCGCATCTGGCGCGGCGCGCGGCAGCCGCTCGCGATGGCGCCGGAGGCGGGCACGCCCGCCGCATCGGGCGGCCGCGGCAAGCGCACCTTCCTGCTCGGGCTGGCCACGCAGGTCAGCAACCCGAAGACGGCCGTGGTCTACGCGAGCATCTTCGCGGCCTTCCTGCCGCGCGAGGTGCCGCTGGTGCTGGCGCTCGCGGTGCCGGCCGTCATCTTCTGCATCGAGACCGGCTGGTACGCCATCGTCGCGCTCGCGCTGTCGTCGGCGGCGCCGCGCTCGGCCTACCTGCGCTACAAGACCTGGATCGACCGCGCGGCCGGCGGCGTGATGGGGCTGCTGGGGCTGCGGCTGGTGTGGTCGGCGGTGCGCGGGACCTGAGGCGGGACGCTCACTCGCCCTTGATGCCGGCGCTCTGGATCAGCTGGGCCCAGCGGGTCCGGTCCTCGCCGAGCCACTGGCGGTACGCGGCCGGCCCGAGGTGCTTGACCTCGGCGCCCAGCGACTTGAGCTTGGCCTGCATGGCCGGCTTGGCGAGCGCCGCGGCGATGGCGGTGTCGAGCTTGGCCGCGATGGGTGCGGGCAGGCCCGCGGGCGCGATGAAGCCGATCGGCTGCGCATAGTCCTCGAAGCCCTTGAAGCCGAGCTCGGCGGTGGTGGGCACCTGCGGATAGTCGGGATGCCGCTGGGCGGTGGTGGCGGCCAGGATGCGGATGCGGCCGCTCGCGACGAAGTCGGACACGCCGACCATCGGGAAGAACATGAAGTCGACCCGGCCCGCCATCACCTCGGTCAGCGCCGGCGCGTTGCCCTTGAACGGGATGTGGTTCATCTTCGTCTTCGTGCGCTGCTCGAGCAGCGCGGCCGCCAGGTGCGCAGAGCCGCCCACGCCGGCCGTGCCGTAGCTGACCGCGCTCGGCCCGCTCTGCGCCTTCTTCACCAGGTCGCCGAGCGTCTTGTACGGCGAGTCGCCGGCCACGACGATGAGCTGCGGCAGCACCGCGACCATGCTCACGGGCGTGAAGTCCTTGACCGGGTCGTACTTGACGCGCTCGGGCTGCAGCAGCGGATTCACGTTGTGCGAGATGGTGTTGACGACCAGCGTGTAGCCGTCGGGCGCGGCGCGCTGCACGTACTCGGTGGCGATGTTGCCGTTGGCGCCCGGCTTGTTCTCCACGATGACCGACTGCCCGAGCGCCGTGCCGATGTCCTGCGCGAACACGCGCGCCAGGATGTCGGTCGGGCCGCCGGCGCTGTAGCCGACCACGAGCTTGATCGGCTTGTCGGGGTAGTCGTTCTGGGCCTGCGCACGGCCATGGAGGCCGGCGCTGCCGAGCAGCGCGGCGGCGATCAGCAACAGGCGGCGGGTGGGGAGATGTCTCGTCATCTTGTTTTTCCTTTCGGTTCGGGGATTCACGGGGCCGGCCGCAGCAGGTCGGCCGAGAGCTGCGCCACGCCCGGGGCGCCGCACAGGCGCATCGTGCGCAGAAGTTCGTCGTGCAGGATGTCGAGGGCGCGCTGCGCACCGGCGTCGCCCGCGGCCACCGCGCCGAACAGCGTCGCGCGGCCCAGCAGCACGCCGTGCGCGCCCAGAGCCAGCGCCTTCGCGATGTCCGCGCCGCGGCGGATGCCGCCGTCGACCAGCACCGGGCAGCGCCCGGCCACGCCCTGCAGCACCTCGGGCAGCGCCTGCAGGCTGGGGACGGCGCCGTCGAGCTGCCGGCCGCCATGGTTGGAGACGACGATGGCGTCCACGCCCATCGCGGCCAGGCGCGTGGCATCGTCGGCGCGGCTCACGCCCTTGACGATCAGCTTGCGCGGCCAGCGCTCGCGCACCTCGGCCAGCCGCGCCCAATCGAAGGCGGGGTCGTAGCTGCGGCCGACGGACGAGGCGATGGCGCCCGCGCTGGTCGCCGCCGTCTCGAGCCCGCGCAGGTTCTCCATCGCGGGCAGGCCGCGCAGCAGCATGTCGAGGGCCCAGCGCGGCCGCGAGGCGAAGTCGAGCACGTTGCGCGAGGTGAAGCGGAACGGGATCGAGAAGTGGTTGCGGAAATCGCGCTCGCGCTTGCCGCCGACGGGCAGGTCGACGGTGATCACCAGCGCCTCGTACCCGGCCTCGCGGGCACGGTCGACCAGTTGCCAGAAGAAGTCCCGGTTGCGCAGCACATAGGCCTGGAACCACAGGCGCCCGGGCGCCTGCTCGGCGATGGTCTCGATGGCGGTGGTGGCGCTGCTCGACAGGGTGTAGGGCAAACCCATCCTGGCCGCCGCGCGCGCGAGCGCCAGGTCCGCGCCGCGCCAGCCGAAGCCCGCCGCGCCGGTCGGCGCGATGGCGGCCGGCATGCCCGCGGGCGCGCCCAGCAGGCTGCAGGCGGACGAGGCATCCGCCACGTCGACCAGCACCCGCGGCGCGAGCTGCCAGCGCTCGAAGGCGCGGCCGTTGCCGGCGAGCGTGCGCTCGTCCTCGGCGCCACCGTCGAAGAAATCGAACACGGCGCGCGGCAGCCGCCGGCGCGCGAGCGTGCGCAGGTCGGCGATCGAATAGCAGGCGGCCGCGCTGTGCGTCATGCGCCGGCCAGCGCCGTGTCGGCCACCGCGCGCGGCGTGCCGTCGTCATGGAAGAAGCGCGTCGCCATCACCTGGCAGCGCTTGATGTAGCGCGGCTCGTCGGGCCGGTAGTCGGGAATCGCGTTGTGGATCGTGCCCATGTTGTCCCACATGAGCACGTCGCCGACCTCCCAGCGATGGGCGTAGCGGAACTCGGGCCGGGTCTGGTGCGCGAAGAGGAATTCGAGCGCTTCGGCACTTTCCTTCTCGTCCATCTCGTTGATGCGGATCGCATAGCCCGGGTTGGCGTAGAGCACGCGCCGGCCCGTGATCGGGTGCACGAGGAACAGCGGATGCGAGACCGGCGGCCGCGCCGCGCGCTGCGCGGGCGTGAGCGGCGGACGCGTGCTGCCGCGCTCGCGGCGCATCATTTCCCAGAACTTGTCGAAGTCGTGCAGCACGGTCATGCCCTCGAGGCGCCGCTTCCACGCATCGGGCAAGGCCTCGTGCGCCGCATGCATGTTGCAGAACTCGGTGTTGCCGAGGGGCTGGCCGTCGCGGTGCGGAATCCGGATGCCGTAGAGCACGTTGGTGAACGCGATCATCCGGTTGTAGGACATGTCGGTGTGCCAGTCCTGCCCCGCGTCGGAGAGTCCGAGCGGCTTGCCGTTCTCGACGATGTTCGACAGCACCATGACCTCGGGCAGTCCCGGCTCCTGGTAGGCGCCCGCCACGTTGACCTCGAGCCGGCCGAAGTTCGCCGAGAAGTCGCGCAGCTGGGTCGCGGACAGTTCCTGCCGCGGGCAGCTCAGCACGCCGTGGCGGCCGAGCGCCTGCAGCAGCTGTTCGAAGACCTCGGCGGACAGCGGGTGCGACAGGTCGAGTCCCTCGACGCGGGCACCGAGGGTGGCGCCGCCGGGAACGATGCGGATGGTCATGGATGGAGTCCTCTGGCGAATGAAGGGGGTCGTGTTCGGGGAAGGCCGTCAGTACGCGGCGTCGAGCAGCGCGCGGATCTCGTGCGCGCCGGCGACGCGCCGCGGGTTGTAGTAGAGGCCGCGTTCGCGCATCGTCTTGGCGCCGATGCGGTCGAGCGCGTCGCGCGGCACGCCGATGTCGCGCAACCGCGTGGGCACGCCGATGGCCGCCTGCAGCGCGCGCAGGGCCTCCACCAGCGCAGGCACGCCTGACGCGCCCCACGCCGCGGCGGCGCGCATCAGCGGTCCGGCCGCGGCTTCGGCATTGAAGGCGATGGCATGCGGCAGCATCACGGCATTGGCATCGCCGTGGCCGACGCCGGTCACCGAGCCGATCGCATGGCACACGGCGTGATGCAGGCAGGTGCGCGCATTGACCAGCACCTGGCCCGAGAGGTGCGCGGCATAGAGCAGCGCGGCGCGCGCCGCGACGTCCTGTGGATCGCGGTGGACGGCGGGCAGCGCCTGCGCGAAGCGCGCCATCGCATCGAGCGCCAGCGTCTCGGCCAGCGGCGAGCGCTCCATCGAATAGAGGCCCTCGAGGCAATGCGCGAGGCCATTCATGCCGGTGGCGCACATCAGCGCCGCGGGGATCTCGAGGTTGGCGCGCGGGTCGATCAGCACCAGCCGCGCAGCGAGCTGCACATCGGTGAACAACAGCTTGGCGCCGTCGCCGCCGCGCACCCCGAGCGACACCGTGACCTCGGCGCCGGAGGCGGTCTGCGGAATGGCCACGATCGGCAGCTTCGGCGCGAGGAGGCGCGGCGCCACCAGCGAATCGGGCGGCGTGAAGCGCACCGCGTGGTCGGCGAGCGCACCACCCTCCGCCATCAGCAGCGCGATCGCCTTGGCCGTGTCGGAGGCACTGCCGCCGCCGATGGCGACGAAGCCGTCGACGCCCTCGGCCAGCGCCCGCGCGGCCAGCTGCTCGACCAGCGCCACGCTCGAATGCGCGGGCACCGGGTCGGCCAGCCGATGCGGCAGGTCGCCCAGCGCCGCGAGGCTGCGCGCGAACAGGGCCGAGCGCTGCGTGCGCGCGCCGCCCAGCACCAGCGGCCGCGCGATGCCCAGCGCATCGAGCTCGGCGCGCAGGCCGTCGATGGCGCCTTCGCGCATCACCAGCCGCGTGGCGACGCCGCGGTGGACGAAGGAGGCGGGCAAGGCGTTCATTCGGCGGAAGCGGAGGCGAAGTCGAAGGCCGTCACCATGCGCTGCTCGGCGATGCGCCAGCCATGGCCCGGATCGCGGCGGAAGACGGTGGTCGTCAGGTTGAAGCGCAACGGCCCGGCGATGCGCGGCGGCACGCCGTCGGGCTGCGCTGCGGCGGGATGGCGGTAGGCCGTCATGTAGGCCTCGACCTCGGCCGACGTGCCGTCCTGCGCGCTCACATGGGCATTGGTGAGCACATGGCGCGTCTCGACATCGGCGGCGCGCGCTTCCAGCGCGGCGCGCACGGCCGGCTTGCCCTCGAGCCACCGGCCCTGGCGCAGCCAGCGGCAGTCGTCGGCGAACAGCGCGAGCATCGCGTCGTAGTCGCGCCGGTCGAGCGCATGGAAGAAGCGGTGCAGCGCCTGCGTCAGCTCGGGCAGCAGGCGCGCGGCGTCGGGAATGGAAACATCGGCGGTCATGTGGCGGACGAGTCTAGGAGTCGGCTTGCCCGCTGACACACCCTGTTCGACAATCCAAGGTTTGCGATTTGGAAACCTTGAACCGGGTCGAACGACGTGGATCGCCTTCGCTGCCTTCAGATATTCACCGAGGTCGCGCGCTGCGGCAGCTTCGCGCGCGCAGCCATGCAGCTCTCGGTGTCGCGCGCCACCATCACCAAGCACGTGGCCTGGCTCGAAGCCTCGATGGGCGCGCAGTTGCTCAAGCGCACCTCCAAGCAGGTGGCATTGACCGAGGCCGGCGCACGCGTGCTCGACTCGGGGCGTGACCTGCTGGAGCGCTACGAGGCGATCGAGGGCGAGGTGCGCGATGCCGTGCAGCTGCCGCGCGGCGCGATCCGCGTGGGCACGCCGCCCTCGTTCGGCGCCTACCACCTGATGCGCGTGGTGGCGCAGTTCACCCACCGCTACCCGGACATCGAGGTGACGGTGGTCCATGACGACGGCCGCTCCGACCTGGTGGCCGAGGCGCTCGATCTCTCGATCCGCATCGCGCCCTCGCTCGAGGACGCGAGCTACGTCGCGCAATCGCTGCTGAAGGCGCCGCAGGTGGTGGTGGCGTCGCCGGCCTACCTGAAGGCCTACGGCCGCCCCGCCACGCCGGCCGACCTGGCGCGCCACAACTGCCTGGTGCACATCATCAAGTCGGGCTCGGGCGTGTGGAAGTTCGCCGGCAATCCGCCGCAGGAGGTGCGCGTGCGCGGCACCGTGCGCGCCAACATGGGCGATGCGATCAAGCAGTGCGCGCTGCTGGGCACCGGCATCTCGCTGCACCCGCACTACATGGTGTCGGAGGAACTGAAGGCCGGCACGCTCGAGGCCCTGCTGCCCGGCGCGGTGCCCGAGGAACTCGACATCCACGTGGTGTTCTCGACCCGGCGCAACATGCCCAGCCGCGTGCGCCACCTGCTGGAGTTCCTGCGCGAATGGTCGCGCCATCCGCCCGACTGGGCCTTGCCGGCCACCACCGCGGCGCGCGGCACCGCGGGCCGTTGAACGGTCGCCCTCAGGCCTCTTCGGCGACGAAGGGATTGCGCAGGCAGCCGAGGCCCGAGATCTCCACCTCGACGACATCGCCGGCCTTCAGGTGCGGCGACTTGCCGTCGGTGCCCATCCAGATCACGTCGCCCGGGTACAGCGTGAGATGCCGCGTCATCGCGCTGATGAAGGCCGCGATGCCGAACAGCATCTCGCCGGTGCGGAACTGCGTCTTCACCTCGCCGTTGACGCGCACCGTGGTGCGGGCCGCTTCCAGGTCGAAATCGGTTTCGATCCACGGCCCCATCGGCTTGAAGGTGTCGCTGTTCTTGGCGCGCCAGAAGGTGCGGTCCGAGGCCTGCCAGAGCCGCTCGCTCACGTCGTTGCCGATGGTGTAGCCCAGCACGCACGACAACGCGTCGGCCTCGCTCAGGTGGCGGGCCTTTTGGCCGATCACCACGACCAGCTCGCCCTCGTACTCCACCTGCTTCGCGTTGGACGGAATGACGACGGCCGCCTCGTGCGGAACCAGGGCGTTGACCGCGCGGTAGCCGATGTCGGCCTTCTCGGGGATCGCGAGCGTCTGGCCGCTGCGCTCGGCGTATTCCTTGATGTGGCGCACGTAGTTGAGCCCCGCCGCATAGAAGGTGCGCGGCAGCAGCGGCACCTCGATCCTCACGTCGGCCAGGCGATGCACGGCGCCCGTGAAGTCGTGGCCGCCGAAGGGGCTGCCGTTCACCGCGCGGACGCGATCGTCCTCCAGCACGCCATAGCTGCTGGCGGCCGCGCCGGGCGCGGTGTAGTGGATCCATTTCATGCGCGTGCTCCTGTCGGTGGTGTTCGGGCCCCCTGCTCGCAGGGGCACCACAGCATGACAGGCCGAGGTTTGCGGAACGGAAACCGACGGTTTGCGAAAGCCGCCCAAACCGCCTAGAGCAGGCTCTCGGGCGTCAGCGGCGCCAGCAGTTCGAGCATGGTGCGGTCCCAGAAGCCCGAGTCGGGCTCCTCGCTCAGCACCGTGGTCTTGCCGGCCTCCTCGCTGATCCACTCCAGGCGCGAGTCGCTGCCTTCGGCGAAGCGCAGCCTGTAGGCGCCCTGCTGCTTGAGCACCTCGAGCAGCTTCAGCGCCTGCTGCGCCATCTCGGGGCTGCGGATGAACAGGCCGATCTCGGTGTTGTGGACCTCGGAGCGCGGGTCGAAATTCATCGAGCCGACGAACAGGATGCGCTGGTCGATCACCGCCGACTTGGCATGCAGCCTGCCGACCGAGGTGCCGAACAGGCCCAGCCGCACGCTGCGGCGGGTGCGGTTGGTGCTGAGTTCGTAGAGTTCGGCGCCCAGGCGCAGCATCTCGGGCCGGTAGCGGCGGTAGGCGGTGTGCACCAACGGCTCGTCGGTGGCGGCGAGCGAGTTGGTCACCACGCTGATCTTCACCTGGCGCCGGCGGATCTCGTTCATCACCTCGAGCCCCGCGGCGCCCGGGATCAGGTAGGGCGAGACGATGGTCACCTCGCTGCGCGCGCGGCGCATCTGCTCGACCACGTTGTAGCGCACGCTGTCGACGTCGAGCAGCGGCACGCCGCCGTACGAGGCGGTCTTGCCGATCACGCGGTCGGGCGAATCGGCATAGGCCTCGGCCGTGGTCCAGATCAGGCCGAGCCGGCCGGCGTCGAGGTCCTCGGCGATCGGGCCGTAGCCCAGCAGGTCGTTGGGCGCGGGCTTCGGCGGCGGCGGCGTGGTGTCGGGGCCGGTGGCGGCCTCGAAGCGGCGCCGCAGTTCGTCGGCAGGCAGCGCGCTCGCCACCACCGATTCGACGGGCCGCACGTAGGGGCTGTTCCAGTACTGGTCGAACAGGCTGCCCAGGCGCGGGATCAGCGCGCCCGTCACGAAGGTGTCGAGGTCGATGAAGTTCTCGCCCGCGGTGCGCCGGAAGTACTGGTTGCCGATGTTGCGCCCGCCCGCCACGGCCATCGCGCCGTCGGCGATGAACAGCTTGTTGTGCATGCGCCGGTTGACGCGGCTGAAGTCGAACAGCGAGGCCGTGAAGCGCGCGAGCAGGCTGCCGCGGCCGGCCGGGAACGGGTTGAACAGGCGCAGCTCGACATTGGGCGTGGCCGCGAAGCCGCGCAGCAGCTCGTCCTCGCCCGCGGTGTAGAGGTCGTCCATCAGCACGCGCACCCGCACGCCGCGCTGCGCGGCATCGCGCAGGGTGCGCAGCAGGTAGCGACCGGTCTCGTCGTTCTCGATCTGGTAGTACTGGACGTCGAGCGTGCGCTGGGCCCGGCGCGCGAGCTGGATGCGGGTGTCGAAGGCGAAGTCGCCACCGGGCATGAGGCGAAAGCCGCTGAGGTCGGGGTCGGGCTGCGCGGCCAGCGCGATGCGCCCGAGCGCGGTGTCCTTCGACACGGCGATGGCTCTGGCGGGGGCGCGCGGGGCCTCGTCGGGCAAGGTGGCGCAACCGGCGGCCAGCAGCGCGGCCGCGATGGCGAACACCCAGGGCCCACAGCGCGACAGCAGGCGTCGGGCCATCGGCGGCTTTCTACAGGGCCTTGCGCAGGTTGGCGGGCGCGATGCGCAGCGCCTCGCGGTACTTGGCGACGGTGCGGCGCGCGCACTCGATGCCCTGCTCCTTGAGCATCTCGGAGATCTGGCTGTCCGACAGCGGCTTCTTCACGCTCTCCGAACCGACGAACTGCTTGATCAGCGCGCGCACCGCGGTGCTCGAGGCATTGCCGCCGGTCTCGGTGCCCAGCGCCGAGCCGAAGAAGTACTTGAGCTCGACCGTGCCGAAGGGCGTGGACATGTACTTGGCGGTGGTCACGCGCGAGATGGTGGACTCGTGCAACCCGAGCTCGTCGGCGATCTCGCGCAGCACCAGCGGGCGCATCGCGAGTTCGCCGTGCACGAAGTAGCTCTTCTGCCGCTCGACGATGGCGTTGCTCACGCGCAGGATGGTGTCGAAGCGCTGCTGGATGTTCTTGATGAACCAGCGCGCCTCCTGCAGCCGCTGCGACAGCGCCTGGCTGCCCTCGCCCTTGTGCGACTTGAGCGCGCCGGCGTAGATGTCGTGCACGCGCAGCCGCGGCATCACCTCGGGGTTGAGCATGACGCGGAACTTCACGTTGGTGCCGCGGCCGGTCTTGGTGACGATCACGTCGGGAATGACGATGTTGCGCTCGACGTCGACGAAGCGGCGGCCCGGCTTGGGTTCCAGCCGCGCGATGATCTGCAGCGCCGAGCGCACCAGCTCCTCGTTGGTGCGCGTGAGCGTGGCCAGGCGCTTGAAGTCGCGCCGCGCGAGCAGCTCCATCGGCTGCTTGCAGATGGCGAGCGCGGTCTTGCGCACCAGCTCCTCGTCCTCGGTCTCGTCCTCGTCGGCCAGCGCGCGCAGCTGGATCGCGAGGCATTCGCCGAGGTCGCGCGCGCCCACGCCCGCGGGCTCCAGGCTCTGCAGCAGGCCCAGCGCGACCTGGAAGTGGTGCACCAGCTCGTCGAACTGGTCGTTGTCGT
Organism: Variovorax sp. PDC80; assembly: GCF_900115375.1. Lineage (NCBI taxonomy): Bacteria > Pseudomonadati > Pseudomonadota > Betaproteobacteria > Burkholderiales > Comamonadaceae > Variovorax > Variovorax sp. PDC80. Next base: position 193,114 of record NZ_FOWG01000011.1, on the reverse strand, counting down.
CGCCCGCGAGGCCCGAGGCCAGCGCCGGCAGCGAATCCTCGAGGTAGCCGTCGTCGTTGAGCGACTCGATCAAAAAGCGCAGCGCGGCGCTGTCGTTCTCGTTGAGCCGCAGGCTCAGCGCCTGGCGGTGCAGGAAGGACTGCAGCGATTCCTGGCTGCGCGCGAGCTCGGTGGCATCGGCGCGCTCGTCGTCGCCGGTGCTGCTGTTGTTGCGCGCGGGGGCGTCGCTGCCCCACTCGCTGTCGTCGGGCGCCATGTCGACGGTGCCGTCGCCTTCCCAGTCGGGCTCGCGCTCGGGCGAGTCGAGGGCCGGCTCGGCCTCGGACGACGAAGTGGTCTCGGTGGACGTGGTCGAGGTCGAGGGCGCGGCGCTCGCGTAGTCGCTCTCGGCCTCGCGCTCGGTGTCCTCGCGCGGCGCGGGCGTGTCGGCGGCGTCGAGGCCGAACTCCTCGCGCGCGGCTTCCTCGGCGGTGCGCTCGAGGAAGGGGTTCTCGTCGAGCATCTGCTCGACCTCCTGGCTCAGTTCGAGCGTGGAGAGCTGCAGCAGCCGGATCGACTGCTGCAGCTGAGGCGTCAGCGCGAGATGCTGCGAAACGCGCAGCGACAAGCCTTGTTTCATGCCCTCAGGAAATGACTTGCACGAGGGTCATCACATGCGGAAGTGCTCGCCCAGGTAGACCCGGCGCACTTCGGCGTTGTCGACGATCTCCGAGGGCGTGCCCTGTGCCAGCACATGGCCGTCGCTGATGATGAAGGCGTGGTCGCAGATGCCCAGCGTCTCGCGCACGTTGTGGTCGGTGATCAGCACGCCGATGCCGCGTTCCTTCAGGAAGCTGATGATGCGCTGGATCTCGATCACCGCGATCGGGTCGATGCCGGCGAAGGGTTCGTCGAGCAGGATGAAGCGCGGCTGGGTGGCCAGCGCGCGCGCGATCTCGACGCGGCGGCGTTCGCCGCCCGACAGCGCGAGCGCGGGCGAATCGCGCAGGTGGTCGACGCGCAGGTCGGCCAGCAGCTCCGACAGGCGCTCTTCCATGCGCTGCTTCGACAGCGCCTGCGGCCGGCCGTTGGCATCGGGCTCGCGCTGCAGCTCGAGCACCGCGCGCACGTTCTCCTCGACCGTGAGCTTGCGGAAGATCGAGGCTTCCTGCGGCAGGTAGCTCAGGCCCATGCGCGCGCGGCGGTGGATCGGCATGTGGGCGATCGGCTCGCCGTCGATGGAGATCTCGCCCGCGTCGGCGCGCACCAGCCCGACGATCATGTAGAACGAGGTGGTCTTGCCGGCGCCGTTGGGCCCGAGCAGTCCGACCACTTCGCCCTTCTGCACGTCGAGCGAGACGTCCTTGACCACCTTGCGGCTGCCATAGCTCTTCTGCAGGCCGCGCGCGACGAGGCGGCTGCCCGGCACGCCGTTGGCTTCCTGGGTTCCGGCGGCTTCGATCACTTGCGTTCTTCCCCTTCGCCGCTCAGCGTGGTGGTGGAGCGCAGTCCGGCGCCCGGTGCCGGCGTGGGCGCCGGGGCCGCGGGACGGCGCGTGGCCGGCGCCGCGGCGCCGGGCGCACCCGGCGCGGCCGACTTCGGCGTGAGGATGGCCTTGACGCGGCCACCGCCACCCGGCGCGGACACGCCGGCATTGGGCGGCACGGTCGAGCCGTTGACGGTGTAGGTGTCGTTGCTCTGGTCGTAGACGATCAGCGCGCCGCTGCTCTCGTCGTTGGGCGTGGCGCCGACCAGGCGGCGCATGACGGCGCGGCGGATGAACTTGACGTTGTCGGCGCGGCTGTCGTACTCGATGACCTCGGACTCGCCCTCGATCCACTCGTCGCCGTTGCCGTTGCGCTTCTGCTTGTAGTAGGCGAGCTTGCCGGGCGCCGCGGTGACCACGCCGTACTGGTAGCCCTCGGGGTCCTGGCGCACGTCGATGCGCGCGCCGCGGATGATGATGGTGCCCTTGGTGACCACCACGTTGCCGGTGAAGACGCTGGTCTGCTTGAGATCGTCGTAGCGCATCGAATCGGATTCGATGTTCATCGGCTTGGTCCGGTCGGCCGTTTCGGCCAGGGCGGCGGCGGCGGAGCCAGCCAGCAGCAGCGCGGCCAGCACGAGGCGACCGGTGCGGCGAAGGGAGGAGGTGGGGTGAGAGTGCGATGTCATAGAGGCACGAAACTTGCTCTGCATTGTATGCGGCCCATCGCGCCAGACCCATGCGCGCGGATGAAAAAGCCCCGGGGGCGGCGAACCCGGGCACGGCACCCCGCGGGATCGCCCCGCGTTCTGCCGACCGGCTGGATGACGGCCCGGCCGCCCCGGAACCCTCGATGGGATTCCGGCCTCCCGGCGGCGGAGCGGCCAGGGCCGCGAGACCGGTCTCAACCCTTGCGGGCTTCGCCGATCAGGTAGTTGGTGACGGCCAAGGCCTTGTTCATGTTGCCGGCGAGTTCGCCGTCCACGTACCAGCGGCCGGCCACGGCCAGCGCGGGCACGCCGGCCACCTTGTAGGCCTCGGTCAGTTGCGAGGCGCGCTTGGCCTTGCTCGCCACGCCGAAGGAGGTGAACAGCTCCTTGAACTTCGCGCCGTCGAGGCCGTTCTTCTCGGCCCAGGCCACGATGTTGGCGTCGCCGTTCACGTTCTGGCGCTGGGCGTGGATCGCGTTGAAGACCTTGGGCTGGTACTCGTCGACCTTGCCCAGCGCCTCGAGCGCGTAGTACAGGCGCTGCTTGGCTTCGACGTCGTTGCCCACGAAGGGCACCGGCACGCGGCGCAGCACCACGTCCTTGGGCTGGCCCTTGGCCCAGGCCTCGAGCGCGGGCTCGAAGTCGTTGCAGTGCGGGCAGTTGTACGAGAAGAACTCGATCACCTCGATCTTGCCGGCCGGTGCGTCGACCGGCACGCGCTTGTCGAGCACGAGGTATTCGGTGCCGGCCTTCGGTGCGCGGGCCTGGGCTTGCGCGGGCAGATGGGCCATCAGGCCGAGCGAGCCAGCGGCGACGGCCAGCGAGAAATCACGACGTTTCATGGGAAAGAGCTCTCCAGTTGGTAGACGGCAGACTGAGCCGGGCCGATGAAGCGGAGTTCCCGCGCGCGGTGCTCGGGGCTCCGGGAAACCGGGGGCGGCGCGGACCGCGGCGAAGCTTAAAGAAAAACCATGACCGTTGTCGGGAGAGGCCACCCGGCGGCGGCGCTCCCCGGCCGGACGGCGCTCAGCGCTGGACGCGCACCAGCGCCGAGTCGAGGCCGGCGCCGTCCATCCGTTCCTTGAGGCGGTCGGCGTCGTCCTTCTTGTTGAACGGACCGGCGCGCACGCGGTAGACGGTGCGGCCGGCCTGCTCGCGCTCGGTCACGCGGGCCTCGACGCCCATCAGCGAGAGCTTGGCGCGCTGCGCCTCGGCGTCCTCGGTGGTGCGGAAGGCGCCGGCCTGCACGAAGTACATGAAGGGATCGGCACCGCCGGAGCCGGTGGCGGCCGCGGCATTGCCGCTGCTCGACGACGGGGCGGCGGCCACCGTGGTGCTGCCGCCGACGCTGCCGGCGCGGGCCCGGGCCAGGTCGCCGAGCGGATCGTTCGAGGGCGGCAGCGCGTTGGCCTCGGCCGGCACCGGCGCGGGCCGCGCGGGCTTGGGCGCGACCACCACCGGCACCGGCGCCGTGGGCGGCGGGGTGCCGGGCGAGACCGTGGCGGTGGCGGGATTGCTGCCGTCGCCGGCAGGTGGCGCGCCGACCGGGCCGGCGGCCGCGGGGCGCGGCTGCTGCGGCTTGCCGGCCAGCGGGGCGTTCGGGTCCCAGTCGCGGTTCTTGCGCGCCTCGGCCTCGTCCTGCTCGGCACCGCCGCGCTGTGTCTTGGTGACGAAGGGGATCGGCACCTTGGTCACGTAGACCGCGATACCCAGCGCGACGCCCAGGCCGAGCACCAGCCCGATGATCAGGCCGATGACGATGTTGCCGCGTTGTCTGGTTGTCTTCTTCATGGGGAGGGGGTTCACATCTTGCGCGGCGCGGTGACGCCGAGGATCGCGAGGCCATTGTGCAGCACCTGCGCGGTCGCGGCGACCAGCGCCAGGCGCGCCAGCTTCACGGCCTCGTCGTCGACCAGGATGCGCTCGGCGTCGTAGTAGCTGTGGTACGTGGCCGCCAGTTCGCGCAGGTAGAAGGTGACGTCGTGCGGCGCGAAATCCTTGGCCGCGGCGCTCAGCATCTCGGGGTACTTGGCCAGCAGCAGCATCAGCGACTGGGCCGCCGGGCTCTCGAGCGGCGACAGGTCGACGCCCTGCAGCACGGCCGCATCGCCGCCCCAGGCCGCGAGCACCGAGCAGATGCGCGCATGCGCGTACTGCACGTAGTACACCGGGTTGTCGTTGTTCTGCGCCACGGCCAGGTCGACGTCGAAGGTGTATTCGGTGTCGGGCTTGCGGCTCAGCAGGAAGAAGCGCACGGCGTCGGTGCTGGTCCACTCGATCAGGTCGCGCAGCGTGACGTAGCTGCCGGCGCGCTTGCTGATCTTGACCTCCTCGCCGCCCTTGGTGACGCGCACCATGGTGTGCAGCACGTAGTCGGGGTAGCCCTCGGGAATGCCCTCGCCGGCCGCTTGCAGTCCGGCGCGCACGCGCGCGATGGTGCCGTGGTGGTCGGTGCCCTGGATGTTGATGACCTTGTGGAAGCCGCGCTCCCACTTGGCGATGTGATAGGCGACGTCGGGCACGAAGTAGGTGTACGTGCCGTCCTGCTTCTTCATCACGCGGTCCTTGTCGTCGCCGTAGTCGGTCGACTTGAGCCACAGCGCGCCGTCCTGCTCGTAGGTCTTGCCCGCGGCGACCAGCTGCGCCACCGCGCGCTCGACGCGGCCGCTGGTGTAGAGGCTGGACTCGAGGTAGTACTGGTCGAAGCGCACGCGGAAGGCCTGCAGGTCCAGGTCCTGCTCGCGGCGCAGGTAGGCGACGGCGAACTCGCGGATCGCGTCCAGGTCCTCGATGTCGCCGCTGGCCGTGACCTCGCGGTCCTCCGACTTCACGGTCTTCTTCGCGATGAAGTCGGCCGCGATGTCGGCGATGTAGTCGCCGTTGTAGGCCGCAGCCTTCTCGCCGCTCGGCCATTCGGCGTCGCCGGGCTTGAAGCCGCGCGCGCGCAGCTGCGTGCTGTTGGCCAGGGTCTGGATCTGCACGCCGGCGTCGTTGTAGTAGTACTCGCGCCAGACCTGCTCGCCCTGCGAGGCGCGCAGGTTGCAGATGGCGTCGCCGAGCGCGGCCTGGCGGCCGTGGCCCACGTGCAGCGGGCCGGTGGGGTTGGCCGAGACGAACTCGACCAGCACCTTCTCGCCGGTGGCCGGGCGCTGGCCGAAGGCGGCGCCGGCGTCGAGCACCTCGCGCACCACCTGCTGCTTGGCGGCGGTCTTCAGGCGGATGTTGAGGAAGCCGGGGCCGGCGATCTCGACCGCCTGCACCCATTGGGCGAAGGCGGGGGTGGCGAGCAGCGCGGCGCTCAGTTCCTCGGCGAGCTCGCGCGGCTTGCGGCCGAGCGGCTTGGCCAGCTGCATGGCGGCATTGCTGGCGAAGTCGCCGTGGGCCGCGACCTTGGGAGACTCGAACGCGGCCTTGAGGCCGGCGCCGGGCGAGAGGGATTCGAGCGTGTTCGCGAGCGCCGCGAGCAGCTCCTGTTTGACCAATAGCATCGGCGAATTTTACCGGGGGCAAACTCGGTCGCAGTTGACGATCGTCATCCGACCGTCCCCTTCGCCCGTTACGATGGTCAACCCCGAGGCGGGGCAGCCACTGTCACAACCCATTTGCAAGGACACACACCATGAAGAAGCTCCTTTCCCTGGTCGCCTCCACCATCGCGCTCGGCGCCTGCCTTTCCTTCGGCGCCGCCCAGGCCCAGGACAAGGCCGCCACCCCGGCCGCTCCCGCCGCGGCGGCCCCCGCCGCAGCCGCCGGCGGCTGCGAAGCCAAGGCCGTCGACAAGAACGGCAAGGCCCTGGCCGGCGCCGCCAAGGCCAGCTCGATCAAGAAGTGCGAGAAGGAAGCCAAGGCCGCCGCCGCCCCCGCCTGCGCCGCCAAGGCGGTCGACAAGAACGGCAAGGCGCTCGCCGGCGCCGCCAAGAACAGCTTCGTCAAGAAGTGCGAAGCGGACGCCTCCAAGGGCTGAGACCGCGTTTCTCCGCAACCTTTGTGAACAAAGCCCGCCTCGTGCGGGCTTTGTTACTTGAGGACGCCCAACAGGTTGTTGTAGTCGTCGGTCCAGGGCCGCGCGGTGGGGTCGACCGCGATCGGCTGGGCCGCCGCCGCGATCGGCGCACGCGCCAGCACCTGCGGATCGCGCGCCACCAGCACCCAGTCGGTGGCGTGCAGCCAGGCCGAATCCTCCGCGTCGTCGCTGACCAGCACCGCGTGCAGCCCCTGCGACTGCGCGATGCGGGCCACCACGGGCGCGAGCGCGAGGAAGTGGTTGGTGACGTGGAAGGCCACCACGCCGTCGGGCCGCAGGTGCCGCAGATAGACCTGCATGGCCTGCGCGGTCAGCAGGTGCACCGGCACCGAGTCGCCCGAGAAGGCATCGACCGCCAGCACGTCGAAGCCCTGCGCGCTCTCGCGCTCCAGCGCCAGCCGCGCGTCGCCGAGCACGCGCTCGATCCGCGCGCGGCTGTCGCGCAGGAAGGTGAATTCGCGGTCCGCGATGTCGAACACCTCGGGATTGATCTCGTAGAAGCGGTAGACGTCGCCCGTGCGCCCGTAGGTCGCGAGCGTGCCGGCGCCCAGGCCGATCAGGCCGACGCGGCGCGCGCCGATCGGCAGCGCCTCGATGGCGCGGCCGATGCCCGAGGTGGCGCCGTAGTAGGTGGTGGGTTCGCGGCGGCGCTCGGGCGAGAGGAACTGCTCGCCATGCTTGATCGAGCCGTGGACGAACTGGCGCACGTAGTCGGGCGGGTCCTGGCGCCGCACGTCGTAGGTGTGCATCGAGCCGTAGAAATTGCGCTCCAGGGTGCGCAGCCCCTCGTGGTCGCTGCGCACCTGCTCCGAGAGCAGCCAGCCGCAGCAGGCCGCGAGCCCCACGCCGGGCACCCACAACAGCCAGCGCGCGCGCAGCACCAGCGCGCCGAGCAGCGCCGCCAGCACCAGCCCGATGCCGAGCTCGTAGTAGGCCGGCAGCAGGTAGGGCGCGCCCAGCCCGACCGTCACGCCGCCGATGGCGCCGCCCAGCGACAGCATCAGGTAGAAGCGCGTGAGGTGCGCGGGACCGGGCCGCAGCCGCGCGGTCTCGCCGTGCAGGAACATGCACAGCACGAACAGGCCCGCCACGTGGATCGTCAGCGCGGTGTGGATCTTGAGCCCGGCGCCGTCCTGCAGCTGGTAGGCGCACAGCGCCAGCATCGCGGCCGCGAGCGGCACGAACAGGCCGCGCCGGTACCAGCGGTCGCTCTCGAAGCACAGCACGAAGGTCAGCAGGTAGAGCGACAGCGGCAACACCCAGAGGAAGGGCACGGCCGCGATGTTCTGCGTGATGTGGTTGGTGACGGCCAGCAGCAGCCAGGAGCCGAGCGCGGGCAGCGCGAGCCACAGCAGCTGGTCGATGCGGCGCGGTGCCGCGACGGGCGCATCGGTCGATGCGGCGGCGGCCGGCAGGTCGTGGTTCCAGCGGCGCGCCATGTACAGCGCGGTGCCCGCGCAGAGCACGACGAAGCCCGCGTAGCCCCACGACCAGCCGATGGCCTGCTGCATCAGCGTGCTGCGCGGCTCGATCAGCACCGGGTAGCTCAGCAGCGAGAGCAGCGATGCGAGGTTGGACAGCGAGAAGTAGCGGTACACGCGCGCCCCCCAGGGCGTGCGCGACACCCAGGACTGCACCAGCGGCCCGGTGGTCGAGAGCAGGAAATACGGCAGGCCGATGGTGCCCACCAGCAGCCCGAGGATGCGCCAGGCCGGGTCCTCGGCGCCGGCCGGCTTCCACTGCGCGCCGGCCACGATCGGCAAAAAGGCCAGGCTCGCGAGCAGCAGCGCCACATGCAGCAGCGCCTGCGCGCGCATGCGCAGGTGGCGCGAGATCCAGTCCGAATAGGCATAGCCCGCGAGCAGCGCGACCTGGAAGAACACCATGCAGATCGACCACACGGCGGCCGAGCCGCCGAACCACGGCAGGATCTGCTTCGCGATCAGCGGCTGGACGAGGAAGAGAAGGAAGGCGCTGCCGAAGATCGTGCCGGCAAACAGGAGCTGGATGCCGGCGCTCGCCATGCGGCTACTTGCTGCCGAAGCCGCGCGCGAAGAACACCGCGGCCAGCGGGATCACGGCGATCAGGTGCGCCTGGATCATCACCAGCTTGCGCGTCTTCTTCACCTCGGCCTCCGAAGGCAGCGTGCCGCTGGCGCGCAGCGCCTTGCGCCAGCGCAGGTAGTTCAGGGTCGGGAAGATCGACAGCACGCCGACCACGATGAACAGGCCCAGCTTCAGGTGCAGCAGCGGATTGGTCCAGTACCAGGCCGTGCCCTTCACGCCCCAGAGGGTGCGCGCGATGCCGGTCAGCAGCACGGACACGGCGGCGATGCCGTAGACCATGTCGACGCGCGCGAGCCGCTCGACCACCGCGGCATTGAGCCACTCGACGCGGCACAGCGCCGCCTCGCTGGCGATGAAGACGACCATCGTGAGGATGGCCAGCAGATGCAGGTAGGCGAGGATGGCTTCGAGGGTCATCGTGGCGTTCTCTTCGTCGGGGCGCGTGGGGTTTGCAAATGCAAACAGATTGTGCAGCCACGCGCCCGGCTCAGGTCCGTCCACCCCAGAATTCGGGCCGCCCGTATTGGTCTTTGAGGAAATCAAGCCACAGTCGCACGCGCAGCGGCAGGTGCTTGGCGCCCGCGAACACCGCGTAGATGCCGTTGGGCGGTGCCGCGAACTCGTCGAGCAGCGGCACCAGCAGCCCGGCGTCGATCTCGGCCTCGACCTCCCAGGTGCTGCGCCAGGCGATGCCGTGGCCGGCCAGGCACCAGTCGTGCAGCACCTGGCCGTCGGAGCAGTCGAGCGGGCCGCTGGGCCGCAGGTGGATCAGCTCGTGGCCGCCCTGAGCGTCGGGAATGCGGAAGGCCCAGCCGCGCGTCTGCGAGGCGTCGCTGGTGAGCGCCAGGCAGGCGAAGCGCGACAACTCGTTCGGATGGCGCGGCGCGCCGTGGCGCAGCACGAACTCGGGCGTGGCCACGCAGCGGCGCCGGTTGTCGGCCAGCCGCACGCTGACCAGCGAGGAATCGGGCAGGTCGCCCACGCGCACGGCGCAATCGAAGCTCTCGCCGGCCACGTCGACCACGCGGTCGCTGAGGTTCAGCGAGATCGTCACCTCGGGATGCAGCGCATGGAAGCGCGGCACCAGCGGCGCGACGTGGCGCCGGCCGAAGCCCGCGGGCGCGGTCACGCGCAGGTGGCCGCTGGCCTTGACGCCGCCCGCGCTCACGCTGGCCTCGGCATTGGCGAACTCCACCAGCAGGCGCTGGCAGTCCTCGAGGAAGGCGCTGCCCTCGTGCGTGAGCGTGATGCGCCGCGTGGTGCGAACCAGCAGCTTCACGCCCAGGCGCTCCTCGAGCGCATCGAGCCGGCGCCCCATGATCGCGGGCGCCACGCCCTCGGCCTTGGCGGCCGCGGTGAGGCTGCCGCGCGTGGCGACCGAGACGAAGGATTCGAGCTGCTTCAGGCGGTCCATGGCGCCCGAACTATATAGAGGCGGCGGGAAGCCCGGCGCCGCGCGGGCTCATCCCGGGGACCGGCTATTCGGGCTGCACCCCGGCCTCGCGCACCGCCGCGCCCCAGCGCGCATGCTCGGCGCGCACGTACTGCGCCGCCTGCTCGGGGCTGCCGCCCACCGGCATGCTGCCCTCGGCCTGCAGCTGCGCGATGGTCGCGGGCTTGGCCAGCGCCTTGTCGATCGCGGCGTTGAGCTTCTTCACGATCTCGCTCGGCGTGCCCGCGGGCACCACCACCGCCTTCCAGTCGACCGCCTCGAAGCCCTTGTAGGTCTCGGCCACGGTGGGGATGTCGGGCATCACCGGCAGCCGCTTGGCCGAGGTCACGGCCAGCGCGCGCAGCTTGCCGGCCTTGACCATCGACAGCGCGCCCTGCGGCGTCGCGAACATGCAGTCGGTCTGGCCGCCGAGCAGGTCGGTGATGGCCGGCGCCGCGCCCTTGTAGGGCACGTTGAGCACCTTGAAGCCCACGCGCTTGGCGAGCACCTCGCCGGCCATGTGGCCCAGGGTGCCGGTGCCGGCCAGCGCCTGCTTGATCTCGCCGGGTTTGGCCTTGGCCGCGGCGACGAAGTCGGCCAGCGAGCGGTACGGCGAGTCGGCGCGCACCACCAGCACCACGGGCTGCGCGGCGACGACCGAGACCGGCACCACGTCCTTCAGCGCGTCGTAGGGCATCTTCGGGAACAGCGTCGGGTTGATCGCGAGGTTCGCGGTCTGGCCCATGCCGATGGTGTAGCCGTCGGGCTTGGCCTTGGCCACCACGTCGATGCCGATGTTGCCGTTGCCGCCCGCGCGGTTGTCGACGATGAAGCTCCACTTCGTGTCCTCGGCGAGCTTCTGCGCGACCAGCCGCGCGACGATGTCGGTGGCGCCGCCGGGCGTGTAGGGCACGACCAGGCGCACCGGCTTGTCGGGCCAGGCGGTGTCGGCATGGGCCGGCCAGGCGCTGAGCGCCAGGGCGCAGGCGAACGCGGTCGCGGCGCCGGCCAGCAGGCCGCGCCGTGGGATGGATGTCATGGGATCAGTCTCCTGTGGTGATGTGGCGGCGCCGGAGCGCCTCGATCGCTGCGTCGTCGTAGCCGGCTTCGCGCAGCAGCTCGACGGTGTGTTCGCCCAGGCGCGGCGGCTGCAGGCGGATGCCGGGCCGCACGCCGTCGAGGGTGAACGGTGCCAGCGGCACCTTGGCCATGTGGCCATCGTTCATGCGCACCGGCGCGAGGCCGCCGGTGGCGTTGAGGTGCGGGTCGTCGAACAGCGCCTGCGGCTTGGTGATGGGCGCGAACGGCAGCTCGTTCTGCTCGAACACCGCGGCGAGCTCGGCCGCGCTGCGTTCGGCGAGGTGCGAGCGCAGGATCGGCATCATCCATTCGCGCGCCAGCACGCGGTCGTTGTTGGTCTTCAGGCGCGGGTCGGCGGCCAGTTCCTCGAGGCCGAAGGCCTGGCAGAACACGGCCCACTGCTTGTCGCTGACGGCCGCGAGGAAGATCTGCTCGCCGTCCTTGACGGTGAACACGTCGTACACCGCCCAGGCCGAGATGCGGCTGGGCATCGGGTCGGCCGGCTTGCCGGTGGCGGCGAACTGCATCATGTGCTGCGCCACCAGGAACACGTTGTTCTCGAACAGCGCCGACTGCACCTCGCAGCCCTTGCCCGTGAGCTCGCGCTGGCGCAGCGCGGCCATCGCGCCGATGGCGCCGAACATGCCGCCCATGATGTCGTTAACGCTGGTGCCCGCGCGCAGCGGATCGCCCGAGCGGCCGGTCATGTAGGCCAGCCCGCCCATCATCTGCACCACCTCGTCGAGCGCGGTGCGGTGGTCGTAGGGGCCGGGCAGGAAGCCCTTGTGGCTCACGTAGATCAAGCCCGGGTGCAGGGTCTTGAGCGTGTCGTAGTCGAGGCCCAGCTTCTTCATCGTGCCGGGCTTGAAGTTCTCGCTCACGATGTCGGCCGTGGCGATCAGCCGCAGCGCGGCCTCGATGCCCTCGGGCTGCTTGAGGTCGAGCGCGATGCTCTTCTTGTTGCGGTTGAAGGTCGGGAAGAAGCCCGCGCCCGAGCCGAGCAGGCGGCGCGTGTTGTCGCCCTCGACCGGCTCGACCTTGATGACCTCGGCACCGAGGTCGGCCAGGATCAGGCCGCAGGTCGGGCCCATCACCATGTGGGTGAACTCGACCACGCGCACGCCGGCGTAGGGCAGCGGATTGGTGTCAGCCATGTGCGGTGTTCTCCTGGACGAAGCCCTTGGGCAGGCCGGCCTCGGGCGTCATGCCGTAGACCGGTTCGCCGGGCAGGCCGGCCATGAGCGGCGCGCGCGCCGCGATGAGTTGGGCGATGTCGATGCCGGTGCGCACGCCCATGGCCTCGAACATGAAGACCAGGTCCTCGGTGACCGCGTTGCCCGAGGCGCCGGGCGCGTAGGGGCAGCCGCCGAGGCCGCCGAGCGAGGCGTCGAAGGTGCGCGCGCCCTCGTCCCAGGCCGCGAGGCAGTTGGCGATGCCGAGGCCGCGCGTGTTGTGCATGTGGGCCGCACCGGCGTGGCGGCCGAGCTCGGCGCGCAGGCGCTTGAACAGGCGCCGCACCTGCGCGGGATTGGCATAGCCCACGGTGTCCGACAGGCCCGACTCGTCGGCGCCGGCCTCGATGCACTGGGCGGCGAGGCGGATCACGTCGTCCTCGGGCACCAGGCCCTGCAGGGTGCAGCCGAAGGCGGTGGAGATGCCGGCCTCGAGCTTCACCTGGGGCGCGATCGCGCGCCGCAGCTCGGCGATGGCGCGCACCTCCTCGACCATCTCGGTGGGCGTCTTGCGCACGTTGGCCAGCGAATGCGCCACGCTGGCCGACACCGGCATGGTGAGCTTGTGCACGCCGGCCTCGAGCGCGGCCTGCGCGCCCTTGCGGTTGGGCACCAGCGCCATCACGACGAGGCCCGGCAAGGTGATCGCATGGCGCACCACCTCGGCCGCGTCGGCCATCTGGGGCAGCAGCTTCGCGGGCACGAAGGAGGCGACCTCGATCTCGCGCACGCCGGCGGCGTGCAGCGCGTCGATCCAGCGCAGTTTGTCGGCCGTGGGCATGGTGGCCGCGACCGATTGGAGGCCGTCGCGCGGACCGACCTCGCTGATGAGCACATCTGGGGTTGTCATCGGAAATTCGACGGTTCTATTTGAAGGCTTTGTTTGACAGTTCTATCTGACAGAACTATATTTTGCAGAACAGAATTAGACGCCGACCCCGGCATCGCTGTCAAGCCACAGGCCCCGCCCATGCCCCGCAAAGCCCAGACCGAATCGATGTCCGACCGCGATGCCGCGCCCGGTGGCGCGGCCGCGGTCGACCGCGCCTTGAGCCTGCTCGGCGCCTTCCGCCCCGGCGACGAGGCGCTGTCGCTCGCGCAGTTCGCCGAGCGCACGCAGCTCTACAAGAGCACGGTGCTGCGCCTGCTGGCCTCGCTCGAGCACGCACGGCTGATCCGCCGCCAGGACGACGGCCGCTATGCGCTCGGTTCGGAGATCGCGCGGCTGCACGGGCTGTACGCGGCCGCGCAGTCGCTCGACCGCATCGTGCTGCCGGTGCTGCGCGCGCTGGTCGCGGCCACCGGCGAGAGCGCGGCCTATCACGTGCGGCAGCCGCAGGGCACGGGCTGGGTGCGGCTGTGCCAGTTCCGCGTCGATTCGCCGCAGGTGGTGCGCGACCACGTGCGCGCCGGCGACCTGCTGCCCAACGACCGCGGCGCGGGCGCGCGCGTGCTGATCGCCTGGGGGCCCGAGGCCGAGCTGCCGCGCGACGCGGCCGAGCGCCGGCGCTACGAGGAGATCCGCGCGCTGGGCTTCTGCGCGCTGGTGGGCGACCGCAGCGCCGAGCTCGCGGGCATTTCGGCGCCGGTGTTCCATGGCGACGGCCGCCTGGCCGCGGCGGTCACGCTCACCATGCCCGCGCACCGCTACGACGCGCGCCATGCCGAGGCGGTGCTCTCGGCGGCGCGCGAACTGACCGGGCTGGTCTGAGCGCCTCGCTCAGCCCTCGGCCTTGAAGCCCGAGTTCTTGATCGGCAGCTCCCACATCTTCAGGTGCGCCGCCTGCGTGGCCGCGAGTTCGGCCGGGCCGGCGTGCGTGGGCACCAGGCCCAGCGCGTAGATGCGCTCCTGCACGTCGGGCGCGCGCAGCGCGTCGGCCACGGCGCGGTCGAGGCGCTGCACCGTCTCGGCCGGCAGGCCGGCCGGGCCGTAGAGGCCGAAGAAGGCATTGGCCGTGACGTCGATGCCGGCCTCCTTGAGCGTGGGCACCTCGGGCAGCGAGCGGTTGCGCTGCGCGCCGGTCATCGCGAGGATGCGCACCTTGCCCGCGCGGTGGTGCTCGATGGTCTCCGAGGCCGTGTCGACCATCAGCGGCACCTGGCCGCCGATCAGGTCCTGCGCGGCCGGCGCGCCGCCGCGGTAGGCCACGTGCGTCATCGGCACGCCCGAGGCCTGTGCCAGCAGTTGGCCCGCGAAGTGCGGCACCGTGCCCGCGCCCGAGGTCGCGTAGTTGGCCTTGGTGGGGTTGGCCTTCATCCAGGCCAGCACCGCCTTCAGGTCGCCGGCCGGCGCGCCGGGGCCGGCCGTGACCGCGAAGTCGAAGGTGCCCGCGAGCGCGACCGGCGTGAAGTCCTTGACCGGGTCGTAGCCAAGGCTCGGATAGAGCCACGGATGGATCACCAGCGCGCCGCTCGGCGAGAACACCAGCGTGTTGCCGTCGGGCGCCGAGCGCTTGACCTCGGCGAGCGCGAGCCGGCCGGCGGCGCCGGGCTTGTTGTCGATGATGACGTTCTGGTTGAGCGTCACGCGCATCTTGTCGGCCAGCAGGCGCGCGACCACGTCGGCCGAGCCGCCGGGCGGGAAGCCCACCAGGATGCGCAGGGTGCGCTCCTGCGCGAAGGACCGCGGCGCGATGGCGGCGGCGGCGGCGAATGCAGCGGCCTGCGCTGCGAACTGACGGCGTTTCATGGGGGTCTGTCTCCTCGCGGGTGGATGGTCTGTCGCGTTGTTGTCGTGTCGTCGTCCCTGGATCTCTTCGTTCCTCAGCGCAATGCGGCCAGCAGCGCGCTGTTCTGCTCGGGCAGGCCGACCGAGACGCGCAGCCATTCGCCCAGGCCGTAGTTGCCCAGCAGCGAGACCTCGATGCCCGCGGCCAGCAGCCGCGCATGCACCGCGGCGCTGTCGCCCACCTTCACCGCCAGGAAGTTGCCCGACGAGGGCAGGTGCGCGAGGCCGAGTTCGTCGAAGCCCGCCGCGAGCTGCGCGCGCCCGGCGGTGTTGAGTTCGTAGCTGCGCGCGAGGAAATCCGCGTCGCCCAGCGCGGCCGTGGCCGCGGCCAGCGCCGGCGTCGTGACGTTGAAGCGCGGGCGCTGCGCGTTCATGCGCGCGGCCAGCGCGGGCTGCGCCACGCCATAGCCGATGCGCAGGCCCGCGAGGCCGAAGGCCTTGGAGAAGGTGCGCGCCACGATCAGGTTCGGCAGCCGCCGTACCCAGCCGATGCTGTCGTAGCGCTGCGCGGGCGCGAGGTACTCGGTGTAGGCCTCGTCGAGCAGCACCGTCACGTGCGCCGGCACCGACTGCAGGAAGGCCTCGAGCGGCGCGGCCTCGATGAAGCTGCCGGTGGGGTTGTTGGGGTTGGCGACGAAGACCAGCTGCGTGTCCTCGCCGATCGCCGCGCGCATCGCGTCGAGGTCGTGGCCGAAATCGCGCGCCGGCACCACGGTGGCGCGCGCATGGGCATGCGCCGTGGCCTGGGCGTAGACCACGAAGCCGTACTGCGAATAGACCACGCTCTCGCCCGGCTTCAGGCTGACCTGCGCGGCCAGCTCGAGGATCTCGCTCGAGCCGCTGCCCAGCACCAGCCATTCGGGCGGCACGTCCAGCCGTACCGACAACGCCTGCTTGAGCGCGCTGCCGTTGCTGTCGGGGTAGGTGCCGGCGCCCGCGAGCGCGTCGGCGGCCGCGCGGCGCGCCGACTCGGGCATGCCGAGCGGGTTTTCGTTGGAGGCCAGGAGGATCTTCGGGGCGGTCATGTCGTCGGTGCGGAAAGGCGGATTTATTTAAGAAGTTAAATTTATCCGGCCGGCTCGGCGCGGCCATCGGGGCCTACCCTTCCCGAAGCCGCGGGCGGGTGAACGCATTGCAGGCCGCGGGTGAACGCAATGACGGTGAGCGGCTCGGATTACATTCATTTTTGTCATCGATTAATCCCGCTTTGAGCTATTACTCTTCACTACGGTATGCAATAAAGTGGAGGTTATGGATCGCGCATGCGCGCGCCTTGAATCCGAATACACCCCACCGCATCGCTTTGCATTTCGTCCCCGAGGAGAAAACATGACCGCCCGCACCACCGCCCACGGACTCCAGGTCGCGACCGAACTCCACCGCTTCGTCGAGGAGAAGGTGCTGCCCGCCAGCGGCGTGGCCAGCGAGACCTTCTGGAAGGGTTTCGACGCCATCGTCGCCGACCTCGCGCCCAAGAACGTGGCGCTGCTCGCCGAGCGCGACCGCCTGCAGAGCGAGCTCGACGCCTGGCACAAGAAGAACCCCGGCCCGATCGCCGACATGCCGGCCTACCGCGCCTTCCTCGAGAAGATCGGCTACCTGCTGCCGCAGCCCCAGGGCGCGAAGGCGACCACCGCCAACGTCGACGCCGAACTGGCGCAGCAGGCCGGCCCGCAGCTCGTGGTGCCGATCCTCAACGCACGCTACGCGCTCAACGCAGCCAACGCGCGCTGGGGCTCGCTGTACGACGCGCTCTACGGCACCGATGCCATCCCCGAAACCGGCGGCGCGGAAAAGGGCAAGGGCTACAACCCCGTGCGCGGCGCCAAGGTCATCGAGTTCGCGCGCAACGTGCTCGACCAGGCCGCGCCGCTGGTCAACGGCTCGCACAAGAACGCCACCGGCTACAGCGTGAAGGACGGCCAGCTGGTCGTCGCGCTGCAGAGCAGCAGCACCGCGCTGGCCGATCCCGCGCAGTTCATCGGCTACCAGGGCGATGCCTCGGCCCCGTCGTCGGTGCTGCTCAAGCACAACGGCATCCACCTCGACATCCGCATCGACCGCTCCACCCCGATCGGCAAGAGCGACGCCGCCGGCGTCAGCGACCTGGTGCTCGAGGCCGCGCTGTCGACCATCCTCGACCTCGAGGACTCGGTGGCCGTGGTCGATGCCGCCGACAAGGTGGTCGCCTATGCGAACTGGCTCGGCATCGTGCAGGGCACGCTGACGGAAGAAGTCGCCAAGGGCGGCAAGACCTTCACGCGCGGCCTCAACCCCGACCGCGAATACACCGGCGCCAACGGCCAGCCGATCAAGCTGCATGGCCGCTCGCTGATGTTCCTGCGCAACGTGGGTCACCTGATGACGAACCCGGCCGTGCTGTACGACGGCGGCAAGGAGATCCCCGAAGGCATCCTCGATGCCGTGGTGACCACCACCATCGCGATGATCGACCTCAAGCGCAAGGGCAACTCGCGCACCGGCAGCATCTACATCGTCAAGCCCAAGATGCACGGCCCGGCCGAAGTGGCCTTCGCGAGCGAGCTGTTCGGCCGCGTCGAGCAGCTGCTGGGCCTGCCGGCCAACACCGTGAAGCTCGGCATCATGGACGAGGAGCGCCGCACCAGCGTGAACCTCAAGGCCTGCATCGCCGAGGCGGCCGCGCGCGTGGCCTTCATCAACACCGGCTTCCTCGACCGCACCGGCGACGAGATGCACACCGCCATGCAGGGCGGCCCGATGATCCGCAAGGGCGACATGAAGGCCAGCGCCTGGATCGGCGCCTACGAGAAGAACAACGTGCTGGTCGGCCTGTCGTGCGGCCTGCGCGGCAAGGCGCAGATCGGCAAGGGCATGTGGGCCATGCCCGACCTGATGGCCGCCATGCTCGAGCAGAAGATCGGCCATCCGAAGGCCGGTGCCAACACCGCCTGGGTGCCCTCGCCCACCGCCGCCACGCTGCATGCGCTGCACTACCACCAGGTCAGCGTGACCGCGGTGCAGCAGGAGCTCGAGAAGATCGACGCCGACGCCGAGCGCGACAACATCCTGAACGCGCTGCTGCAGGTGCCGATCGCCGCCGAAGCCAAGTGGACCGAGGCCGAGAAGCAGCAGGAGATCGACAACAACGTGCAGGGCATCCTGGGCTACGTGGTGCGCTGGATCGACCAGGGCGTGGGCTGCTCGAAGGTGCCCGACATCCACAACGTGGGCCTGATGGAAGACCGCGCCACGCTGCGCATCTCGAGCCAGCACATCGCCAACTGGCTGCTGCACGGCGTGGTCACCAAGGCGCAGGTCGACGAGACCTTCCAGCGCATGGCCAAGGTGGTCGACGAGCAGAACGCCGGCGACCCGCTGTACCAGCCGATGGCCGGCCACTTCGACACCTCGGCCGCCTACAAGGCCGCGCAGGACCTGGTGTTCAAGGGCATCGAGCAGCCCAGCGGCTACACCGAGCCGCTGCTGCACGCCTGGCGCCTGAAGGTCAAGGGCGAAGCCTGATCGCCGAGCGCGCGACTCGCGAACCACGGCGCCTTCGGGCGCCGTTTTTCATGGCTGGTTAGGATGCGGGCCGCTCTCCGTTTCCTGCTGTCCCATGACGTTCTCCCCGGCCCGCGCACGCTCGGCCACCTCGATGCTGATCGTGCTGGCCTCGGCCTTCGCGCTGAGCCAGGCCTTCCGCACCGTCGGCGCGATGATGGCCACGCCGCTGTCGCAGCACTTCGGCCTCACGGCGCAGGCGCTCGGCCTGTGGGCCGGCACCTTCCACTTCATGTTCGGCGCCACGCAGCTCGCGATGGGCGTCTCGATCGACATGTACGGCGTGCGCCGCACGGTGCTCACGGCCTTTCCGCTCGCGGTCGCGGGCGCGGTGCTGTGCGCGCTGGCGCCGAGCTTTCACGCGCTGCTGCTCGGCCAGGCGATGATCGGCGTCGGCTGCGCGCCGGCCTTCCTGGCCTGCACCGTGTTCATCGCGCGCCACTTCGAGGCCGCGCGCTTCACCGCGATGTCGGGCCTGGTCATGAGCCTCGCGGGCCTGGGCATCCTGTTCACCGGCACGCCACTGGCGCTGCTGATCGAGGCCGCGAGCTGGCGCGCGGGCTATGCCTGCCTCGCGGGCTTCGCGGTGCTGTCGTGGGGCTTCGTGTTCTGGCGCGTGCACGAGCCGCCGCATGCGCAGGCCACGCAGCGCCAGACGGTGGGCAAGGCGGTGCGCGAACTGCTGCCGCTGTTCGCGATGCCGCACACGCTGGGCCTGCTGTGCTTCGCCTGCGTTTCGTATGCGGCCTTCATCACCTTGCGCGGCCTGTGGCTCGGCCCGGTGCTGCACGACCGCCACGGGCTCTCGCTCGTGAGCAGCGGCAACGTCGCGCTGGTGATGACCGTCGCGGGCATGATCAGCCCGGCCCTGTTCGGCCGACTCGATCCCGGCGGTGCGCGGCGCGGGCGCTGGCTCATGGGCTGCGCCTCGGCGGCCGCGATCATGTTCGCGCTGATGGCGTTCACGCAGTCGCTGGCGGTCGACATCGGCCTGCCGATCCTCTACGGCCTGCTCTCGGGCTACTCGGTGCTGCAGTACTCGTACACGCGCGCCGCCTACCCGGCCGCGATGACCGGGCGCGCGCTGTCGCTGCTCAACATGGCGATGTTCCTCGGCGTCTCGCTGATGCAGTGGACCACCGGCGTGGCCGCCTCGTGGGCCGCCTCGAACGGTGTCGAGCCGTTCCGCGCGGTGTTCCTCACGATCGCGCTGATGCTGGCCGCGGGCACCACGGCCTTCCTGCTGCTGCCGCGCGCGCACGAACGCACGGGCGCGATCGCCGCCGGCCGCTGAGGCTCAGCCGAGCCGCGAGCGCACCTCCACGCGGCCCAGCCGGCGCATGCCTTGCGCGTACACGTGCGGCCGGCCGTACATGGCCTGCGCATCGGTGCTGCCGAAGGCCGGCGCCTCGCAACCCTTGCGCGTGACGAAGCAGCGGCGCAGCACGTCGTAGCGACGCGGCTCGGCCTCGCCGCCGCGCGCCTCGGGCAGGCGCGCGAGCGTCACCTCCCACCAGGCGCCATCGATGCGGTGCCACTGCGTGACGGCATCGATGACGTGATAAGGCGCATAGGGCCGCACCGTGTCGCGGCTGCCATAGCGTTCGGCCCATTCGGCCTTGCGCTGCTGCTTCGCGCGCTGCAGGTGGCGGTTGGGCAGCAGGATGCCCGTGCCGGGATGCACGAACAACTCCACCGACGCCGACTCGCGCAGCGGCACCATCCGTTGCTGCCACATGCGGCCCGGCACCCACACCTCGCCCTCGTGCAGCTCGGCCTGGCGTTCGACGAACTGGTCGATGTGCACGAAGATGTGCGCCTGCACCGTGTTGCGCCGGTCGATGCCTTCGCAGAGCTCGCTCCACACCTTGTCCCAGGGCCGATGCACCTGCTTGTGCAGCCAGCGCTTGAGCGGCTGCAGGTTCTCGCTGAGCCACTTGGGGCGCTGGTAGCCGCGCCGCATGCCCAGGTGCGAGCCGCGCTCGGGGCTGTTGCGCCAGGGGCGGCCGTCGCCCTGCACGCGCCAGCCGCCGCGCGGGCGTTCGACGATCACCTTGTCCATGTCTTCGCGCATGGTCAGTCCTCCTTCAGTCCGCGCGCCGCCTTCTGCAGCGCGACCTTCTGCGCGCGCCGCTCGGCGCGATGCGTGCGCAGGTGGCGGCCCGCACCCTGGCTGGATGCGCGGCGTGCCATCGCGGCCACGACGGGATTGCGCGGGGCTTCGCCCGGCACCGAGAAATAGAACCGGCCCAGACGCTTCTCGTCGTCGCGGGCCTTTCGCTGAGCACTCATGTGCACACACTCCGGATCAAAAACAAAAAGGCCCCGGCGAATGTTTGCGCGCGGGGCCCTCGTCGATACGGCCGCGGCGGGATGCGTGGATGCACATCCGGCCGGGGCGGTCGGTGTGCGGTCAGGAGTTCAGAGGACGGTTCATGAAAGTGGTGGGGCGCCCGGGAGGTCGATCGTCGCCGTGCGCGCGTGAAAGAAAAACTGTCGCTGAAAAATGAAGGCCGGATTCTGGCGAGGCCGCGTGCGGCGCGCAAGACCGTTGTGCAACGCTGTGGCGTGAAGGCGACGTGTCCCATTCGCCGGCAGCGAAGAAAAAAACCGCCGCGCGAATCCAGCCGCGCATGCGCCCCGTACTGGTCTCAAGCGCATCGCGCCTCCGCGCTGTTGGCGGTTCCACAGACACACGGCGGTGCGCGCATGGCGCACTCCTCAAGGAGACCTTCATGAAGAAACTCGTCATCGCACTCGGTGTCTCGGTCCTGCTCGGCGCTTGCGCGGGCGGCATGGGCATGGGTGGCAGCAGCAACACGAACACGCCCATGGTCGGCGGCGCACCGATGTATCCCACGAAGGACATCGTCGACAACGCCGTGAATTCGAAGGACCACACGACGCTGGTCGCGGCGGTGAAGGCCGCGGGCCTGGTCGACACGCTCAAGAGCCCCGGCCCGTTCACCGTGTTCGCGCCGACCAACGCGGCCTTCGCCGCGCTGCCGCCCGGCACGGTCGACACGCTGCTCAAGCCCGAGAACAAGGGCACGCTGACGACGGTGCTGACCTACCACGTGGTGCCCGGCCGCATGGACAGCGCCGCGCTGATGAACGCGATCAAGGCCGGCGGCGGCAAGGCCGTGCTGAAGACCGCGAGCGGCGGCACGCTGACCGCGATGATGAGCGGCAGCAATGTGCTCGTGACCGACGCGAAGGGCGGCACCGCGATGGTGACGATCGCCGACGTCTACCAGTCGAACGGCGTGATCCACGTCGTGAACAAGGTGCTGCTGCCGGGCTGATCGCCCGCCGGCGCGGCGCGCTCAGGCGCGCTGCGCTGCTTCGGCTTCCTCGCGCAGCCACTGCGCGAACTCGAGCGCGTCGCGGTTGCCCGCGGCACGCCGCGAGGTCTCGACGAAGTAGCCGCGCTGCGAGGCCGCGCCCTCGCCCAGCGGCGCCACCAGCCGGCCCTCGCGCATCAGCTCGCGCAGCAGCGGCAGGCGCCCGATCACCACGCCCTGCCCCGCCACCGCCGCGCCCACCGCGTCGGCGTACTGCGTGAAGCGCAGCGTGCTCTTCATGCGCAGGTCGTGCAGCCCCATCACCTTGAGCCAGGGCTCCCAGTCGATGGTGGGCGCCTCGCTGTGGTCGGGGTACTCGACGGTGAGCAGGGTGAGGTTCGCGAGATCGGCCGGCTTGCGCAGCGACTTGGCAAGCGCGGGCGAGCACAGCGGCACCACGCTCTCCTCGAACAGCGCCGGCCCCTTGCCGCGCGAGACCGGCATCAGCCGCACCGCCACGTCGACGCGGCTGCGCTCGAGGTCGAGCACCTCGAGCGTGGCCGACACGCGCACGTCGACCTGCGGATGGCTGCCGGTGAAGCGCGCGAGCCGCGGGATCAGCCACAGCGAGGCGAAGCCCGGCGTGGTGGTGATCGCGACCTGACGCGGCGCCGAGCCGGCGCGCACGCGCGCGGTGGCATCGCGCAGCCGCTCCAGGCTGTCGGTGACGGCGCGCTGCATCACGCCGCCGGCCTCGGTGAGCACCAGCGCGCGGTGGCGGCGCTCGAACAGCAGCACGCCCAGGCTGGCCTCGAGCTGCTGGATCTGCCGGCTCACGGCCGACTGCGTGAGATGCAGCTCGGTCGCGGCCAGCGTGAAGCTCAGCCGGCGCGCGGCCGCCTCGAAGCTGCGCATGAGTTCCAGCGGCGGCAGGTCGACCACGCTCTGGGGCTGGGCCGGCGAGGCCTTCTTTGCATTCTCGATACGCATGCAATGAGTTCCAAAAGACCGTTTGTAAAGGACTGGGCGCTCAATATATTCATTCGCATGACGAATGCAATGGAGCTTGCCATGAGCACCCCCTTCCCTTCCTGCTTCCAGCTCAGCCTGCCGGCGCGCGCGGTCTTCGCCGTGGCCGATGGCGCCGGCGTGGGCATCGAATGCCGCAGCGGCTCGGTCTGGGTCACCCTGGACCGTGATCCGCGCGACATCGTGCTCGAGCCTGGCGAGCGCTTCGAGGGCACCGAACACCGCCGCATCCTGGTGTCGGCGCTCGAGCCCGCGCGCATCACGGTGTCGGACGCGCAGCCGGCCGCGATCCCGCTGCCGGTGCCCGCGCGCCGGCGGTCGCCTTGGCGACTGCTGCCCCACGGGTTGTCCCCGGCTTGACCCTGGCCCCCCGGCATCGAACCATCGATGCCAGGGAACCGGAGCACGCCAGCCAGAGCCGCCCCGTCGACGGGCGGCTTTTTCTTTGGGCGCCGTGCACGGTCATCCATTCCCGCCGAACATCCGAGCCGACGAACACGTGGAGAGATTCCGATGACGCAGCAGCCACCACAGGACCCGGGCGCGCAGCCCTACGTGCTCTACGCGCTCGACGAGGGCATCGCCACCCTCACGCTCAACCTGCCGGCCAAGCTCAACCCGCTGGCGATCGAGCTGCAGCAGGAATTGCGCGCCCACCTCGAACGCATCCGCGACGACCGCGCCGTGCGCGCCCTGATCCTCACGGGCGCGGGCAAGGCCTTCTGCGTGGGCGCCGACCTCAGCGCGATGCGCCCGCCGCAGGACGGCAAGACGCTCGGCGACCAGACCGCCGAATGGATGCAGTCGCTGAGCAATCCGCTGATCGAGACGCTGCAGTCGATGCCCATCCCCGTGGTGGCCGCCGTCAACGGCGCGGCCGCCGGTGCCGGCGTGGGCCTCGCGCTCGCGGCCGACATCACGCTGGCGGCGCGCAGCGCCTACTTCTACCTGCCCTTTTTGCCCAAGCTTGGCATCGTGCCGGACCTGGGCTGCACCTGGGCCATTCCGCACCGCGCGGGCCGGGCGCGCGCGATGGGCATGGCGCTGCTCGACGTGCGGCTCGGCGCCGGGCGCGCGGTGCAGTGGGGCCTGATCTGGGGCTGCGTGGACGACGAGAACCTGATGGCCGAGGCGCGCGAGACCGCGCAGCGCCTCGCGCGCCTGCCCGCGCATGCCGTGACCGAGGCGCGCGCCGCCTTCGCCGCGGCCGAGCGCCACACGCTGCCCGAGCAGTTGCACTACGAGAGCGAGCGCCAGCGCGAGCTGATCGAGCGAGCGACCTTTCGCGAGGGCGTGAGCGCGTTCCTGCAGAAGCGCGCGCCGGAATTTCCGGGGCGCTAGACTGCGCGGGCGCCCGTCTCCGGGCGCGACTCAGCGGAGGATCGCGCCGATGAAACCGGAAGATGCCGTGCAACGGCAACTGCTCGCCTACAACGCCAAGGACCTCGACGCCTTCGTGGCCGAATACGCCGAGGACGTGCGCACCTTCCGCCCGCCCGCGCCCGAGCCCGTGCTGGTCGGCCGCGAGGCGCTGCGGACCTACTACCGCGACCACCGCTTCGTGCTGCCCGAACTGCATGCCGAGGTCGCACAGCGCATGGTGGTCGGCAACAAGGTGATCGACCACGAACGCATCACGGGCCTGGCGGCGAACGCCGTCGAGATCGTGGCGGTCTACGAAGTGATCGACGGGCGCATCCGCAACGTCTGGTTCCATCCGGCCGAATCCGCGGCTTAAAGGGCCCCGGGCCCGTTTGAGTACGACTGCGCACTGGGCCAGAATGGCCTTCCCCGCGCGAAGGAACCCCGCATGCCCACGAACCCCACCAACGCCTTCTACGCCCAGTCGGGCGGTGTCACCTCGGTCATCAATGCCTCGGCCTGCGGCGTGATCGAGACTGCGCGCCGGCATCCCGATCGCATCGGCAAGCTCTACGCCGGTCGCAACGGCATCATCGGCGCGCTGACCGAGGACCTGATCGACACCGGCGCCGAGCCGGCCGAGGCCATCGCCGCGCTGCGCAGCACGCCCGCGGGCGCCTTCGGCTCCTGCCGCTACAAGCTCAAGTCGCTCGAGAAGAACCGGCGCGAGTACGAGCGGCTGATCGAGGTCTTCAAGGCGCACGGCATCGGCTACTTCTTCTACAACGGCGGCGGCGATTCGGCCGACACCTGCTTCAAGGTGAGCCAGCTCTCGCAGTCGATGGGCTATGCGCTGCAGGCCATCCACGTGCCCAAGACCATCGACAACGACCTGCCGCTGACCGACTGCTGCCCGGGCTTCGGCTCGGTCGCGAAGTACGTGGCGGTGTCCACGCTCGAGGCCTCGTTCGACGTGCGCTCGATGGCCGCCACCTCGACCAAGGTGTTCGTGCTCGAGGTCATGGGCCGGCACGCGGGCTGGATCGCGGCGGCCGGCGGCCTGGTGGCCGACCAGGGCATTCCGGTGGTGGTGCTGTTCCCCGAGATCGAGTTCGACAAGGAGCGCTTCCTTGCGCGCGTCGACGCGCTGGTGAAGCAGCACGGCTACTGCTCGGTGGTGATGTCCGAGGGCTGCCACCATCCCGACGGCACCTTCCTCGCCGAGCAGGGCACGCGCGACGCCTTCGGCCATGCGCAGCTCGGCGGCGCGGCGCCCGTGGTGGCGCAGATGGTGAAGGACGCGCTGGGCCACAAGTTCCACTGGGCCGTGGCCGACTACCTGCAGCGCGCGGCGCGCCACATCGCCTCGGCCACCGACGTGCGCCAGGCCTACGAACTCGGGCAGCGCGCGGTCGAGCTCGCGCTCGAAGGCCACAACGCGGTGATGCCGACGATCGAACGCACCAGCGACCTGCCCTATGCCTACGCCATCGGCAGCGCGCCGCTGGCCTCGGTGGCCAATGTCGAGAAGCCGATGCCGCGCGACTTCATCTCCGACGACGGCTACGGCATCACCGAGAAATGCCGGCGCTACCTGCTGCCGCTGATCGAGGGCGAGGACTACCCGGCCTACCGCGGCGGCCTGCCGGTCTATGCCACGCTCAACAACGTGGCGGTGCCGAAGAAGCTGCCGCCGTTCGAGCTCGCGTGATGGCGAACACCGCGCAGGCGCTCGACGCCACGCGCTGCCCGCTGTGCGGTGAGGCGAACCGCTGCGCGATGGAGATCGAGCGCGAGACCGGCCAGCCGCAGCCGCCGTGCTGGTGCATGGCGGTGGATTTCTCGCTGGCGCCGCTCGAGCGCCTGCCCGAGGCGCTGCGCGGCCAGGCCTGCATCTGCGCGCGCTGCGCGGCGGGCGCTCAGGGCGACTGAACCGCGGGCTGGGACGGCGCCTCGGCCGTCTGCTGTTGCGACTGCTGCTGTCCCTGCACCTGCTCCTGCATCTGCTCCGGTGCCTGGGCCTGCTCCTGTGCTTCCGCAGCGGCCTCGGCCGCTGCCTCCACATCCTGCGCCGTCACCAGCGAAGGCCCGCCGTCGCCGCGCAGCTCGGTCACCACGCAGTGGATGAACTGCAGCTTGCCGACCGCGGTGCGCGGCAGCACGAAGGGATAGAAGTCGGGCTGGCCCATGCTGCGCGACAGCTCGTTGAGCACGTTGGTCAGCCGCACCCAGCTGTTGATGAAGTCGAGGAATTTCGCAGCCTCGGGATGCTCGGGCCGCCACAGGTCCTCGGGCGTGAACAGGTCGCTCGTGAGTTCGACGTTGGTGGCATCGACGCCGAAGCTCATCGCGGTGTCGGCCGAATCGGCCATGTGCAGGTAGTGGGCCCAGGTCTCGGCCCAGTCCTCCCACGGGTGCATGCTGGCGTAGCTGCTCACGAGGCGCTGCGCCCAGTCGGGCGGCGGGCCCTGGTTGTAGTGCTGCTGCAGCGCGGCGCCGTAGTCGGCGCGCTCGTCGCCGAACAGCGTGCGGAAGTCCTCGAGCCAGGCCGAGGGCAGCACCAGCAGGTCCCAGTAGTAGTGGCCGATCTCGTGGCGGAAGTGGCCCACCAGCGTGCGGTAGGGCTCGCGCATCTCGGTGCGGATGCGCTCGCGCACCGCGTCCTCGGCCTCCTCGGCATTGAGGGTGATGATGCCGGTGTCGTGGCCGGTCATCACGTGCGGGCCGCCCGGCACGTTGCTCAGGAAGTCGAAGGCCAGGCCGTGCACCGGGTCGGCATGGCGGCTCACCACCGGCAGACGCAGCGCGAGCAGCTGCGAGATCAGGCGCCGCTTGGCCTGCTCGAGCTTGCGCCAGAGTTCGTCGTTGCCGGCCACCGAGAGATCGGGAATGGTGCGCGTGACGCTGCAGGCCAGGCAGTAGCCGGGCGCGAGGCCGTGCGTGTCGGGCGCGAGCGCCTGGCCCGGGCGCGCCACCGGCACCATCCAGTTGCAGGCCGCGGGCGTCATCAGGTTGGCGCAGCGGCGGTAGGTCGGGCCCTGCGCATCACCGAAGATCGTGTAGCTGTCGGGCTCGGCGACGGCATTGCCGTTGGCGTCCTCGGCCACGGCGGGCGCGAGCGGCACCACGCCGAGGCTGTCCTCCACGTAGCCCAGCGGCGTGTGGCAGGCCAGGCATTCGCTGTTGCGCAGGAACACGGGCCGGCCGCACTGGCAGCGGTAGGCGCGCGTGACGGTGGGCGCGGCGAGCTCGGCGGCCAGGGTGGTCGCGCCCTCGGCGAACTCGGGCGTCGTTTCGTCGTTCGTCGCGGGGGGAGAGTGATCCATGGTCGTCTTTGCGTAATGTCGGCGGAGGGTCGGATGCGGGACAGCCCGGGCATTGTGGAGCCGCCTTCGATGCGGCCCGCCGCGCAAAGCCCGATATGCTTGTAGGACGACGGGCCCGGCATCGCCGACCTTCACGCCCGCCGCTCCCCCACCGCCGATGACCCACCACGAGACGCCCGAAGCCGCCACGCCGGCCCCGACCCCCGCCATGGGCCCGCTGCGCGCGCGCTACGGCGAACGCTACCGCTGGTACCTGCTGCTGTCGGTGATGGTCGGCACGATGGCCTCGATCATGTCCTCGACCATCGTCAACGTGGCGATCCCCGGCATGAGCCACCACTTCTCGCTGGGCCAGGAGCGCGCCCAATGGGTGAGCTCCGGCTTCATGGTGGCGATGACGGTGTCGATGCTCACCACGCCCTGGCTGCTGGCGCGCTACGGCTACCGGCGCACCTATGTCGGCACGATGCTGCTGCTGCTGGCCGGCGGTGTCGCGGGCGGCATGGCCAACGATTTCTCGCTGGTGCTGCTGGCGCGCGTGGCCGAGGGCCTGGCCGCGGGCGTGGTGCAGCCGATCCCCGCGATCATCATCCTGCGCGCCTTCGAGCCCCACGAGCAGGGTCGCGCCAGCGGCATCTTCGGCATGGGCGTGGTGCTGGCGCCGGCCATCGGCCCGAGCATCGGCGGCGTGCTGGTCGACCTGTTCGGCTGGCGCTCGATCTTCTACATGGTGGTGCCGTTCTGCCTGGCCTCGCTGTGGCTGGCCTACAAGTTCGTGCCGACCACCGCGCCCGGCGGCGCGGTCGCGGCGCGCAGCGGCGGGCTCGACGTGCGCGGACTCGCGCTCGGCACCGTGGGCACGCTGTGCCTGCTCAACGGCCTGGTGGCGCTGCGCGGCGATTCGCCGCTCGAGGCGGCCGCGCTGCTGGGCGGCGCGCTGCTCTCGTTCGGGCTCTTCATCTTGTGGCAGCGGCGGCTGGCGGCCGCGGGCGGCACGCCGCTGATGAACCTCGCGCTGTTCGGCTACCGCCAGTTCGCGATGGGCAGCGTGGTCGCCTTCATCTACGGCACCGCGCTGTTCGGCTCCACCTACCTGCTGCCGGTCTACATGCAGGTCGGGCTGCACCTGTCGGCCTCGCACGTGGGCACGATCCTGCTGCCGGCCGGCTTCGTGCTGGCGGCCACCATCGCGGGCGTGGGCCGGCTGGCCGACCGGCAACCGACCTGGGCGCTGGTGAGCATCGGGCTGGCGCTGCTGGCGGCCTCGTTCGCGCTGATGATGCTGCTGCGCGCCGACAGCGCGCTGTGGCTGCTGGTGGCGTTCGCGATCGTCGGGCGCATCGGCCTGGGCTTCATCCTGCCCTCGCTGAACCTGGGCTCGATGCGGCCGCTGGCCAAGCCGCTGATCCCGCAGGGCGCGAGCGCGATCAACTTCGTGCGCATGCTCGGCGGCGCGGCCGGCGTGAGCCTGTGCGCGATCGTGCTCGAGTGGCGGCTGGCGGCGCACGGCGACTCGCTCGCCAACCCGCAGACCAGCCCGGCGCGGCTGGCGGCCTTCGACGAGGTGTTCGCGATGCTGGCCGGCCTGTGCGCGCTCGCGATCTGCGCGGCCTGGCAGCTGCGCATCCGCGCGAATCCCGGCGACGCGCCCCGCAAGCCGGGGTAAACCCCTGCGGGCAAACACCCGCCCATCGATTTCAATTGTTATCAGTTGTATCGATTGGACGGTTTTCTCCCATGCATCGTCGGAACTTCATGGCTGCCTCGGCGGCCGCGGCCAGCCTTGGCCTTTTTTCCGTGGCCCGCGCGGCCGAGAACGGGGTCACGGACACCGAGGTGGTGCTCGGCCACACCGGCATCCTCAGCGGCCCGCTGGGCGCGCCGATCAAGGTGGTGATGGCCGGCGCCGGGCTGGCCTTCGACGCCGTCAACGCGCAGGGCGGCGTCTCGGGCCGCAAGATCCGGCTGGTGTCGCTCGACGACGAGCTCTCGCCCGAGAAGGCGGTGGCCAACTACGAGAAGCTGCTCGGCGAGCACCGCGCGTTCGCCTTCTTCGGCTGCGTCGGCTCGGCCACCACCGCGGCCGCGGCCAAGGTGCTGTCGCAAAGCGGCGCGCCGATGGTCGCGGGCTACGCGGTGTCGGATTCGGCGCGCGAGAAGGTCATGGGCTCGGGCTACTTCGTGCGCGCCACCTTCGCGCGCGAGGCGCAGGCGCTGGTGCAGCACCTCACGACCATCGGCGTGACGCGCATCGCCTCGGCCTGCCTCGACAACCCGGGCGGCGCCGAGGTCACGAAGCTGGTCGAGGCCGCGCTCGCGGCGCACCAGCTCAAGCCGGTGGCGGCGGTGGCGGTCAAGGGCGACGGCTCGACCAACGCCGCCATGGGCAAGGCGCTGGCCGACAGCAAGGCGCAGGCGGTGATCATGTACCTGGGCGGCGCCATCGGCGGCGAGGTGATGAAGAGCGCCTGGGACGCGGGCGGGCGCCAGATGTTCTACGGCATGTCGATCGTGCCGGGCGACGTCACGGCCAAGCTGGTGGGCGACAAGACCAGCGGGCTGGCGATCTCGCAGGTGGTGCCCTATCCCTGGAGCGAGGTCGAGCCGGTGGCGCGCGACTACCGCCAGCTCGCCGAGCGCGCCAAGGTCGACATCGGCTACCTGAGCTTCGAGGGCTACGTGAACGCGCTGGTGATGATCGAGTCGTTGCGCCGCGCCGGGCGCGACCTCACGCGCGCGCGGCTGCATGCGGCGCTCAAGGCGATGAAGCTGCGCATCGCCGGCATGGAGCTCGACTTCACCGGCGCCAGCAACACCGGCTCGCGCTTCATCGAGATGGTCCGCGTGACCAAGGAAGGCCGCTTCCTGCGCTGACGCGGAAGCAAACCCGGGCGCTCGGGTAAGCGGGGGCGGTGTCTAATGGCCCCCATGTGTCAATTGCTAGGGATGAACTGCAACACGCCGACCGACGTGACCTTCAGCTTCACGGGGTTCGCGCAGCGCGGTGGCCGCACCGACCACCACGCCGATGGCTGGGGCATCGCCTTCTTCGAGGACCGCGGCCTGCGCCATTTCGTCGACCACCAGCCGGCCTGCGAGTCGCCGGTGGCCGAGCTGATCCGGCGCTACCCGATCCAGAGCCGCAACGTCATCGCCCACATCCGCAAGGCCACCCAGGGCGAGGTCAACCTGCAGAACTGCCACCCCTTCGTGCGCGAGCTGTGGGGCCGCTACTGGGTGTTCGCGCACAACGGCGACCTGAAGGACTTCCGCCCGCGGCTGCACGGCAACTTCCACCCGGTGGGCAACACCGACAGCGAGCACGCCTTCTGCTGGCTGATGCAGGAGCTCGCGAAGTCGCATGCGGGCGTGCCGAGCGTCGAGGAGCTCACGCTCACCTTGCGCGAACTCGCGCCCCAGCTCGCGCGGCACGGCACCTTCAACTTCATGCTCTCCAACGGCCAGGCGCTGTGGGCCCATGCCTCCACGCACCTCTGGTACGTGGAACGGCGCCATCCCTTCGTGACCGCGCAGCTGTCGGACGAGGACCTCGAGATCGACTTCGCCCAGCACACCACGCCCAACGACCGCGTCGCCGTGGTGGTGACGGCGCCGCTGACCACCAACGAGGAATGGACCGCGTTCGAGCCAGGCGAGCTGCACGTGTTCGTGGACGGGCGGCGCTCGGGGCATTGAAGGATCGGCCAGGGCAGCCTGCCTGCCTGCAGCGAGCTTGCTGACTCGTGGCCGAAGACCCCTCGAATGAAACGTTTTTTCTGACACATTTTTGCAACACTGCAAGAAAGTATCGGCGGCTGGACGGAGTCCGTTAACAATAACGGTTCTCATTTGCGTGAAAACGAACCGTCCATGCCCGCCTCCTCCGCCCTTCTCCGCGCCAGCCTCCGCCCGACCGTCGCCGCGACGCTGCTCGCCCTCCATGCCCTGACGGCCTCGGCGCAGAGCGCCGCGCCGGCACCGGCTGCCGCGACCGCTCCCACCGCCCCTGGCGCCGCGCTGGGCACCATCACCGTCGAAGCCAGCGCCGATGCATCGGCCGAAGGCCTGGCCAAGCCCTACGCCGGCGGCCAGGTGGCGCGCGGCGGCCGCGCCGGCATCCTGGGCACCCGGGACATGATGGAAACGCCGTTCTCGAGCAACAACTACACCAACGAGCTGATCCAGAACCAGCAGGCCCGCAGCGTGGCCGACGTGTTGCAGAACGATCCCTCGGTGCGCGTGGCGCGCGGCTTCGGCAACTTCCAGGAGTCCTATTTCATCCGCGGCTTCATCGTCAATTCCGACGACATCGCCTACAACGGCCTGTACGGCCTGCTGCCGCGCCAGTACATCGCCTCCGAGCTGTTCGAGCGCGTGGAAGTGTTCCGCGGCGCGAGCGCCTTCCTCAACGGCGCGGCGCCCACGGGCGGCGGCATCGGCGGCACCATCAACCTGTTGCCCAAGCGCGCGCCGAACGAAGCGCTCACTCAGTTCACGCTCGGCACCGCGAGCGGCTCGCAGTCCTATGCCGCGACCGACATCGCGCGCCGCTTCGGTCCCGACGACAGCGTGGGCGTGCGCCTGAATGCCGTCCACCGCGACGGCGGCACGGCGGTGAACGGCGAAGGCGTCAAGCTCGACGCGCTGGCGGTCGGTCTCGACTGGCGCAGCCGCGACGCGCGCATCTCGGCCGACATCGGCCACCAGGAGCACCGCCTGCGCAACACGCGCCCCAACGTCACGCTCGGCAGCGCCGTCACCGTGGTGCCCAAGGCGCCCGACAACGACACCAACTTCGCCCAGCCCTGGACCTATTCCTACGAGCGCGACACCTTCGGCTCGGTGCGCGGCGAATACGACATCACGCCGAACATCACGGCCTGGGCCGCGGCCGGCGCGCGCAGCAGCTACGAGAACAACTCGCTCGCGGGCCCGACGGTGTCCAACGGCCTGACCGGCGCCTTCACCACCAGCCGCTTCGACAACACGCGCGAGGACAAGGTCAAGACCGCCGAGCTCGGCATCCGCGGCAAGGCGCGCACCGGCAGCGTGGGCCACGAGTGGGTGCTGGGCTACTCCTACTTCGACCTCGACAAGAAGAACGCCTACGGCCTGGGCCTGGGCACCGGCGGCACGCTCAGCAGCAACATCTACTACCCGCGCGGCTACCTGCCGACGCAGCTCACCTACCTGGGCAACAACCTCGCGAGTCCGCGCCTGAACGGCACCATCACGCTCAAGAGCGTGGCGATCGGCGACACGATGTCCTTCCTGGACGACCGCCTGCTCGTCACGCTCGGCGTGCGCCGCCAGTCGATCGAGACCAGCGACATCAGCTACCAGATCGTGAGCGGCGGCAAACTGACCTCGGCCGGCGGCACCGTCACCTCGTACGACCAGAGCCGCACCAGCCCGGTGGCCGGCATCGTGTTCAAGGCGCGCGAGGACCTGTCGGTCTACGCGAACTACATCGAAGGCCTGTCGCCCGGCGAGAGCGCCCCCGCGCAATCGAACGGCCAGCCGGTGCTCAACGCCGGCCAGTCGCTGCGTCCCTACGTGTCGAAGCAGAAGGAAATCGGCGTCAAGTACGACGCCGGCCGCATCGGCGGCAGCCTGGCGCTGTTCAGCACCGCGAAGCCGCGCGCCTTCGTGGCCAACGGCTCGTTCCAGGCCGGCGGCGAGGACCGCCACCGCGGTGTCGAGCTCAACGTCTTCGGCGAGGCGACCAAGGGCCTGCGCGTGCTCGGCGGCGTGACCTGGCTCGACGCCAAGCAGAAGGAAACGGGCAGCCTCACCACCGATGGCAAGCGCGTGATCGGCGTGCCGAAGGCGCAGGGCAGCATCGGCGTCGAATGGGACGTGCCGGGCGTGCAGGGGCTGTCGCTCAACGGCCGCGTCGTGACCAGCGGCTCGAGCTACGCGGATGCGATCAACACGCTGCGCGTGCCCGGCTGGACGCGCCTGGACGTGGGTGCGCGCTACGTCACCGAGGTCGGCAACGGCAAGCTGCTGACGCTGCGCGCGCGCATCGAGAACGTGGCCGACCGCAACTACTGGGCTTCGGTGGGCGGCTATCCGGGCTCGGGCTACCTGGTGCTGAGCAACCCGCGCACCTTCAGCCTGTCGGCCACGGTCGACTTCTGATCGGCGATCCCGGCTTCCCCGGGATCGAAAAAAAAGCGCACGGGGCGACGATCGCCCCGTGCGCTTTTTTCATGGCCTTCAGGCCGCCTGCTTCAGATGCGCCTCCAGCGCATCGACGAACATCGCCGGCACGTCGAAGCCGGTCTGCTCCGTGATCTCCTGGAAGCAGGTCGGGCTGGTCACGTTGATCTCGGTCACCGAGTCGCCGATCACGTCGAGGCCGATCAGCAGCAGCCCGCGCGGCGCGAGCGCGCGGCCCACGATCTCGGCGATCTCGCGGTTGCGCGGCGTGAGCGGCTGGGCCACGCCCTTGCCGCCGGCCGCGAGGTTGCCGCGCACCTCGGTGCCCTGCGGGATGCGCGCCAGCACGAAGGGCGCGGGCTCGCCCGCGATGATCAGGATGCGCTTGTCGCCCTCGACCACGTCGGGCACGAAGCGCTGCACCATGATGGTCTCGGCGCCGTCCTTGTTGAGCGTCTCGACGATGGAGCCGAGATTCAGCGCGTCCTGCTTCACGCGGAAGATGCCCATGCCGCCCATGCCGTCGAGCGGCTTGAGGATGATGTCGCCGTGCTGCGCATGGAAGTCGCGCACCGCCTGCGCGCTGCGCGTGACCAGCGTGGGCGCGGTGAACTGCGGAAACTCCATGATCGCGAGCTTCTCGGGGTGGTCGCGCAGCGCGCGCGGCTTGTTCACCACGCGCGCGCCCTCGCGCTCGGCCTGCTCGAGCAGGTGGGTGGCGTAGATGTACTCGGCGTCGAAGGGCGGGTCCTTGCGCATCAGCACGGCGTCGAAATCGGCCAGCGCCTTGCTCTCGACGATGTCGACGGCGTACCAGTCCTTGGGGTCGCCGGTCAGCGTGACCTGGCGCACCGTGGCCGTGACCTTGCCGCCCGACACCCACTGCAGGTCCTGCGGCAGGCAGGCCGCGATGCGGTGGCCGCGGCGCTGGGCCTCGCGCATCATCGAGAAGGTGGTGTCCTTGTAGATCTTGAAGTGATCGAGCGGGTCGGCCACGAAGAGGATGTTTTTCATCAGGAGGTCTTTCCGGCGCCCGGCGGGGCCGCCATGTTGCTGCTGTCGGTCGCGATGTTGCCGGAAGCGGCGAGGCCCTGGCCGGCCGGGGCTTTTGGCGGGCCCGGCCGGTTGCCCAGCCGCTGCACCGCGAGCGCGAACGCGCCCGCCACCACGCCCCAGAAGGCCGAGCCGATGCCGGCGATGGTCACGCCCGAGAGCGTGACCAGGAAGGTGATCAGCGCGGCCTCGCGGTGCGGCTCGTCGCGCACCGCGGCCGCCAGTCCGCCGCCGATGGTGCCGAGCAGCGCGAGCCCCGCGATGGCCGCCACCAGCTCCTTCGGGAAGGCCGTGAGCAGCCCGGTCACGGCCGCGCCGAACAGGCCGATCACGACGTAGATCGCGCCGCAGCTCACGGCCGCGGTATAGCGCCGCGCCGGGTCCTCGTGGGCTTCGCGGCCCATGCAGATCGCGGCAGTGATGGCGCTGAGGTTGAGCGCGAAGGCGCCGAAGGGCGCGAGCACCAGCGTGGTCAGGCCGCTGATCGTGATGAGCTTGCTGACCGGCAGCTCGCCATAGCCGGCGGCGCGGATCGCCGCCACGCCCGGCAGGTTCTGCGAGGCCATGGTGACGACGAACAGCGGCAGCGCCAGGCTCACGATCGCCTGCCAGTGGAACACCGGCATGACGAACACCGGCCAGGTCAGCGAGACATGCACCGCCGACCAGGCGAGTTCGCCACGCGCGGCCGCGAAGGCGATCGCCACCAGCAGCGTGAGCGGCACCGCGTAGCGCGGCAGCCAGCGCTTGCCCACGAGGTAGGTGGCCAGCATCAGCAGCACCAGCGGCAGCGCGGTCTGCGCCGCGGTGAAGGCCGCGAGGCCGAAGCGCGCGAGCACGCCGGCCAGCAGCGCCGAGGCGATGGCCATCGGGATCCGGTTCATCACGCGCTCGAACCAGCCGGTGGCGCCGGCCAGCACGATCAGCAGCGCGCAGACGACGAAGGCGCCGACCGCCTCGCCCATGCCATGGCCCGCGCCGGCCACCGCCAGCACCGCGGCGCCGGGCGTGCTCCAGGCGATCATCACGGGCTTGCGCCACCACAGCGAGGGCAGCACCGAGGCCAGCCCCATGCCGATGCCCAGCGCCCACATCCACGAGGCCACCATCTCGGGCGTGGCACCGAAGGCCTGCGCGGCCTGGAACACGATGGCCACCGAACTCGTGAAACCGACGAGCACGGCGACGAAGCCGGCGGTGAAGGCGGAAAGGCTCAGGTCCTTGAAGAAACGCATCGCGCGATTGTGCCGGGCCGCCCGCGCCGGCCCGCGCTGGCCGAGCGATGGTCAACAATTTTCTATCGATATGTCGACCATCGGGCACGAGGCTTGCAGGCGGCATGGGCATGACGACACGCTGGCCCGAACTGCTGCCCTCGCACGACCGCTTCGACTACCGGCCGATCACGCGCCGGCCCGACTACCGCTGGCCCAACGGCGCGCGGCTCGCGGTCTACCTCGGCTTCAACCTCGAGCACTTCGCCTTCGGCGACGGGCTGGGCGCCTGCCTCGGCCCGGCCTCGCCGCAGCCCGACGTGCTCAACCACGGCTGGCGCGAGTACGGCAACCGCGTGGGCGCCTGGCGCTGCCTCGAGCTGTTCGACGCGCTCGCGCTGCCCACGGGCGCGCTGGTCAACACGGCCCTGTACGACCACTGCCCGGAACTGGTGCAGGCGGTGGTGGCGCGCGGCGACGAGCTGATCGGCCATGGCCACAGCAATGCCGAGCGCCAGGGCGCGCTCGGCGAAGACCACGAGCGCGCGCTGCTGGTGCGCTGCCGCGAACGCATGGCGCGCGAGAGCGGGCAGGCGCCCGCGGGCTGGCTGTCGCCGTGGATCTCCGAGAGCCCGTTGACGCCCGACCTGCTGGCCGAGACCGGCTACGGCTACACGCTCAACTGGTGCCACGACGACCAGCCGGTGCGCATGCGCACGCGCGGCGGCGGCGCGATCTGGTCGGTGCCCTATCCGCAGGAGCTCAACGACATCCCGATGATCGTGGGCCGGCTGATGGACGCGAAGGACTTCTGCGCGATGGTGCGCGACAACTTCGAGGAGATGCTGCTGCAGTCGCGCGCCCAGCCGCTGGTGATGGGCCTCGCGCTGCATCCCTACATCGTGGGCCAGCCCTACCGGCTGCGCCATCTGCGCGGCGTGTTGACGCAGCTGGCGCTCGCGCGCGACCGCGGCGAGATCTGGTTCACCACGCCCGGCGCGATCGCGGCGCACATGGCACGGCTCGCGCAGGAACGGCCGGACGACTTCCGCTGAGGCGCGCGGGCCGGCCTCAGATCTCGATCTTCGAGCCCAGCTCCACCACCGCGTTGTTCGGCAGCCCCAGGAAGGCCGCCGCGCCGCTCGCGTTGTGGTGCATCTGCGCGAACAGCTTCTCGCGCCAGGGCGCCATGCCGCTGCCCAGCGTGGGGATCACGACGTCGCGCGAAAGGAAGTAGCTGGTCAGCATCGGCTCGAGCTGGCAGCCGCGCAGGCGCGCGTTGTCGAGCGCGCGCGGCAGGTCGATGTCGTTCTTGAAGCCGTAGTGCACGATCACCTGCCAGCAATGGCGGCCCAGCGGCTCGATCTCGATGCGCTTGTCCATCGGGATCCACGGCACCTCGTGGTTGCGCACGGTGACGAACAGGTTCTGCTCGTGCAGCACCTTGTTGTGCTTGAGGTTGTGCAGCAGCGCATTGGGCACCACGCCGGGCTCGGCCGTGAGGAACACGGCGGTGCCGTCCACGCGCACCGGCGGGTTCTCGAACACCGAATCGAGGAAGGCCTTCAGCTCGATCGCGTCGGAGCGCTGCACCTCGCCCATGAGGCGGCGCCCTTCCTTCCAGGTGATCATGAGCACGAACACCGCGCCGCCGATCACCAGCGGGAACCAGCCGCCCTCGGGCAGCTTGAGCAGGTTCGACGCGAAGAACATGAAGTCGATGAAGAAGAAGGCCGCGGTCGAGGCGATGCACAGCGCCAGCGGCAGCTTCCAGGCGTAGCGGATCACGAAGAAGGTCAGCACCGTGGTGATCAGCATGTCGGTGGTCACGGCGATGCCGTAGGCCGCGGCCAGGCTGCTCGAGGAGCGGAACATGACCACCGCCAGCACGATCGCCACGAACAGGCCCCAGTTGACCAGCGGGATGTAGATCTGGCCGGCCGTGCGCACGCTGGTGTGCTCGATGTTCAGGCGCGGCAGGTAGCCGAGCTGGATCACCTGGCGCGTGACGCTGAAGGCGCCGGTGATCAGGGCCTGCGAGGCGATCACCGTGGAAGCGGTGGCCAGCAGCACCAGCGGGATCAGCGCCCACTCCGGCGCCATCATGAAGAACGGGTTCTTCACCGCCTCGGGGTTGGCCAGCAGCAGCGCGCCCTGGCCGAAGTAGTTGAGGATCAGCGCCGGCATCACCACGGTGAACCAGGCGATGCGGATCGGGGCCTTGCCGAAGTGGCCGAGGTCGGCGTACAGCGCCTCGGCGCCGGTCACGCACAGCACGATGGCGCCCAGCAGGATGAAGCTGGTGCCGGGGTTGTCCCAGATGAACTTGAGCGCGTAGAACGGGCTCAGGGCCTTCAGGATCTCGGGGTGGTCGACGATGTGCCACACGCCGAGCACCGCCAGCGCGAGGAACCACACCACCGTGATCGGCCCGAAGAAGCGGCCGATGCCCGCGGTGCCGTGCTTCTGCACCGCGAACAGGCAGAACAGCACCACCAGGGTGATCGGGATCACGTAGTGCTTGAAGTGCGGCGACACCACCTCCAGGCCCTCTACCGCCGAGAGCACCGAGATCGCCGGCGTGATGACCCCGTCGCCGTAGAACAGCGAGGTGCCGAAGATGCCGATCACCAGCAGCAGGTGGCGCAGCCGCGGCTTGTCGGCCACGGCGCGCGAGGCCAGCGCCAGCATCGCGACCAGGCCGCCCTCGCCCTCGTTGTCGGCACGCAGCACGAGCACCACGTACTTGAGCGAGACGATGGTGGTGAGCGTCCAGACGAACATCGAGAGGATGCCGTAGACGTTCTCGACGGTGAAGGGAACGTGGCCGTGGCCGAAGACTTCCTTGACGGCATACAGCACGCTGGTGCCGATGTCGCCATAGACGACGCCGATGGCGCCGACGATCAGGCCGGCGGAGAGGGATTTGGGGGCTGACACGAGGTCGATGGGAAAAGGGCCGGCGGCTCGCGATGACGACGCATCAGGTATGCCAGGGGGCGCGCATCGGCGGACGGTGGCATCCGCCGCGCCTCGATCCTCGCCCTCGCCGCCCTTTGATTTCCGTTGCTGTGGGGCCGCTATTCTGCCGTCACCCGCGCGGGCCGCAAACACGGCGCGCGGTGGGGGTCATTCGTAGACTTCGGCGTCCGGGTCGGTGGCTTCCATCTCGTAGCTGGCGGCGACCATCGCGAGCCGGCCGACCACGCCGTACATGTAGAAGCGGTTGGGCGCGCTGGCGCCGGGCTTGGCACCGGGCTGCGGCAGGTGCGCGCTCTCGGAGAAGGCCAGCGGCACGAAGCTCGCGCCGGGCAGCTTGAGGTTCTCGTCGGGCGCGCTGTCGGCATGCACGCGGTAGAAGCCGCCGACCACGTAGCGGTCCATCATGTAGACCACGGGCTCGGCCACGCCGTTGTGCACGCGCTCGTTGGTCAGCACGCCTTCCTGCACGATGATCTCGCCGGGCTCGCGGGCACCGGCCGGCCGGGCCGCCGCGGCGCGCACCTTGCCCGCCAGGCCCTCGACCTCCTTGGCGTCGCGCACCGTCAGCACGCGCGGGCCCTCGGCGCCACTCTGGCCCTTGACCACCACGAAGGGTTTCTCGTTGATGCCGTATTCCTTGTACTTGCGGCGCACCTTGGTCAGCACCGCGTCGACGTGGCTGGTCAGCACGTCGAGGCCGCGGCCCTCGGCCAGGTCGACGCCGTCGGCGCGCGCGTAGATCGGGTTGATGAGCCAGGGATCGATGCCCAGCAGCTTGCCGAAGCGCTTGGACAGTTCCTCGTAGCTGTGCAGGTGGTTGCTCTTGCGGCGCACCGACCAGCCCGCGTGCAGCGGCGGCAGCAGGTACTGCTCGTGCAGGTCCTCGAGGATGCCCGGCGTGCCCGCCGAGAGCGAGTTGTTCAGCAGGATGGTGCAGGGATCGAAGTTCTTCAGGCCCAGGCGGCGCTTGGTGCGCACCACCGGCTCGAGCGTGACGGTGTCGCCGTGCGGCAGCTCGATCTTCTTGGGCGACTTGATCGCCGGATCGATCGAGCCCACGCGCACGTTGAGCCCGGCCATGTGGAAGATCCGCACCATCTGCGCCACGTTGGCCAGGTAGAAGGTGCTGTTCTTGGCGTTGTTCTCGGGAATCACCAGCAGGTTGCGCGCCTCGGGACAGATCTTCTCGATCGCGGCCTGCGCGGCCTGCACCGCCAGCGGCAGCATTTCCTTGGTGAGGTTGTTCCAGCCGCCGGGAAAGAGATTGGTGTCGACCGGCGCCAGCTTGAAGCCCGCGTTGCGGATGTCGACCGCGCTGTAGAACGGCGGCGTGTGCTCCATCCATTCGAGCCGGAACCAGCGCTCGATGGCGGGCATCGAGTCGAGCACCCGCTGCTCCAGTTCGTTGATCGGGCCGGTCAGGGCTGTGACGAGATGCGGAACCATGCGGCGGCCTTCTTTGTTTTCTACTTAAAGGTATGCGGGATTTTAGGGTCTGTCATCCATCCAACGCCCTCGCGAAGCCCTGTTGCGCGGGGCAGTGCAAGGCGCCCTGAGCGCCGCGTAGCGCACTACGCAAGCGAAGGGCAACGCCGCAATGCACCGCGCAACAGGGCTTCCCTCCGGGCTGGCCCCGCCATACGGCGGCTACTTTGTCGGCCGGCTTGCCCATGGGTGGCCATGGGCTGCGCCGTCCTTCGCGTATCCACCGCATGGCGGGGCCAGCGCGAGGGCGTTGGATGGATGACAGACCCTAAGATTTGGGGACGCGCCCCCCGATGACAAGCACCACGGCCTACGTGGAATCCACACGCACCACCGACGCGAAGAGCACCCAACGGCGCCCGTCGCGCCCCCTCAGGTCCGGACTTCGCCCTGCCCCAGCACCACGTACTTGAGCGAGGTCAGCCCTTCGATGCCCACCGGTCCGCGGGCGTGGAACTTGTCGGTGCTGATGCCAATTTCGGCCCCCAGGCCGAACTCGAAACCATCGGCGAAGCGTGTGCTCGCATTGACCATGACGCTGGCCGAATCGACCTCGCGCAGGAAACGCTGGGCATTCACGTGGTCGCGCGTGACGATCGCGTCGGTGTGGTGGCTCGAGTAGTGGTTGATGTGCGCGATGGCCTCCTCGAGGCCCGCCACCACCTTGATGCTGATCACCGCGGCCAGGTATTCCTCGGACCAGTCGGATTCGACCGCGTCCACCACCCTTGCTCCCGGATCGATAGCACCATCGGCGCGCAGGATCTGGGCAGCGGCCGGATCGCAGCGCATCTCGACGCCCTTGGCGGCGAAGATGGCGCCGATCTTCGGCAGGAAGTCCTCGGCCACCGAGGCGGCCACCAGCAGGCCTTCGGCGGCGTTGCAGGGGCTGTACTTCTGGGTCTTGGCGTTGTCGACGATGCGCAGCGCCATGCCGAACTCGGCCGTGTCGTCGACGTAGACGTGGCAGTTGCCGTCCAGGTGCTTGATGACCGGCACCTTGGCGTCGCGGCTGATGCGCTCGATCAGGCCCTTGCCGCCGCGCGGAATGATCACGTCGACGAACTGCGGCATCGCGATCAGCTGGCCGACGGCCTCGCGGTCGGTGGTCTGCACCAGCTGCACCGCCTCCACCGGCAGGCCGGCCTCGGCCAGCGCCTCGGACACCAAGAGCGCCAGCGCCTTGTTCGATTCGATGGCCTCCGAGCCGCCGCGCAGGATGGCGGCGTTGCCCGACTTGATCGCCAGGCTCGCGGCCTCGATGGTCACGTTGGGACGGCTCTCGTAGATCATGCCGAAGACGCCGATCGGCACGCGCATC
The DNA here is from genome assembly GCF_900115375.1 of Variovorax sp. PDC80. Taxonomy (NCBI): domain Bacteria; kingdom Pseudomonadati; phylum Pseudomonadota; class Betaproteobacteria; order Burkholderiales; family Comamonadaceae; genus Variovorax; species Variovorax sp. PDC80. The sequence continues at coordinate 151,612 of NZ_FOWG01000011.1, read as the reverse complement.
TGGCCGACGCGGATGCCGCTGGGCTGTTGCTTCATGCCGATGATCTCGCCGATCACGTCGGCCATGCCCGCGAGCTGCTCGCAGCCGAGGGCGACGGTCTCGATCACCTTGGGCCCGAGCTTCAGGCGATCGACCATCGGGGCCGACAGGCCGGCGGCCGTGGCGCGCTCGAGGTCCTTCTGGTTGGCCGTGGCGAGCACCGCGCCGGCTTCGCGCAGGCGCCGGGCCAGCGCCTTCAACGCTACGTTTTTGGTAGCTGCATCCGCTCGCGCCATGAGGGCGGCGGCCGTTTTTGCCTGCAGACCCAGGGTCTGCATGTGTTCGCTGACATTGAACGCGTTCATGGGCGGCATTTTCCCACGCCAACCCTGCGGGCGGCTGACGCCGGGAATTCAGGCGCGGCGCGGTGCGGCGGCGCCACCGTTGCCGCAGGCCCGGCACAGCATCAGCGCCAGCCGCTGCAGCGCCTGCCAGCCGCTGGCCGGCCAGTCGGGCTGCTTCAGGCCCTTGACGATGCCGTCGACCAGGTGCGCCGCGCGCAGCAGCCGCGCCAGCATGCGGTCGTCCAGCCGCGGCAGCACGCGCTCGAAGGCGCGCTCGCGCGGGCCCCAGATGCGGTTCTCGCGCAGCGCCATCGGCAGCGGCCGGCCGGCCGCCATGGCGTCCTTCACGCGCTTGAGCGCGCGGATGTCCTCGGCCAGCGTGTAGTGCACCAGCACCTCGGCCTCGCCCTCGGCCTGCAGGCCGTCGAGCATGCGCGCCACGCGCTGCGGGTTGCCGCCGAGCACGGCCTCGGACAGCTTGAAGACGTCGTAGCGCGCGACATTGTTGACCGCGCCCTCGACCTCTTCCCAGCCGAGTTCGCCGCCCGGATGCAGCAGCGCGAGCTTCTGGATCTCCTGGTGCGCCGCGAGCAGGTTGCCCTCGACGCGGTCGGCGAAGAACTGCAGCGTGCGCTGGCCCTCGTCGCCGGGCTTCACGCGCTGGCCCTGCAGCGCGAGGCGCTGGGCGATCCACTGCGGCAGCGCGGCGCGCTCGATCGGGTCGACCTGGATGCTGGCGCCGTTGTTCTCGAGCGCCGAGAACCAGGCGCCGGTGCGCGTGGCCTTGTCCAGCCGCGGCAGCATCACCAGCGTGAGCGTGCTGTCGTTCGCAGCCGCGCCCTCGGCGATCTGCTGCAGCGCGGCGCTGCCGTCCTTGCCGGGCTTGCCCGAGGGGATGCGGATCTCGACCATCTGCTTGTCGGCGAACAGCGAGAGCGATCCGCCGGCCGCGAGCACCGCGCTCCAGTCGAAGTGCGCGCCGGCCACGGTGTACGAGCTGCGCTCGGTGTAGCCCTGCGCGCGCGCCGCCACGCGGATGGCGTCGGCCGCCTCCTGCGCGAGCAGCGGCTCGTCGCCGTGGATCGTATAGAGCGGCTTCAGCCCCTTCTGCAGGTGGGCCGAAAGCTGGGCGCTGGCAAGCTGCATCGCGTCAGCGGCCGGTCACAGCGTCTTCACCGCCCCGAGGCGGCGCACCAGCTGCTGCGCGATGTCGACCTGCATGTCGCGGAACAGCAGGTCGGCCTCGCCTTCCTTGGCCAGCGCATTGGTCTCGTTGAAGGTCAGGTCGCGCGTCTGCATGAGCTCGGTGGCCGCCAGCAGGTCCTTGCCGCCCTGCGCGTGCAGCCGGAAGCGCACCTTGAGCACGAGCTGGATCTCGCGCAGCAGGCCGACCGAGTTGGTCGACACCACCAGTCGCTCGCGGTCCTCGCCGAGGATGTCGAGCACCGCCTCGGCGCTCTTGTCGTCGCCCGGCAGCAAGGTCACCGTGCCCGCCGCGCGCAGGTTGCGGCGGATCTGGTTGACCAGCGCCGAGTTGCCCGAGACCGCGATCGACTTGAAGGCGAAGACCGGCGGCTTGCGCAGCTCGAAGCCGCAACCGGCCAGGCCCAGCGAGGCGCCGCCGGCCGCCAGGCCCAGGAGGAAGCCGCGGCGCGGCAGCGAGACAGTGCGGATGTTCATGCTTGGCTTGTTCAAATGACCACGTTGACCAGGCGGCCCGGCACCACGATCACGCGCTTGGCGCTCGCGCCCGGCGCGAAGGTGGTGAAGTCCTCGCAGGCCAGCGCGAGCTTCTCGATCTCGTCCTTGGAGGCGCCGGCCGGCACCAGCAGCTTGCCGCGCAGCTTGCCGTTGACCTGCAGCATCAGCTCGATCTCGTCCTGCGCCAGCGCATCGACGTCGACCGTGGGCCACGGCGCGTCGAGCAGGGCGCCGAGCGTCCGGTCGTAGCCGAGCTCGGTCCACAGCTGCTGGGCGATGTGCGGCGTGGCGGGATAGAGGCAGCGCAGCAGGATGCCGAAGCCTTCGTGCAGCGCGGCCGCGTCGCCCGCGCTGCCGTCGGGCTTGAAGCCCTCGAGCGCGTTGAGCAGCTTCATCGCGCCCGACACCACGGTGTTGTATTGCATGCGCTGGTAGTCGTAGTCGACCTGGCGCAGCACGGTGTGCACCTCGCGGCGCAGCGCCTGGGCCGGCTTGCCGTAGGCCGGCTTGCCGCCCGCGGCGGCCGCGAGCCCCGACTGCGCCGCGCCGAAATTCCACACGCGGCGCAGGAAGCGGTAGCTGCCCTCGACGGCCGCGTCGTTCCACTCGAGCGTGGCTTCGGGCGGCGCCGTGAACATGGTATACAGGCGCGCGGTGTCGGCGCCGTACTTCTCGATCAGGTCCTGCGGGTCGACGCCGTTGCGCTCGCTCTTGCCCATCTTGCCGACGCCGCCGTACTCGACCTTGGTGCCGTCGGCCGCGGTGCCGCCGACGATGCGGCCCTGCGCGTCGAGCTCCGGCGTGACTTCCGAGGGCGGGAAGTAGTCCTTGCCGCCCTTCTCGTTGCGCGCGTAGAAGATCTGGTTGAGCACCATGCCCTGGGTCAGCAGCTTGCTGAAGGGCTCGTCGGCCTTCACCAGGCCGAGGTCGCGCATCACCTTGGTCCAGAAGCGCGCATACAGCAGGTGAAGAATGGCGTGCTCGATGCCGCCGATGTACTGGTCCATCGGCATCCAGTAGTCGGCGCCCTCGGCCACCATCGCCTGGTCGTTCTTCGGATCGCAGTAGCGCATGAAGTACCACGACGAGTCGACGAAGGTGTCCATCGTGTCGGTCTCGCGCCGCGCGGCCTTGCCGCACACCGGGCACACCACGCCGGCGTGGAAGCCTTCGTGCTTGTTCAGCGGATTGCCGGAACCGTCGGGCACGCAGTCGGTGGGCAGCACCACCGGCAGGTCCTTCTCGGGCACCGGCACCGCGCCGTGCTCCTCGCAATGGATGATCGGGATCGGCGTGCCCCAGTAGCGCTGGCGGCTCACGCCCCAGTCGCGCAGGCGCCAGGTGGTCTGCAGTTCGCCCAGGCCCTTCTGGCCCAGCGCATGCGCCACGGCGGCCACGGCCTCCTTGTACGACATGCCGCTGAAGTTGTCGGAGTTGATGGTCACGCCGCGCTGCTTGTCGCCGTACCAGTCCTGCCACTTGTGATAGTCGAAGTGCGGCTCGTCGTCGACCAGCACCACCTGGATGATCTCGATGCCGTACTTGTTGGCGAAGGCGAAGTCGCGCTCGTCGTGCGCGGGCACGCCCATCACGGCGCCGTCGCCGTAGCCGATCAGCACGTAGTTGCCGACCCACACCGGTACCTGCTCCTCGGTGATCGGGTGCGTCACGGTCAGGCCCGTGGGCACGCCCTTCTTCTCCTGCGTGGCGAGCTCGGCCTCGGTGGTGCCGCCGCTCTTGCATTCCTCGATGAAGGCCGCGACCTTGGGATCGAGCGTGGCGGCATGCGCGGCCAGCGGATGCTCGGGCGCGACGGCGCAGAAGGTCACGCCCATGATGGTGTCGGCGCGCGTGGTGAACACGTACATGCGGCCGTCCTGGATCGGCTGGCCGTCGGCGCCCTGGATGTCATGGGTGAAGGCGAAGCGCACGCCCTCGCTCTTGCCGATCCAGTTCTCCTGCATCAGCTTGACGCGCTCGGGCCAGCCCGGCAGCTTGTGCTGGGTGTGCTCGAGCAGTTCCTCGGCGTAGTCGCTGATCTTCAGGTAGTAGCCCGGGATCTCGCGGCGCTCGACCGTGGCGCCGGTGCGCCAGCCCTTGCCGTCGATCACCTGCTCGTTGGCCAGCACGGTCTGGTCGACCGGGTCCCAGTTCACGACCTGGGTCTTGCGGTAGGCAATGCCCTTCTCGAGCATCTTCAGGAACAGCCACTGGTTCCACTTGTAGTAGCTCGGATCGCAGGTGGCGATCTCACGGCTCCAGTCGATCGCCAGGCCCATGGCCTGGAGCTGGCCCTTCATGTAGGCGATGTTCTCGTAGGTCCACTTGGCCGGCGGCACGCCGTTCTTCAGCGCCGCGTTCTCGGCCGGCAGGCCGAAGGCGTCCCAGCCCATGGGCATCAGCACGTTGTAGCCGCTCATGCGCAGGTAGCGCGTGAGCATGTCGTTGATCGTGTAGTTGCGCACGTGGCCCATGTGCAGCTTGCCGCTGGGGTACGGCAGCATCGAGCAGGCGTAGTACTTCTTGCGGCTCGCGTCCTCGGTCACGCGGTAGGCATCGGCGGCGCTCCATTGCGCCTGGGCAGCGGACTCGACGTCGCTGGGTTTGTAGCTGGGGTTCATGACGGGGCTTCGGCAGGAGCCCGGCGCGGGGCGGCCGGGAAGGCGGATTATCGCGCCCCGGCCGCCGGGCTCCCGCCGGGCCGGGCCATTCAGCCGGCTTTGGGTGCCGGCCGCCGGTCGGGCAGTGGCGCGGGCGTCCATTCGTCGCCGTACAGCTCGGGCTCGGCATAGGCCTCGATGTTCGCGAAATGCCGCTCGAAGTCCTCGCGGTAGAACAGCCCCGCGATGCCCGCGGCCAGCCGCTTGGCGCCATCGCTGATGGCCGGGATGTCGCCCGAGACCGTGCCGTGCGAGAGCGCGGCCGGATAGCAGAAGCAGTGGATGCGCGCCAGCCCCGGGCACGCGTCCGCCACCCGTTCCTTGAACTCGAACACCGGGCCGAGGTCGGGCGAATCGGCCAGTTCCTGGTCCTCCTCGCCGGGCGCGGGCAGGTAGCGTTCCTTCCAGGTCCGCACATGGGGCGCGATGGCGGCGAACTCGGGGCGCGCGGCCCAGTCGACCTTGAAGCCGGTCGAGACGATCAGGAAGTCGAACTCGAAATCCGCGCGCGGCGTTGCCACGCAGATCGTGCCGTCGCCGGCCAGCGCCACCGCCTCGACCGGGCAGCCGAAGTTGAAAAAGGCGTTGGCGAAGCGCGACACGCGCAAGGTGCTGCCGTGCGGCGGCGGCACGTTGAGCCGGTTGATGTAGTGGCGCACGCGCCACTTGTGCGCGTCGGGCAGGTCGTAGTGCCCCTGGGTCAGGCCCGGCACCCCGGCGCCCTTGCCCTTGTTGACGCGCGGCAGGTCGAGGCGGCGGATCAGCAGCTCGACGCTGTGGGCGCCGGCCTCCAGCGCGGTGGCGGCGCTGTCCATGGCCGAGGAGCCTGCGCCGATCACGCCCACGCGCAGCCCGGCGAGCCGGCCGTAGTCCATGGCGTCGGACGAATGCGCCCAGCGCTCGCGCGGCAGGCCGGCGACGAAATCCGGCACCGCCGGGCCGCCGAGGCCGTCGCGCCCGGTGGCCAGCACCACGCGGCGCGCGAACACGCGCCGCGCGCCGGCCGGCGTGCGCAGGTCCAGCCGCACCAGCGCGCCGCCGGCCTCGGGCACGATCGCCGTGACCGCGCAGTCGTTGCGCACCTCGAGCGCCATCACGCGCCGGTACCAGCGCAGGTAGTCCATCCATTGCAGCCGCGGGATCTTGTCGAGCGCGGCCCAGGCGGTGCTGCCGTGCTGGGCCTCGAACCAGGCGCGGAAGCTCAGCGCCGCGAGCCCCAGCGCCGGGCCGGTGAGTTCCTTCGGCGAGCGCAGCGTCTCCATGCGTGCGGTGGTGGCCCAGGGCCCTTCGAAACCCTCGGGCGCGCGATCGAACACCACGGCACGGATGCCCTGGTGGGCCAGCGCGGCCGCCGCGGCCAGCCCGGCCTGCCCGCCGCCGACGATGGCCACGTCGAGCACCGCCTCGCCCTCGTGTTCGCAGGCCGGCATCCAGGCGCGGGCGCGCCAGCCCAGGATGTCGAGGTCGCGCGCGAGCCGGCGCTCGAGCGCGGGCAGTCCTTCGGCATCGGAAGCGGGAGGCGGGGAACCCGCGGTGGCGTGGGGAATCGTCTCTGTCATGGAGGGCGTGCAGTGTAGAGAGTCGCGGAGCGCGCACGAGCGTACCGCTGGCCCGGATTTCGCATGCCACAATGATTTCAGACCAAGGGACAGCATGGGCAGCAGCAGCAACGGCAGCAAGAGCGATGACTGGTGGCGCGGCGCGGTGATCTATCAGATCTATCCGCGCAGTTTCATGGACAGCAACGGCGATGGCATCGGCGACCTGCCCGGCATCACGGCGCGGCTGCCGCACGTGGCCTCGCTCGGGGTCGACGCGATCTGGGTCTCGCCCTTCTTCCGTTCGCCGATGAAGGACTTCGGCTACGACGTGGCCGACTACCGCGCGGTCGACCCGATGTTCGGCACCCTGGCCGACTTCGACGCCATGCTCGCGCGGGCGCACGAACTGGGCCTGAAGCTCATCATCGACCAGGTGCTCTCGCACACCTCCGACCAGCACGCCTGGTTCGCCGAGAGCCGCGCGAGCCGCGACAACCCCAAGGCCGACTGGTACGTGTGGGCCGACCCCAAGCCCGACGGCACGCCGCCCAACAACTGGCTCTCGGTCTTCGGCGGGCCGGCCTGGCAATGGGATTCGCGCCGCCGCCAGTACTACCTGCACAGCTTCCTGGCCGAGCAGCCCGATCTCAACTTCCATTGCCCCGCGGTGCAGGACGCGCTGCTCGGCGAGGTCGGCTTCTGGTGCGAGCGCGGCGTCGACGGCTTCCGCTTCGACGCCTGCAACCACCAGTTCCACGATGCCCTGCTGCGCAGCAACCCGCCGGCCTCGGCGCAGTCGGTGGGCGAGGTCAGCACGGTGCGCGCCGACAACCCCTATGCGATGCAGCAGCACCTGTACGACAAGAGCCAGGGCGAGAACCTGCTGTTCCTCGAGCGGCTGCGCGCCCTGCTCGACCGCCACGGCGCGGTCGCGCTCGGCGAGGTCGGCGACGAGAACGCGCCGCCCGTGATGGCGCAGTACACCGCGCGCGACCGGCGCCTGCACTTGGCCTACAGCTTCAGCCTGCTGACCGCCGACCACACGGCGAAGCACCTGCGCCAGCAGGTCGAGGCGCTCGACCGCGCGCTCGCGGCCACCGGCGGCTGGGGCTGCTGGGCGGTGTCGAACCACGACGTGCCGCGCGTGGTCACGCGCTGGAGCGACGGCGGCGCGCCCGATGCGCGGCGCGACCGGCTGTGGCTCGCGCTGCTGCTGTCGCTGCGCGGCAGCGCCGGCATCTACCAGGGCGAGGAACTGGGCCTGCCCGAGGCCGAGGTGCCGTTCGAGCTGCTGCAGGACCCCTACGGCCGCGCCTTCTGGCCCGAGTTCAAGGGCCGCGACGGCTGCCGCACGCCGATGCCCTGGCGCGGCGACGACGCGCAGGGCGGCTTCACCACCGGCACGCCGTGGCTGCCGATGTCGCCCGCGCACCTGCCGCTGGCGGTCGATCGCCAGGAAGGCGATGAACAGTCGATGCTGGCCTTCAGCCGCGCGATGCTGCACTGGCGCCGCGCGCAGCCGCTGCTGCACACGGCAGCCATCGCTTTCTTCGACGCGCCCGAACCGGTGCTGTGGTTCGAGCGGCGCGAGGGCGCGCATTCACTGCAGGCCGTGTTCAACCTCGGCGCGGCGCCGATGTCGATCGTGCTGCGCGACGAGCTGCGGCCGCTGGTCGATGCACCGCTGGCTTCGAGCGCGACGCTCGGCGGCCCCGAAGGGCGCACGCTCGCGCTGGCGCCCTTCGGTGCCTTCTTCGGCGAACCGATCACCGACTGATCCCATGGCCCCGACACAACTGCCCGAAGCCGAAGTCCATGCGCTGATGCGCGCCGAGCACGGCAACCCCTTCGGCGTGCTCGGCCCGCACGAGACCTCGCGCGGCCTGGTGGTGCGCGCCCTGCTGCCCGGCGCGCAGGGCGTGACGGTGCTGCATGCGCGCACCGGCTGGCCGCTGGCCACGCTCGAGCGGCACGAGGGCTCCGACATCTTCGCGGGCCTGGTGCCCGCGGCCGAGGCGCGCATGGGCTATGCGTTCCAGGTCGACTGGGGCTCGCACGTCTCGCGCATCGACGACCCCTACCGCTTTCCCTTCGTGCTCGGCGACACCGACATCTGGCTGCTGGCCGAGGGCACGCACCTGCGGCCCTGGGAGCGCCTGGGCGCGCACCTGCGCGAGATGGACGGCGTCAAGGGCGTGGCCTTCGCGGTCTGGGCGCCGAATGCGCGCCGCGTGTCGGTGGTCGGCGACTTCAACAACTGGGACGGCCGGCGCCACATGATGCGGCTGCGCCGCGAATGCGGCGTGTGGGAGGTCTTCGCGCCGCACGTGGCGGTGGGCGATGCCTACGAGTTCGAGATCCTGTCGGCGCAGGGCGAGCTGCTGCGCAAGGCCGATCCCTTCGCCTTCTCGTCGCGGCTGCGGCCCGACACCGCCTGCGTGGTGCGCCCGCTGCCGCCGGTCGCCACCATGCCCGCGGGCCGCGCCAAGGCCAACGGGCGCGATGCGCCTATCAGCATCTACGAGGTGCACCTGGGCTCGTGGCGGCGCAAGAACGGCCACGAATGGCTGGACTACATCGAGCTCGCCGACACCCTGGTGCCCTACGTGCGCGACCTCGGCTTCACGCACATCGAACTGCTGCCCATCACCGAGCATCCGTTCGACGGCTCCTGGGGCTACCAGCCGATCGGCCTCTATGCGCCGACCTCGCGCTTCGGCACCCCGAGCGACTTCCGCTTCTTCGTGGCCGCGGCCCATGCGGCCGGGCTCGGCGTGATCCTCGACTGGGTGCCCGCGCACTTCCCGACCGACGCGCACGGCCTGGGCCGCTTCGACGGCACGGCGCTGTACGAGTACGCCGATCCGCGCGAGGGCTTCCACAACGACTGGAACACGCTGATCTTCAACTGGTCGCGCACGGAGGTGCGCAACTACCTCGTGGGCAACGCGCTGTACTGGCTCGAGCGCTACGGCATCGACGGCCTGCGCGTGGACGCCGTGGCCTCGATGCTCTACCGCGACTACAGCCGCGGACCCGGCGAGTGGGTGCCGAACGCGCAGGGCGGGCGCGAGAACCTCGAGGCGATCGAGTTCCTGCGCCGCATGAACCGCGTGGTGGGCACCGAGCGCCCCGGCGCGGTGACGATCGCCGAGGAATCGACCAGCTTCCCCGGCGTGACGCGCCCGCCCGAGGACGGCGGGCTGGGCTTCCACTACAAGTGGAACATGGGCTGGATGAACGACACCCTGGCCTACGCGGGCAAGGACCCGCTGTACCGGCCGCATCACCACCGCGAGATCACCTTCGGGCTGATGTACGCGCACAGCGAGAACTTCGTGCTGCCGTTCTCGCACGACGAGGTGGTGCACGGCAAGGGCTCGATGATCGCGCGCATGCCGGGCGACGAGTGGCAGAAGTTCGCGGGGCTGCGCAACCTGTACGGCTACCTCTGGGCCTATCCGGGGAAGAAGCTGCTGTTCATGGGCTGCGAGTTCGCGCAGGTGGCGGAGTGGAATGCGGACCGCAGCCTGGACTGGCATCTGCTCGAGCATGCATCGCACCAGGGGGTTCGGCGGCTGGTGCGGGATCTCAACAACGTGTATCGGCACTATCCGGCGTTGCACGAGCTCGACCATGAAGGGGCGGGGTTCGAGTGGCTCGTGCATGACGATACGGCGCAGTCGGTGTTCGCGTTCGTTCGTCGGGGGCGGGATGGGGCGTTTGTCGTGGCGGTTTGCAACTTCACGCCTGTGGTTCGGCATGGGTATCGGTTGGGGGTGCCTTGTTCGGGGTCCTATCGGGAGATCATCAATACCGATGGGGTTGTTTATGGGGGGAGTGGGGTGGGGAATGGGGTGGTTGCCAGTGAGGCTTTGGCTTGGCATGGGAAAGCGGATTCGGTGGTGGTTGATTTGCCTCCCCTGGCTACCTTGATGTGGGTGTTGGCTTGAATTTGAGTTGTTTGTCTTGCAGAGGCAGGAGCCGGGAATTCCGCCCGGCGGCGGACCTACTTTCTTTTGCTTCGCCAAAAGAAAGTAGGCAAAGAAAAGGCGACCCCACTGTCTGTGTCCCTCCGCTTCGCTGCGGGCAACCTGCGGTGCTCGGGGAAAGCGGGGGTCCGCAGAACTCGCTCCACTTCGTTCCGCTCAGACAGCTGCGGCCCTTATCCCGCTTTCCCCTGCGCTCCTCGGCACAGCCAGAGGGGATCAGGGTCAACGCGCCATGGCGCGTCCTTGTGTGGGGTGGGGGAGTGCGAAGGCCCCGGGTCTTCTTCCACCGGGGCCGAGCAAAGCGAAGGCCCGTTGGGTCTTCGTGGCCGAGCGCAGCGACGGCCCGACCCACCCCCTCTGGCTGCGCCGAGGAGCGCAGCGTTTCGCGGATAAGGGCTCGCAGCTGTTTGAGCGAAGCGAGTTCTGCGAGACCCCGCGAAACGCGAGCACCGCAGGTTGCCCGTAGCGAAGCGAAGGGTCGCAGACAGCGGGGTCGCCTTTTCTTTGGTTACTTTCTTTTGGCGAAGCAAAAGAAAGTGACTCGCCCGCCGGGGCGAAATCCCGGCTCCTGCCTCAGCAAGAGAAAGCCTCAACCATCGTGCTGAACCCAGGAACCCCCTACCCCCTGGGCGCCACAGCAACCCAGACAGGCGTCAACTTCGCGCTCGTAGCACCCAGCGCTGAGAAGGTAGAACTCTGCCTATTCGACCCCACAGGCACCCACGAACAGCAGCGACTCAAGCTCCCCGAGTTCACAGACGGCATCTGGCACGGCCAGCTCCCCAGCGCCCGCCCCGGCCTCGTCTACGCCTACCGCGTCCACGGCCCCTGGTCCCCGAGCGAGGGCCATCGCTTCAACCCATCGAAGCTGCTGCTAGACCCCTACGCCCGCGAGATCGTCGGACGCTACGACGGCAGCGACCTCTCCCACGGCCACACCGCCGCCGACCCGACGCAGCGCGACACACGGGACAACGCCAGCATCGCCCTCAAGGCCCGCGTGGTGCCCGCGCCAACCCATCCGAACCCAGGCCACGCCCGCATCCCCCCCACAGACCGCGTGATCTGCGAACTCCACGTCCGCGGCCACACGAAGCTGCACCCCGCGGTCCCCGCCCCCTTGCGCGGCAGCTACGCCGCCCTCGCCGAGCCGGCCGTGCTCGACCACCTGCAGCGCCTGGGCGTCACCACGCTGAGCCTGATGCCGGTGCAGCACCGCGCCGACGAGGAACGGCTGCTCGCGATGGGCCTCACGAACTACTGGGGCTACAACACCATCGGCTGGTTCGCGCCCGAGGCGCGCTACTGGAGCGGCCGCCCCGGCACCACGCCGGCCGGCGAGTTCCGCGCGCTGGCCGACGCGGTGCATGCGCGCGGCATGGAACTGGTGATCGACGTGGTCTACAACCACAGCGCCGAGAGCGACGAGCTCGGCCCCACGCTGTCGCTGCGCGGCATCGACAACGCCCTCTACTACCACCTGCGCGCCGACGACCGCGCCCTCTACGAGAACTGGGCCGGCACGGGCAACTGCCTGAACCTCGGCGAGCCGCGCGTGCTGCAACTCGTGATGGACAGTCTGCGCTTCTGGGCCGGCGAAATGGGGGTCGATGGCTTCCGCTTCGACCTCGCGCCGGTGCTGGGCCGCGCCACGGCCACGGGCTTCGATCCGCGCGCACCCTTCTTCGCGGCCATCGCGCAGGACCCGCTGCTGTCGCGCACGCTGCTGATCGCCGAGCCCTGGGACATCGGGCCGGGCGGCTACCGGCTCGGCGAATTCCCGCCGGGCTGGCTCGAATGGAACGACCGCTTCCGCGACACGCAGCGCGGCTTCTGGCTGCGCCAGGACCGCGAGGGGCGCGCCGGCCTCGGCGACTTCGCGCACCGCTTCACGGCCTCGAGCGCGCAGTTCGCGCACGACGGGCGCTCGCCCGCCGCGAGCGTGAACTTCGTGACCGCGCACGATGGCTTCACGCTGCGCGACCTGCTGAGCTACGACACGCGCCACAACGAGGCCAACGGCGAGAACAACCGCGACGGCCATGGCCACAACCTGAGCCGCAACTGCGGCGTGGAAGGCCCGAGCGACGATCCCGCGGTGCGGGCCGAACGGCTGCGGCTGCGGCGCGCGCTGCTGGCCGCGCTGATGCTGTCGCAGGGCACGCCGATGCTTCTGGCCGGCGACGAGATCGGCCACTCGCAACACGGCAACAACAACGCCTACTGCCAGGACAACGAGACCACCTGGCTGCACTGGGTCGGCAGCACCGACCCGGCCGGCGAGCCGGCGCAGTTGAGCGCCTTCGTGGCGCGGCTGGCCGCGCTGCGGCGCGCGGCACCGGTGCTGCGCAGCACGCGCTGGTGGCCGGCCGATCCCGCGCCGGGCACGGCCGGCATCCGCTGGCTGCGGCCCGACGGCGCACCGATGCAGCCGCCGAACTGGGAAGGCGGCACGGCCCTTGCAATCCTGTTCGGCAGCCTGGAGGCAGGCACCGCCAAGGAGACACCGACATCGACCACCACCCCAGCGACACCGAAGGCAGCGCCGGCCTGGCTGCTGCTCGTGAACGCGGGCGCGCAGGCGCAGCCGTTCCGCCTGCCGCCCGGCGCCTGGCATGGCGTCCTCGCCAGCGACCCCGCCATCGACCCGGGCCCCGAGCCCTCGGTCGTGAACGTTGCCGAGGTCGCGATACCGCCCTCGAGCCTCTGGATTGCAAGAACGTAGGAGCCTGCGCCGCGCGGCGGTGCTAGTGTGCAAGGGCCCGAGCGGGCACAGGCACACACAGAAACTCTGACGACACACGAACGAACGAACGGAGACACAGGATGGATCACAAGACACCCGCGGCCGCCCCCGGCACGCCGCTGCAATCGCACCAGCTCGTGCGCCGCACCATCGCGCTGGTACTGGCCGGCGGACGCGGCTCCCGGCTCAAGCAGCTGACCGACCGGCGCGCCAAGCCGGCCGTGTATTTCGGCGGCAAGTTCCGCATCATCGATTTCGCGCTCTCCAACTGCCTCAACTCGGGCATCCGGCGCATGGCGGTGGTCACGCAGTACAAGTCGCATTCGCTGATGCGCCACCTGCAGCGCGGCTGGAGCTTCCTGCGCGCCGAGCTCAACGAGATGGTCGACGTGCTGCCCGCGCAGCAGCGCATGGGCGACGAGCACTGGTACCGCGGCACGGCCGACGCGGTCTACCAGAACCTCGACATCATCCAGACCCGCTCCACGCCGCACGACTACGTGGTGGTGCTCGCGGGCGACCACATCTACAAGATGGACTACTCGATCATGGTCAAGGACCATGCCGAGAGCGGCGCGGGCTGCACCGTGGGCTGCATCGAGGTGCCGCGCATGGAGGCCACGGCCTTCGGCGTGATGGCGATCGACGACAGCCGCCGCATCACCAGCTTCCTCGAGAAGCCGGCCGACCCGCCCGCGATGCCGGGCCACCCCGACGTGGCACTGGCCAGCATGGGCATCTACGTGTTCGATTCGGCCTACCTCTACAAGCTGCTCGAGGAAGACAGCCGCGACCCGAACTCCAGCCACGACTTCGGCAAGGACATCATCCCGCGCGCGGTGGCCGAGGGCCGGGCGCTCGCGCATCCGTTCGGCATGTCCTGCGTCACGCGGGCCTCGCGCGGGCCGGGCGCCAAGGCCTACTGGCGCGACGTGGGCACGATTGATGCATTCTGGGCGGCGAACCTCGACCTCGCGTCGATCACCCCGGAGCTGGACATCTATGACACCGACTGGCCCATCTGGACCTACCAGCGGCAGCTGCCTCCGGCCAAGTTCGTGCTCGACCGCGACGGCCGCCACGGCATGACGGTCAACACCATCGTCTCGGGCGGCTGCATCGTCTCGGGCTCGCAGGTCAGCAGCTCGGTGCTGTTCTCGGGCGTGCGCATCCACTCGTTCTGCACCGTCCACGAGGCGGTGCTGCTGCCCGACGTGGAGGTCGGGCGCGGCTGCCGGCTCAGCCGCGTGGTGATCGACCGCGCCTGCGTGATCCCCGACGAGATGGTGATCGGCGAGGACGCCGAGGCCGATGCCGCGCGCTTCGAGCGCACGGAAACGGGCGTGGTGCTGGTCACGCGCGAAATGCTCAAGCGGCTGGCGGAGCGCTCCGCGGCGCCCGCCGCCTGATGCCGCCGATGAGAGTCCTCCAGGTCAGCGCCGAACTCTTTCCCCTGCTCAAGACCGGCGGCCTGGCCGACGTCGCCGGCGCGCTGCCGCTCGCGCTGATGGCCGCGGACCAGGACGCGCGCGTGCTGCTGCCGGGCTTCCCGGCCATCGTGGCGGGCGTGCGCGGGCTCGCGCCGGTCGCCGCCTTCGCGGCGCCCTGGGGCGAGCGCTTCGGGCTGCTGCAGGGGCGCATCGAGATCGACGGCGCGCCGCCGATCCCGGCCTACGTGGTCGATGCGCCCGCGCTGTTCGACCGGCCCGGCAATCCCTACGAAGACGCCAACCGCCAGCCCTACGGCGACAACCACCTGCGCTTCGCGCTGCTGGGCTGGGCCGCGGCCCAGCTCGCGCAGGGGCTCGATCCGGCCTGGCTGCCCGAGGTGGTCCATGCGCACGACTGGCACGCGGGGCTCGCGCCGGCCTACATGGCCTTCGCGCGCGGCGCCGACGGGCCGCGTGTGGGCAGCGTCTTCACGGTCCACAACCTCGCCTACCAGGGCCTGTTCGCGCCCTGGCACTTCCCCGAGCTCGGCCTGCCAGCGCCCGCTTTCCAGATGAACGGGCTCGAATACCACGGCCAGCTCTCGTTCATGAAGGGCGGGCTCGCCTATGCCGACCGGCTCACCACCGTGAGCCCGACCTACGCGCGCGAGATCCAGACGCCCGACCAGGGCTGCGGCCTCGACGGCCTGCTGCGCCAGCGCGGCGGCGTGCTCGACGGCATCCTCAATGCGGTCGACGACCAGGTCTGGAATCCGGCCGCCGACCCGGCGCTGGTGCAGGGCTACCAGACGCCCGAGGGCCGCCACATGGCGGGCAAGGCGCGCTGCAAGTCCGTGCTGCAGCACCAGCTCGGGCTGGCCGCGCGGCCCGATGCGCCGCTGTTCATCCTCGTGAGCCGGCTCACCGAGCAGAAGGGGCTGCGCCTGGTGCTGCAGGGCCTCGACGCGCTGCTCGCGCAGGGCGGCCAGCTCGCGCTGCTGGGCAGCGGCGAGGCCTGGCTCGAAGACGCCTTCCGCCAGCGCGCGGCCGCCGCGCCCGACGCGGTCAGCGTCACCATCGGCTACAACGAGACGCTCGCGCACCAGCTCTTCGGCGCGGGCGACGTGACCCTGGTGCCCTCGCTGTTCGAGCCCTGCGGCCTGACGCAGATGTACGGCCTCAAGTACGGCAGCCTGCCGCTGGTGCGCCGCGTCGGCGGGCTGGCCGACACGGTGGTCGACAGCACGCTCGAGGACATGGCCAGCGGCGAGGCCACCGGCTTCGTGTTCGACCGTTTCGACTCGGCGGACTACGATCGCGCGGTGCGCCGCGCCTTCGCGCTCTACCAGCGCGCCCCCGACTGGCGGCGCGTGCGCGGCCACGCGATGCGGCGCCCCGCCGACTGGGCCACCGCGGCCGCGCAGTACGTGGCCGTGTACCGGCAGGCGCTGGCCGCGGCCCAGGCACCGACGCCCCTGCCCCACTGAAGAAGGCCCGGGGCATCCGTTCAACCCGCACACAAGACACACCCACCATGACGATCGAAGACTTCGCCTACGACCATCCCGACCGCGATGTCGCGGCCTTCAAGCGCGCCGTGGCCAACAAGCTGATCTACGCGGTCGGCAAGGACCCCGTGGCCGCGAGCCAGGACGACTGGCTCTACGCCACCGCGCTCGCGGTGCGCGACCAGCTGGTGGAGCGCTGGATGGCGACCACGCGCGCCAACTACGCGCAGGACCTCAAGCGCGTGTACTACCTGTCGATGGAGTTCCTGATCGGGCGCACCTTCACCAACGCGCTGCTCGCAGTCGACCTCCACGCCACCGTGCGCGATGCGCTGGCCGACTTCGGTGTCGACATGGAGGCGCTGTCCGAGCGCGAGCCCGACGCGGCGCTGGGCAACGGCGGCCTCGGCCGGCTCGCGGCCTGCTTCCTCGACTCGATGGCCACGCTCGGCGTGCCGGGCATGGGCTACGGCATCCGCTACGAATACGGCATGTTCCGCCAGCGCATCGTCGACGGCCAGCAGGTGGAGACGCCCGACTACTGGCTCACGCGCGGCAACCCCTGGGAATTCAAGCGGCCCGAGGTCAACTACCGCGTGCGCTTCGGCGGCCGCGTGCAGAAGCGCGAAGGCACCAACGCGCCCTACGGCGCGGCCGACTGGGTCGACACCCACGACGTGCGCGCCGTGGCCTACGACACCATCATCCCGGGCTACGGCACGCAGGCCACCAACACGCTGCGCCTGTGGTCGGCGCGCGCCACCGAGGAGATCGACCTCTCGGCCTTCAACCGCGGCAACTACATGGCGGCGGTGGAGAGCAAGAACCACTCGGAGAACGTCTCGCGCGTGCTCTACCCCGACGACTCCACGCCCTCGGGCCGCGAGCTGCGGCTGCACCAGGAGTACTTCTTCTGCAGCGCCAGCGTGCAGGACCTGCTGCGGCGCTACCTGCGCAACCACACCAGCTTCGACCGGCTCTCGGAGAAGGTCAGCATCCACCTCAACGACACCCACCCGGTGCTCGCGGTGCCCGAGCTGATGCGCCTGCTGCTCGACGAGCACGGCCTGCCCTGGGACACGGCCTGGGCCCACACGCAGAAGGTGTTCAGCTACACCAACCACACGCTGATGCACGAGGCGCTCGAGACCTGGCCGGTCGAGATGCTCGGGCGCATCCTGCCGCGCCACCTGCAGATCATCTACGACATCAACGCGCGCTTCCTCGCCACCGTGACGCAGACGCACGGCAACGACGTCGAGCTGATGCGCCGCCTCTCGCTGGTCGACGAGGCCGGCGAGCGCCGCGTGCGCATGGCCTACGTGGCGGTGCTCGCGAGCCACTCGATCAACGGCGTGTCGGGACTGCACTCGGAGCTGATGAAGCAGTCGATCTTCGCGGACTTCGCGAAGATCTTTCCCGAGCGCTTCAACAACAAGACCAACGGCGTCACGCCGCGGCGCTGGCTCGCGCAGGCCAACCCGCCGCTGGCCGCGCTGCTCGACCAGCGGCTGGGCAAGGGCTGGCGGCGCGACCTCTCGCAGCTCGAGGCGCTGCGGCCGATGGCGGCGCAGCCGCCCTTCGTGCGCGCCTTCCGCCACGCCAAGCGCGAGAACAAGCTGCGGCTGGCCAACTGGATCGAGCAGCACATGAACATCGTGGTCGACACCGACGCGATGTTCGACGTGCAGGTCAAGCGCATCCACGAGTACAAGCGCCAGCTGCTCAACGTGCTGCACGTGATCGCACGCTACCACCGCATCCTCGACGCCCAGGCCGCGGGCGGCAGCGTCGATATCGTGCCGCGCGTGGTGGTGTTCGCGGGCAAGGCGGCCTCGGCCTACGTGATGGCCAAGCAGGTGATCCGCCTCATCAACGACGTGGCCGCGACCATCAACGCCGACGCGCGCGTGGGCAAGCTGCTGAAGGTGGTGTTCCTGCCCAACTACAGCGTGAGCCTGGCCGAGATCATCATGCCGGCGGCCGACCTGTCGGAGCAGATATCCACCGCGGGCACGGAGGCCTCGGGCACCGGCAACATGAAGTTCGCGCTCAACGGCGCGCTGACCATCGGCACGCTCGACGGCGCCAACGTCGAGATGCGCGAGAACGTCGGGCCCGAAAACATCTTCATCTTCGGCAACACCACGCCCGAGGTGGCCGAGATCCGCGCGCGCGGCTACCAGCCGCGCGACATCTACGACGGGAACGAGGAGCTGCGGCGCGTGCTCGACGCGATCCGCGACGGCGCCTTCTCGCCGGCCGAACCCGCGCGCTACCAGGGCATCTACGACGCGCTGGTGAACTGGGGCGACCACTACCTGCTGCTGGCCGACTACGCGAGCTACGTCGCGAAGCAGGCCGAGGTCGATGCGCTCTACCGCGACGCCGACGCCTGGACGCGCACCGCGATCCTCAACGTGGCGGGCATGGGTGCCTTCTCGTCGGACCGCACGATCGCCCAGTACGCGCACGACATCTGGCAGACCAAGCCGGTGGTGCTGGGCTGAGCCCGGCGCCGGCCGGCGTCAGCGCGGCGTCGTCGGCGGCGGCGCCTCGGTGACGAAGCCGATGCGGCTCAGGCCCGCCTTGTTGGCGATGCCCATCAGGGCCACCACGCGGCCGTAGGACACGGTCTGGTCGGCGCGCAGCTGGACTTCGGTGTCCTTGCTGTCGGCGGCGGCCTTCTCGAGGCGGGTCCCGAGTTCCTCGTCGGTCACGGGCTGGTCGTTGAGGAAGGCCTTGCCCGCCGGGTCGACCGACAGGCTCACGAACTTCGGCGTGTCGTTGGGCTGGCCGGCATCGGTCTGCGGCAGGTCGAGCTTGATCGAGCTGGCCATCAGCGGCGCCGTGATGATGAAGATCACCAGCAGCACCAGCATCACGTCGACCAGCGGCGTGACATTGATGTCGGACAGCGGCCGCTGGCCGCCGGCACCGGTGGCACGGCCACCGCCGGCGGAACTGCTGCCGAGCGAGGTGCGTCCGAAGGCCATGGGGCGAAGCGGTTCAGACCGGCATCGGCCGCGCGGGCGGCGGCGGAGCCGGCACCGCCGCGGGCGCTTCGCCGAAGCTGCCGAGCAGGTCGTGGGCGAAGCCTTCGAGCTCGGCCTCGACGCGGCCGATGACGCGGCCGAAGACGTTGTAGGCCAGCACGGCCGGGATCGCCACCGCGAGGCCGAAGGCGGTCATCACGAGTGCCTCGCCGACCGGTCCGGCCACCTTGTCGATGGTGAAGCCGCCGGCCTGGCCCGCGATGCCCACGAGCGCGCCGTAGATGCCCCAGACCGTGCCGAGCAGACCGACGAAGGGCGCCGTGGCGCCGACCGTGGCGAGCAGGATCTGCCCGGCCTGCAGCCGGCGCAGAGCACCGTGCAGCGCCTCGCGCAGCACGCGCGTGAGTCGCTGGTTGCGGTCGCCCGCGGCGCCGAGGGTGGCGGCGTCTTGCGCCTGGGAGGCCGCGGCCTGGCGCAGCGCCGCGACCGTGGGCAGCACCAGCGCCGAACGGTCGAAGGCCTGCAGCCGCTGTTCGGCTTCAGCGAGGCTGGTCGACTGCCAGAAGGCCGCGATGCTGCGCAGCACGTCGCGCGTGCCGCCGCGCAGCAGCCAGCCCTTCCAGAGGATCACGACCCAGCTCGAAATCGACATCGCGAGCAGCAGCGCGGCCACCGAGCGGCTGACGCCGTCGCCGTGGGTCAGCAGTTCGAGGACGCTCATCGTCGGGGATGGCGGAGGAAGGCCGGGCTCAGCGCAGGCCGAGCACGTCGAACATGTCGAACAGGCCGGCGCGCTGGTCGGCCAGGAAGCGCACCGCGCGCAGGCTGCCCTGCGCGTAGTTGGCGCGGCTCGAGGACTTGTGGGCGATCTCGATGCGCTCGCCGGTGCCGGCGAACAGCACCGTGTGGTCGCCGACGATGTCGCCGCCGCGCACGGTGGCGAAGCCGATGGTCGACGGGTCGCGCTCGCCGGTCACGCCCTCGCGGCCGTAGACCGCGCATTCCTTGAGGTCGCGGCCCAGCGCGTCGGCGATGACCTCGCCCATCTTGAGCGCGGTGCCCGAGGGGGCGTCGATCTTGTGGCGGTGGTGGGCTTCGACGATCTCGATGTCGTAGCCGGTGGACAGCGCCTTGGCCGCCATTTCGAGCAGCTTGAAGGTGACGTTGACGCCCACGCTCATGTTGGGCGCCATGACGATCGCGATGTCCTTGGCGATCTCGGCGATCTCGGCCTTCTGCGCGTCGCTGAAGCCGGTGGTGCCGATCACGGCCTGCACGCCGAGTTCGCGGCAGACGGCCAGGTGCGCCATCGTGCCCTCGGGGCGGGTGAAGTCGATCAGCACCTGGGCGTCCTGCAGGCCCGCGCGCAGGTCGGCGGCGATGGCCACGCCGCTGGAGAAGCCGAGGAAGGCGCCCGCGTCGCTGCCGATGGCGGGGCTGGCGGCCACGTCGAGCGCGCCGGCCAGGCGGCAGTCGGGGGTGTTGCGAACCGCCTCGATCAGCATGCGGCCCATGCGGCCCGACGCGCCGGCGACGGCAACCCGGCGCGCGGCCGGCGTGGAGGAGGTGGTGGTGTTGGAGTCGGTCACGCGGATTCGGGCTTGCTTGCCGTCGGAGGACGGTAGGGACGATGGGTGGGGAAACCGCGCCGCCCCGCCAAGCCAGGTTCGGCGCGCCGGCCGGGCGCCGCTTTTAGCGCGCGGCCTCGAGCGGCGGGTAGGCGGCCGGGAGCGGGGGCAGCGTGGCGGGCGCCTTGCTCTCGGTGTCGGTGGCTTTCCGGTCGCCCTTGGGGTCGAACTTCTTGAGTTCTTCTTCCGTGGCCTCGAGCGGCGGCACCTTGCCGGTCTTCTTGCGGGTGTCGAGCGTGGCGACGAATTCTTCCTCGCTCGGCATCTCGCCGCCTTCCCAGCGCTCGAGCTGCTCGCCGTTGAAGAAGACGGTGAAGCGGCGCTCCTGCGGCTCCACGCCCTGGCGCCGGATCGTGAAGACGTAGTCCCAGCGGTTCGAATGGAAGATGTCGGTGAGCAGCGAGGTGCCGAGGATCTCGCGCACCTGCTGGCGCGACATGCCCGTCTTGAGCGCCGCGACCTGTTCCTTGGACACGAAGTTGCCCTGGACCACCTCGACCTTGTAGGGGGTGACGGCCGACAGCGCGCCACGCGAGCGCTCGCTGAAACCGCTGCAGGCACCGAGGCCCAGGGTGACGGCAACGGCCGCAGCCAGCAGCCAGGGACGGCGTTGGAAAATGGCAGGCATTGGGGGAAAAGGGGGTAGCGATATGATCGGCCATTGTAGCGGCTGGCCCCTCCGGGGCCTTTGGCTGCCCAGGGCGCAGGAACCATCATGGCCAACATCGACGAACTCAAGAACACCGGCCTCAAGGCCACCCTGCCGCGGCTGAAGATTCTGGAAATCTTCCAGACCGGCGGCCAACGCCACATGACCGCCGAGGACGTGTTCCGGGTGCTGCTCAACGAGCATTCCGACATCGGCCTGGCCACCGTCTACCGGGTGCTCACCCAGTTCGAGCAGGCCGGCATCCTCGAGCGCAGCCATTTCGAGAGCGGCAAGGCCGTCTACGAACTCAACGAAGGCACGCACCACGACCACCTGATCTGCACCGCCTGCGGCAAGGTCGAGGAGTTCTACGACGCCGAGATCGAGCGCCGCCAGCAGCTGGTGGCCAAGGACAAGGGCTGGATCCTGCAGGACCACGCCATGTCGCTCTACGGCTTGTGCGGCGACTGCGTCAAGAAGCGCTGAGCTAGTCCGCGTCGCGCGCGCTTTCCATCGCCTTGTGGTGGCGCGCCACGAAATCGGCATAGGTGTCGATGCCGCGCAGCTGCAGGATCGAATTGCGCACCGCGGCCTCGACCAGCACGGCGATGTTGCGACCCGCCACCACCTGGATGATGACCTTGCGCACCGGGATGCCCAGCACGTCCTGCGTGAGCGGCGTCGAGGGCATGCGCTCGTAGTCGCGCTCGAAGCTGTCGCGCCGCACCAGGTGCACGATGAGCTTGAGCCGCATCTTCCGCCGCACCGCCGTCTCGCCGAAGATCGCGCGGATGTCGAGCAGGCCGATGCCGCGCACCTCGAGCAGGTTCAGCAGCAGATCGGGGCAGCGGCCCTCGATGGTGTTCTGGTTGATGCGGTAGAGATCGACCGCGTCGTCGGCCACCAGGCCGTTGCCGCGCGAGATCAGTTCGAGGCCGAGTTCGCTCTTCCCGAGGCCCGACTCGCCCGTGATCATCACGCCCATGCCCAGGATGTCCATGAACACGCCGTGCATCGAGGTGCGCTCGGCGAAGTGCTTGGACAGGTAGGCGCGCAGCAGGTCGATCACGAAGGCCGAGGACTCGCGCGTGGCGAACAGCGGCAGCTGGGCGCGCTCGCAGATCGACAGCAGCTCGTCGGGCGCGGCCTGGCCGTCGGCCAGCACCAGCATCGGCGGCTCGAGCGTGACGATGCGGGCGATGCGCCGCGCGGTGTCCTCGGGGCTGCCGCGCGTCAGGTAGGCGACCTCGCGCGCGCCGAGGATCTGCACGCGGTACGGATGGATGTAGTTGAGGTAGCCGACCAGGTCGGCGGCCGACTGGGCGCGGCTGATGACCTCGGGATCGAACTGGCGCTCGGACGCGCCGAGTCCCGCGAGCCATTCCCAGCGCAGCGAGCCGCGGAACTCCTCGAACATGGCATCGGCGCTGATGACGGTCGGCTTCATGCGTTCAGGGCGCGGCGCGCGGCACCGCTTCGGAAGTGAGGGGGGACGGGAAGAAGGGCAGCGCAGCTTAGCAGCAGCCACGCCCCGCGAGCCATGGGCTCAGGCGACTTGCGTGGAGTGCCAGCCGGCGATCAGGCCGTGCAGCGCGGCCGCGTCGGTGCTCGACTTGATCTGCTCGCGCAGGCCGGCATCACTCAGCAGCTCGGCGATCTCGGACAGGATTTCGAGGTGCTTCTGTGTGGCGGCTTCGGGCACCAGCAGGAAGATCAGCAGCCCGACGGGTTGCTCGTCGGGGGCATCGAAGCCGATCGGGTTCGCGAGCTGGAACACCGCGGCCATCGGGGCCTTGAGGCCCTTGATGCGGCCATGCGGAATGGCGACGCCATGACCGAGGCCGGTGGAGCCGAGGCGCTCACGCGCGAAGAGGCTGTCGGTGATCAGGGCGCGGCCCAGCCCGTGAAGGCTTTCGAACAGCAAGCCGGCTTCCTCGAAAGCACGCTTCTTGCTGGTGGCGTCAACGCTCACAAGCACTTGAGCGGGCGGCAGGATGGACGCGAGACGATTCATGGTGGGTCAGAGCGGGGGCGATTATGCACCTGCTTGGTAAAAACCCCCACTCCGCTTATCTACTTTCTGGTTACATGTTGCCCGCAGGCCTCGCTTCCCTCGACAGAGGCCCTTCAAACCCTTGATGGGCAGTCGGAAAAGCCCATGAAAAAGCCGCCCGGAGGCGGCTTCGAGAGTCTCCGGCGCGACAGCCGGAAATCCGCTGGGTCTTACATCAGGCGCTTGGGCGCGCTGTGGTGATGGTCCTGCAGGCGGTCCTTGTGGCGCACCACCTGGCGGTCGAGCTTGTCGACCAGTTCATCGACCGCGGCATAGAGATCAGCGTGGCTCGACTCCGCGAACATGTCATTGCCCTTGACGTGGATGTTGCACTCGGCCCGTTGCCGGCGTTCCTTTTCCTTCTGCTTTTCCACCGTGAGGATCACCTTCACATCGACCACCTGGTCGAAATGTCGGGTGATCCGGTCCAGCTTGCTCGTGACGTAGGTGCGCAAGGCAGGGGTGACGTCGAGGTGATGACCGCTGATCGTCAAATTCATGAATGACCTCCTGGAATTGACGGTTGGGGAAATGACCATCGCTGCGGATACAGCGCGGCCGGCGAAAACGGTTGTGGGGCTGGGAGAAGAAAGGGGGAGAGGGGGAAGAGAGAGGGGTGCGGGAGAGGAGAAGGTCGATTCACTATGCCCAAGCTGTCACGGTATTGCAATACCGGGGGATGCCCGGATGACGCACCGGCGGACCGCGTCGCATGCTCAGCTATTTCTTCCATAGCAGGCCCCAGCGGCCCCGCAAGCTGCGGGCCGCGTTGCGAACGCTCGCTGCCGCGCCCATCTTTCGCGGCCACCCGCGCATGACCCTGCTGAAGAAAGGGCCGGGCTTGCTCAGCGCCAGGCGGCGCGCATCCGGTTTCGCAGGTCGATCACCGCGGCCGGCGGCGGCACTGCCGGCGCGCGCGGCGGCGGGGGCGGCCAGGTCTGGGCCTCGAAGCGCGCGAGGTCGGCATCGGGAATGAAGCGGCTGCGGTTGGCATAGAGATGCCGGTCGCCGCGCGCGGCCTGCTGCGGGATGTAGAAGCGCTGCGGCACCAGCAGGTGCAGGTGGTCGCGGGCGCGGGTCATGGCGACGTAGAGCAGGCGCCGCTCCTCCTCGAGCTCCTGCGCGCTCTGCGCCACGTCGGCCGGCATGCAGCCGTCGACCACGTTGAGCACGTGGACGGAGTTCCACTCCTGGCCCTTGGCCGAATGGATGGTCGAGAGGATCAGGTAGTCCTCGTCGAGCAGCGGCGGCCCCGGCCGGTCGCTGGTGGCTTCGGGCGGATCGAGCGTGAGCTCGGTGAGGAAGCGTTCGCGCGAGGCGTAGCCCGAGGCCATGTGCACCAGTTGCTCGACGTCGCCGCGGCGCGTGCCCGCGGTGTCGTCGTAGAGCCGCTCGAGGTGCGGCAGGTACCAGTCCATCGCGATGCCCACGTCGGCCGGCCAGGCCAGCGACGGCGCGCGCAGCGCGGCATAGGCCTCGGCGAAGGCGGCCCATTCGGCGCGCGCGGCGCTCGGCGGCACGAAGTCGCGCAGCGCGACGGCCGGATCGGCCGCCTGGTCCATCGCGTCGAGCAGCTTCGCGCTGGTGGCCGGCCCGATGCCCGGGATCAGCTGCGTGACGCGAAAGCCCGCCATGCGCCCGCGCGGGTTCTGCGCGAAGCGCAGCACCGCGAGCAGGTCCTTCACGTGCGAGGCCTCGAGGAACTTGAGCCCGCCGTACTTCACGAACGGGATGTTGCGGCGCGCCAGCTCGAGCTCGAGCGGCGCGCTGTGGCTCGAGGTGCGGAACAGCACCGCCTGCGACTTGAGCGCGAGCCCGCCCTCGCGGTGCGCGAGCACCTTGTCGGCCACCCAGCAGGCCTGCTGCGATTCGTCGGGCACGCGCACGATCTGCGGCCGCCCGGCCGAGGGCTTGTCGGTCCACAGCGTCTTGGCATGGCGCTCGGCCGCATGCGCGATGCATGCGTTCGACACGTCGAGGATCGGCTGGGTGGAGCGGTAGTTGCGCTCCAGCGTGACCACGCGCGCCGGCCGCGAGAACTGCGAGGGGAAGTCGAGGATGTTGCGCACCGTCGCGCCGCGGAACGAGTAGATCGACTGCGCGTCGTCGCCCACCACCGTCACGCCCCGGCCATCGGGCTTGAGCGCGAGCAGGATCGCGGCCTGCAGCAGGTTGGTGTCCTGGTACTCGTCGACCAGCACGTGGTCGAAGCGCGCGCCCAGGTGCTGCGCCAGCGTGGGCTCCTCCATCATGCCGGCCCAGTAGAGCAGCAGGTCGTCGTAGTCGAGCACGTTCTGCTGCTGCTTGGCCTCGACGTAGGCGCCGAACAGCTGCTGCAGCTCGACGCCCCATTCGGCGCACCACGGAAAGGACTGCTTCAACACCGACTCGAGCGGCGCGCGCGTGTTCACGCAGCGCGAATAGATCGACAGGCAGGTGCCCTTGTGCGGAAAGCGGCGCGCGCTCGACGAGAAACCGAGCTCGTGCCGCGCCAGCCCCATCAGGTCCTCGGCGTCGCCGCGGTCGTGGATGGTGAAGTTGTCGTCCAGCCCGATCTGCGCGGCGTACTCGCGCAGCAGCCGCGCGCCGATGCCGTGGAAGGTGCCGGCCCAGGGCAGCGCGGGCGCGGTGTGGGCCTGCAGCCCCAGCACGCGCGCGAGCACCTGGCCGGCGCGCTGCGCCATTTCCTGCGCGGCGCGGCGCGAGAAGGTCAAAAGCAGCAGGCGCTGCGGGTCGACCCCGCGCGCGATCAGGTGCGCCACCCGGTGCGCCAGCGTGCTGGTCTTGCCCGAGCCGGCGCCGGCGATGACGAGCAAGGGCCCTGCATCGGCCGCGTCCGGCGCGCCACCAGCCAGCGCCTCCACCCCGTGCTCGACCGCCGCGCGCTGCTCGTCGTTGAGGCTGGCGAGGGCGGCCGCGAGGCGCTCGGCCTGGGTCGCCGGCGGGCTGGAAAAAACGGGGGACACGGCGCTCGGCATGGGCGCCACTCTACTGGATGTTCGTCCAGTCCAGCCAACTCTGCGCTCATTCGCCGATGACATAATCGCGCCTCGCTGCAACTGGAGACCGCATCGTGGAAACCGCCCCGTCTCGGCAGCTTTCAACTCCCGGCTGAGTCCGGCCGACCGGGTCCGGGATTTGAAAGCGCCCCCTTTCTCGCCCCCCCGCCCGTCCGCCCCATCGCCCCAGCCATTTCACGGGAGTGAGCCATGCTCAATATCTTCACGCTCGCCAACGGCCGCCTCGTCCAGGAAGAGATCGAGGCCCTCGAGGAGCTCTCCCGCTTCCAGCCGATCTGGGTCGACCTCGAATCGCCCACGCTCGAGGAGAAGCGCTGGATCAAGCAGTACTACGGCCTCTCGATCCCCGAGGACGCGATGGACGAGGACATCGAGGAATCGGCGCGCTTCTATGAAGAGGACAACGGCGAGCTCCACATCCGCAGCGACTTCCTGATCGACGACGACGAAGCCCCGCGCGCGGTGCGCGTCGCGTTCATCCTCAACCAGCACAACACCGACCTGCGCAGCCGCGGCGTGCTGTTCTCGATCCACGACGAGGACGTGCCCGTGTTCCGCCTGTTGCGCATGCGCGCGCGCCGCGCCCCGGGGCTGATCGAGGACGCGAAGGAAGTGATGCTCAAGCTCTTCGACGCCGACGCCGAGTACTCGGCCGACTCGCTCGAGAACATCTACGACGAGCTCGAGGCCGCCAGCAAGAAGGTGCTCTCGGGCAACGTCAGCGACGAACTCGCGGGCGAGGTGCTGGGCGCCATCGCGCGCCAGGAAGACCTGAACGGGCGCATCCGCCGCAACGTGATGGACACGCGCCGCGCGGTCAGCTTCATGATGCGCAGCAAGATGCTCAATGCCGAGCAGTTCGAGGAGGCGCGGCAGATCCTGCGCGACATCGAATCGCTCGACAACCACACGGCCTTCCTGTTCGACAAGATCAACTTCCTGATGGATGCGACCGTCGGTTTCATCAACATCAACCAGAACAAGACGATCAAGATCTTCTCGGTGGCCAGCGTCGCGCTGCTGCCGCCGACCTTGATCGCGAGCATCTACGGCATGAACTTCAAGTTCATGCCCGAGCTCGACTGGGCCATGGGCTATCCCTACGCCATCGTGCTGATGGCCGCGAGCGCGCTGGTGCCGATGTGGTACTTCCGCCGGCGCGGCTGGCTCAAGTAGAAGGCTGGGCGGCGAGCCAGGCGCCGACCAGCGCCAGGCTGTAGCGGCTCGCGACCTCGGCGACGAAGCGTGCGAAGTCGCCATGGGCCGCGTCGTCGGCACGGTCCGAGATCGTGCGCATCGCGGCGAAGGGCACGCCGTAGTCGTGGCACACCTGAGCCACCGCGGCGCCTTCCATCTCCACCGCCAGCGCATCGGGCAGCGCGCGGCGCAGCGCCTCGCTTTCGGCCGCGGTCGCGACGAAGCGGTCGCCACTGATCAGCAGGCCGCGATGCACGGTCGGCGAACGCAGGCCGAATTCGTCGACGGCGCCCTGCCCCACCAGGGCCACGGGATCGCGCAAGGTCTGCTCGGCCACGGCCGCCAGTGCATCGCCGATCGCCGCATCGGCCTTGAAACGCGAGATTCCCATCAACGGCACCTCGTGCTTCGGAAAGAGCGGCGAGGCATCCATGTCGTGCTGCAGCAGCTCGGTCGCCACGACCACGTCGCCGACCTCGACGCCCGGCGCGAGCCCGCCCGCCACACCGCTGAAGACGATGGCGCGCACGCCGAAGCGCTCGAGCAGCAGCGTGGCCGTCACCGCGGCCGCGACCTTGCCGATGCGCGACAGCACCGCGACCACGGGTTGGCCCTGCAGGTGGCCGACCCAGAAGTCGCGGCCCGCGACGCGCACGCGCTGCTCGTCGGGCATCAGCGCGAGGAGCGCCTTCAGCTCCTCGTGCATCGCCGCGACGATCGCGATGGGTGCGGTGGCCCCCACCGCTTACTTGATGTCCACGCCGTAGAAGGTGTGGCGGCCGAAGGGGCTGAGCTTGAAGTCGATCACTTCCTTGCGCACCGGCTTGAGCTGCACCGCGTGCGCGATGGTGAACCACGGCGCTTGCTCCTTGAAGATGACTTGCGCCTTCTTGTAGAGCGCGTCGCGGTCGGCCTGCTTGGTCGCGCTCTTGGCCTTCACCACGATGTCCTCGTAGGGCTGGTAGCAGAACTTCGAGATGTTGCTGCCGCTCGCCGACTTGGCCGAGGCGCAGCCCAGCAGCGTGTAGAGGAAGTTGTCGGGGTCGCCGTTGTCGCCGGTCCAGCCCAGCATGCCCATCTGGTGCTCGCCGGCCTGCAGCCGCTTGCGGTACTCGCCCCATTCGAAGCTCTTGATCTCGGCCTTGACGTTGATCTTGGCGAGGTCGGCCTGCATCAGCTCGGCGATGCGCTTGGCGTTCGGGTTGTAGGGCCGCTGCACCGGCATGGCCCACAGGTCGGTCGAGAAGCCGTCGGGGAAGCCGGCCTGCGCCAGCAGCTTCTTCGCGGCTTCGGGATCGTAGGGGTCGTCCTTCACCGCATCGTTGTAGGACCACATGGTCGGCGGAATCGGGTTCTTCGCGGCCACGCCGGTCGAGAGGTAGACGCCGTCGATGATCGCCTTCTTGTTGATCGCCATGTTGATGGCCTTGCGCACGCGCACGTCGTCGAAGGGCTTCTTGGTCGTGTTGTACGAGAGGTAGCCGACGTTCAGGCCCGGCTGCTCGAGCACCTGCACGTTCGGGTCCTTGCGGATCGCATCGAGGTCGGCCGGGTTCGGGTAGGGCATGACGTGGCATTCGCCCTTCTGCAGCTTGGCCCAGCGCACCGAGGCATCGGGCGTGATCGCGAACACCAGGTCGTCGATCTTGGCCTTGCCGCCCCAGTACTGCGGGAAGGCCTTGAAGCGGATGACCGCGTCCTTCTGGTACTGCACGAGGTAGAACGGGCCGGTGCCGATCGGGTCCTGGTCGACCTTCTCGGGCGTGCCGGCCTTGAGCATCGCGATCGCGTACTCCTTCGACTGGATACCCGCGTACTGCATCGCGAGGTTGGCGAGGAACGGCGCCTCGGCCTGGTTGAGCGTGATCTTCACCGTGTAGTCGTCGATGCGGTCCACCGACTTCAGCAGCTTGGGCATGCCCATGTCGTTGAAGTAGGAGTGGTTCTGGCTCGTGACCTTGAAGAAGGGATCGCTCTCCTTCCACTGGCGGTCGATCATGAAGATGAAGTCGTCGGCGTTGAAGTCGCGCGTGGGCTTGAAGCTCTTGCTCGTGGTGTGCCACTTCACGCCCTTGCGCAGGTGGAAGGTGTAGACCGTGCCGTCGGCCGAGATGTCCCACTTCTCGGCCAGGCCCGGCACGACCTTGGTGCCGCCGCGCTCGAACTCGACGATGGTGTTGTAGACCTGCGTGGTCACGTCGAACGAGGTGCCGGTGGTGTTCATGCCCGGATAGAAGTTCTCGGGGCTGCCCTCGGAGCAGTAGACCAGCGTCTTGGCCGACACCGCGCCGCAGGCCAGGGTCAGCGCCGCGATCGCCACGGGTGCCAGCAGCGCCAGCCGTCGTGCGCGGCGCGGGAGGAAGGAACGGTTCGTCATGGGAACTCCTTGAGACACGGGTTGGAGAAAACGGAAAGCGGGTTTCAGGGATTCATCGCGACGGGTGCGATGAACGGCGGTGCCGACGGCAAATCGGCGCGCACCACCGGCGCGCCTTCGAGAAAACGCTCGGCGTAGTGGCAGGCGACGCGACGCTGGTCGAGCTCGCGCAGCACGGGCCGCTCGTCGCGGCAGCGCTGCGTGACATGCGGGCAGCGCGTGCTGAAGACGCAGCCCGGCGGCGGCGACAGCGGCGACGGCAGCTCACCCTTGAGCACGATGCGCTGGCTGCTGAGGCCCGGCGTGGAGGCCAGCAGCGCCTGCGTGTAGGGATGCAGCGGACGCTCGAAGATGCGCGCCTTCGGGCCCTGCTCCACCGCATGGCCGAGGTACATCACGAGCACGTCGTGCGCGATGTGGCGCACCACGCCGAGGTCGTGCGAGATGAACAGGTAGGCCAGGCCGAGCTCGGCCTGCAAGTCGGCCAGCAGGTTCAGCACCTGGGCCTGGATCGACACGTCGAGCGCCGACACCGGCTCGTCGGCCACCACCAGCCGCGGCTCGAGCATCAGCGCGCGCGCGATCGCGATGCGCTGGCGCTGGCCGCCCGAGAACATGTGCGGATAGCGGTTGGCATGCTCGGGCCGCAGGCCCACGCGCGCGAGCATCTCGCGCGCCTTGGCGGCACGCTCGGCCTTGCCGAGCGTGGTGTTGATCGCGAGCGGATCCTCGAGCACCGCCGCGACCTTCTTGCGCGGATTGAGCGAGCCGTAGGGGTTCTGGAACACCAGCTGCACCGCCTGGCGCAGTTCGCGGCGCCGCTCGGACGGCGGGTTCACGGCATCGTGGCCGACCAGCGTGAGCTGGCCCGCCGTCGGCTTCTCGATCAGCGCGACCATGCGCGCGAGCGTCGATTTGCCGCAGCCCGATTCGCCGACCACCGCGAGCGTGCGGCCACGCTCGAGCCGGAACGAGATGTCGCCCACCGCGCGCAGTTGCGCGTTCGGGCGGAACAGGCCGCGGCGCACCTCGTAGATGCGCTGCAGGTTCTTCGCCTCGACCACGATTTCCGCGGCGCTCACGATGCGGCCTCCTCGACGCGCGGCAGGCGCGGCCGGTCGCGCTCGATCGCGGCCATGCGCCCCGGTTCGCCGAGCGGGAAGTGGCAGCGCACCTGCGCGCCGGGCAGTGCCTCGACGCCGCGCAGGGCCGGGCGCACCTGGCAGGCGCGCGTCGTCACGTAGCCGCAGCGCGGCGCGAACAGGCAACCCGCGGGCCGGTCGTGCACGCCGGGCACCACGCCCGCGATGGTGGCGAGCCGGCCGTCGGGCGGCGCGCGCTCGGGCAGCGCGGCCAGGAGCGCCTCGGTGTAGGGATGCTGCGGCGTCGCGAACAGCCGGTCCACGCGCTGCTGCTCCATCACCTGGCCCGCATACATCACGGCGATGCGCTGCGCCATCTCGCTGACCACGCCCATGTTGTGCGTGATCAGCACCAGCGCCATGCCGCGCTCCTTCTGCAGGTCGCGCAGCAGGTCGAGGATCTGCGCCTGGATCGTGACGTCGAGCGCGGTGGTCGGCTCGTCGGCGATCAAGAGGCGCGGGTTGCAGGCGATCGCCATCGCGATCATCACGCGCTGGTTCATGCCGCCCGAGAGCTGGTGCGGATA
This sequence comes from Variovorax sp. PDC80, assembly GCF_900115375.1. Classification (NCBI taxonomy): domain Bacteria; kingdom Pseudomonadati; phylum Pseudomonadota; class Betaproteobacteria; order Burkholderiales; family Comamonadaceae; genus Variovorax; species Variovorax sp. PDC80. The sequence continues at coordinate 120,122 of NZ_FOWG01000011.1, read as the reverse complement.
GCTCGAGAGGCGCGACGACGCGGCCGGGATGCCGACCTGCTCGAGCAACTCGGTGGCGCGCTTCTTCGCCGCGCGCCGGTCGAGCCCGAGATGCAGGCGCAGCGTCTCCATCAACTGGAAGCCGATGGTGAAGCAGGGGTTGAGGCTGGTGGTGGGCTCCTGGAAGATCATCGCGACCTCCTTGCCCACCAGCGCGCGGCGCGCCTTGTCGGAGATGCCGAGCAGGTCGCGGCCCGCGAAGCGCATGTGGTCGGCGCGCACGCGGCCCGGGAAGCCGATCAGCCCCATCAGCGCCATCATGGTCACGCTCTTGCCCGAGCCCGACTCGCCGACGATGCCGAGCACCTCGCCCTCCTCGAGCGAGAGGCTCACGCCGTCGACCGCATGCATCACGCCGCCCTGGGTCGGGAATTCGACGTGCAGATCCTGGATGTCGAGCAAAGGCATCGATGCGTTCCCTTGCTTCAGCGCTTGAGCTTCGGATCGAGCGCGTCGCGCAGACCGTCGCCCAGCAGGTTGAAGGCCAGCACCGCCGCGAGGATCGCGAGGCCGGGAAAGGTCACGACCCACCAGGCGCGCAGCACGAACTCGCGCGCATCGGCCAGCATGGTGCCCCACTCGGGCGAGGGCGGCTGCGCGCCGAGGCCGAGGAAGCCGAGCGCTGCCGCGTCGAGGATGGCGGTGGAGATGCCCAGCGAGGCCTGCACGATCAGCGGCGCCGCGCAGTTGGGCAGCACCTCGCGGAACATCAGGCGCAGGGTGCCGGCGCCGCTGACGCGCGCCGCGGTCACGTAGTCGCGCGAGACCTCGGCGATGACGGCCGCGCGCGTGATGCGCACGTAGTGCGGCAGCACGACGATGGCCACGGCGAGCATCGCGTTGATGAGGCCGGGCCCGAGGATGGCCACGATCACGATCGCGAGCAGCAGGCTCGGCAGCGTGAGGATGATGTCCATCAGCCGCATGATCGCGATCTCGAGCACGCCGCGGAAGAAGCCCGCGACCAGGCCGAGCACCACGCCCACCACCACCGAGATCGCGACCACCGCGACGCCGATCGACAGCGACAGGCGCGCGCCGTACATCAGGCGCGAGAGGATGTCGCGGCCGATGGCATCGGTGCCCAGCAGGTAGGTGAGCGAGCCGCCCTGCTGCCAGGCCGGCGGCTGCAGGAACACGGCGCTGTTGGTCTGGTTGGGCGCATGCGGCGCGATCCACGGCGCGAGCAGCGCGACCAGCAGCAGCACGACGATGGTCACGAGGCCGATCACCGCGCCGCGGTTGGCGGAGAACGCACTCCAGAATTCGCGCCAGGGTCCGGGCGGCGTCGAGGCGGCGGGGGCCGCGTTCGCGAGGGTGTGGGTCGATGCCATGGATTCAGCGCCGGATGCGGGGGTTGATGACGCCGTAGGTCAGGTCGACCAGCAGGTTGACCAGCATCACGATGGCGCCGAGCAGCAGCATGCCGCCCTGCAGCACCGGATAGTCGCGCCGGCCGATGGCCTCGATCAGCCACTTGCCGACGCCGGGCCACGAGAAGATGGTCTCGGTGAGGATGGCGCCGGTGAACAGCACGCCCACCTGCAGCCCGATCACCGTGACGACCGGGATCAGCGCATTGCGCAGCGCATGCAGGCCCACCACGCGAAAGCGCGACAGACCCTTGGCGCGCGCGGTGCGGATGTAGTCCTCGCCGAGCACCTCGAGCATGGCCGAGCGCGTCATGCGCGCGATCACCGCCAGCGGCACCGTGCCCAGCACCACGGCCGGCAGCACGAGGTGATGCAGCGCCGACCAGAAGGCATCGATCTCGCCGGCGCGCAGTGCATCGAGCAGCAGGAAGCCGGTGTCGGGCTCGACGTAGTACTGCACCGCGATGCGGCCCGAGACCGGCGTCCAGCCGAGCTGCACCGAGAAGAAGAGGATGAGCAGCAGGCCCCACCAGAAGATCGGCATCGAGTAGCCGGTGAGCGAGGTGGCCATCACGCCATGGTCGAAGATCGAGTTGCGCCGGACCGCCGCGAGGATGCCCGCCGGCAGGCCCAGCACGAGCGCGAACACGATGGCGCAGACCCCGAGTTCGATGGTCGCGGGAAAGAGCGCGAGGAACTCGTTCATCACCGATTCCTGCGTGATCAGCGACTTGCCGAGGTCGCCGTGCAGCACGCGCGCGATGTAGATGCCGTACTGCACGATCACCGGCTTGTCGAGGCCGTAGGCCGTGAGCAGTTCGGCATGGCGCGCGGGGTCGATCCCGCGCTCGCCGGCCATGGTCTCGATGGGGTCGCCCGGCACCAGCCGGATGAGGAAGAAGGCAAGCAGCGTCATGCCGAAGAAGGTCGGCACCAGCAAGCTCACGCGCGTGAGTAGGAAGCGAAACATCGACCCGCAATATGCAAGATCGATGCCGCGGCCCCACCCGGGCCGAACCCTTACTTTTTGGCGTCGCGCAACTCTCTGCGCAGGATCTTTCCGACCGGTGTCTTCGGCAAGTCAGTGCGAAACTCTACGATTCGCGGTTGCTTGTAACCCGTAAGGTTTGCTCTGCAGTATTCGCGCACCTGCGCCTCGGTGAGCGACTCGTCCTTCTTCACGATCACGAGCTTCACGGCCTCGCCGGTCTTCTCGTCGTTCACGCCCACGGCCGCGCATTCGAGCACGCCCGGAATCTGTGCGACCACGTCCTCGATCTCGTTCGGGTACACGTTGAAGCCCGACACCAGGATCATGTCCTTCTTGCGATCGACCACCTTGAAGTAGCCGCGTTCGTCGACCACGCCGATGTCGCCGCTCTTGAAGTAGCCGTCGCCGGTCATGACCTTCGCGGTCTCGTCGGGGCGCTGCCAGTAGCCGGCCATCACCTGCGGTCCCTTGATCGCGATCTCGCCGGGCTCGCCGAGTGCAACCTCGTTGCCGTTGTCGTCGAGCAGCTTGAGCCAGGTGCTCGGCAGCGGCACGCCGATGGTGCCGGTGTAGGCCTTGCTGTCGGTCGGGTTGCAGGTGGTCGAGGGCGAGGTCTCGGACAGGCCGTAGCCTTCGCAGATCGGGCAGCCGGTCTTCTCGAGCCAGAGCTTCGCGACCGCGGCCTGCACCGCCATGCCGCCGCCCACCGAGACCTTGAGATTCGACCAGTCGACGGTGTTGAAATCGGGATGGTTGGCCAGGCCGTTGAACAGCGTGTTGACCGCGGGGAAGCTGTGGATCGTGTGCTTCGACAGCTCCTTGAGCACCGCGGGCAGGTCGCGCGGATTCGGGATCAGGATCAGCTTGCCGCCCGTGCGCATGCTCAGCATCATGCCGACCGTGAACGCGAAGATGTGATACAGCGGCAGCGCGCACACGCTCGTGGGCTGCTGGCCCGCGGGCACCTTGCGCATCACCGGTTCGTTCCAGGCCTCGGACTGCAGCACGTTGGCGATCACGTTGCGATGCAGCAGCACCGCGCCCTTCGACACGCCCGTGGTGCCGCCGGTGTACTGCAGCACCGCGACGTCGTCGGCGCCGATGGCCGGCGCCTGCAGCGTGCGGCCCGCGCCCTGGTCGAGCGCGTCGTTGAAGCGCACCGCGCCCGGCAGGTTGAAGGCCGGCACCAGCTTCTTGACGTTGCGCACCACGTAGTTGACGAGCGCGCCCTTGAGGAAGCCGAGGCGGTCGCCCATCGAGGCCAGCACGATGTGCTTGATCGGCGTGGCCGCGATGCACTGCTGTAGCGTGACGCCGAAGTTCTCCATGATGACGATCGCCTTCGCACCCGAGTCCTTGAGCTGGTGCTCGAGCTCGCGCGGCGTGTACAGCGGATTCACGTTCACGAGGATCAGGCCCGCGCGCAGGATGGCGGCCACCGCGATCGGGTACTGCGGGCAGTTGGGCATCATGGCCGCGACGCGGTCGCCCTTGGCGAGGCCCAGGCCCTGCAGGTAGGCCGCGAAGGCCTTGCTGAGCTTGTCGGTCTCGGCATAGCTCACGTCCTTGCCCATGAAGCTGTAGGCCGTGCGGTCGGCGTACTTCGAGAAGCTCTCTTCCATGAGACCGACCAGCGAGGCGTACTGCGATGGGTCGATGTCGGCAGGCACGCCTTGCGGGTAACTGCTGAGCCAGGGACGATCGGTCATGGATGTGTCTCCTCCGGAGTCGGATTGGGATGAAAACGAAAACGGCGCCTGAACGGCGCCGTAAGGGTTTGCCCGCAGAGCGCGGGCCGGGACGGAACCTCGGCCTATTCGATGGCCTTGCCCATATCTTCCACTACTTTTTTAGCATCACCAAAGACCATCATGGTCTTGTCCATGTAGAACAGCTCGTTGTCCAACCCGGCGTAGCCCGCGGCCATCGAGCGCTTGTTCACGATCACGGTCTTGGCCTTGTAGGCCTCCAGGATCGGCATGCCATAGATCGGGCTGCCCTTGGTGTGCGCGGCCGGGTTCACCACGTCGTTGGCGCCCAGGATGATCGCCACGTCGGCCTGGCCGAACTCGCCGTTGATGTCCTCCATCTCGAACACCTGGTCGTACGGCACCTCGGCCTCGGCCAGCAGCACGTTCATGTGCCCCGGCATGCGCCCGGCCACCGGATGGATCGCGTACTTCACCGTGATCCCCTTCTCGGTGAGCTTGGCCGCGAGCTCCTTGACCGCATGCTGCGCACGTGCGACGGCCAGGCCGTAGCCCGGCACGATCACCACCGTCTCGGCATTGCCCAGCACGAAGGCCGCGTCGTCGGCGCTGCCACTCTTCACGGGGCGCTGCTCCTTCGCGCCACCCGTGGCCGCCGCAGCGTCGCCGCCGAAGCCGCCCAGGATCACGTTGAAGAACGAGCGGTTCATCGCCTTGCACATGATGTAGCTCAGGATCGCGCCCGAGCTGCCCACCAGGCTGCCCGCCACGATCAGCATCGCGTTGTTCAGGCTGAAGCCGATGCCCGCGGCCGCCCAGCCCGAGTAGCTGTTGAGCATCGACACCACCACCGGCATGTCCGCCCCGCCGATCGGGATGATGATCAGCACGCCCATCACGAAGGCCAGCGCGAGCATCGCGAAGAAGGCCGTCCAGTTCTCGGTCGCCATGAACACCAGCCCCAGGCCCACGGTCGCCAGGCCCAGCACGAGGTTGAGCATGTGCTGGCCCGCGAACTGCACCGGCGCGCCCTGGAACAGGCGGAACTTGTACTTGCCCGAGAGCTTGCCGAAGGCGATCACCGAGCCGCTGAAGGTGATGGCGCCGATGGCCGCGCCCAGGAACAGCTCCAGGCGGTTGCCCGCGGGGATCGGATCGCCCTTGAGCGCGATGTTGAAGGCATGCGGCTCGGCCACGGCGGCCACCGCGATGAACACGGCCGCCAGGCCGATCATGCTGTGCATGAAGGCCACCAGCTCGGGCATCTTGGTCATCTCGACCTTGTTGGCCATGTAGGCACCGAGGCCCCCGCCCACGACCAGCGCGACCAGCACGTAGGCCAGGCCCTCGAGGTTGCCGCTGGCGAGCTTGTAGATCAGCGCGCCGGTGGTCAGCACGGCGATCGCCATGCCGGTCATGCCGAAGACGTTGCCGCGGATCGAGGTGGTGGGATGGCTCAGGCCCTTGAGCGCCTGGATGAAGCAGATGCTGGCCAGCAGGTACAGCAGGGTGACGAGGTTCATGCTCACTTGGAAGCTCCCTCGGCGGCTGCGGGCGCGGCCTTGCGCTCCTTCTTCTTGAACATCTCCAGCATGCGCCGCGTGACCAGGAAGCCGCCGAAGACGTTGACCGCCGCCAGCGCGACGGCCAGCACGCCCATGGTCTTGCCCAGGCCGGTCTCGGTGAGCGCGGCGGCCAGCATGGCGCCCACGATGACGATCGCCGAGATGGCGTTGGTCACGGCCATCAGCGGCGTGTGCAGCGCGGGCGTGACGGTCCACACCACGTGGTAGCCCACGTAGATGGCCAGCACGAAGATGATGAGGTTGATGACGGTGTGAGAGACGATGTCCATGATTTCTTCTCCTCGCGTGTTCGGCGTGTTCGGCGTGTTCGCTTACTTCTTCGTGACCTGGCCGTCCTGCGTGACACGGCAGGCGGCGACGATGTCGTCCTCGAGGTCGATCTTCAGCGCGCCCTCCTTGGTCAGCACGAGCTTGAGGAAGTCGAGCACGTTGCGCGCGTACAGCGCCGACGCGTCGGCCGCCACCAGCGCGGCGAGGTTGGTCTCGCCGACGATGGTCACGCCGTGCTTGACCACCGTCTTGTCGGCTTCGGACAGCGGGCAGTTGCCGCCTACCCCGTCCGGCCCCTTGCCGGCGGCGATGTCGACGATGACTGAACCGGGCTTCATGGACTTGACCATGTCCTCGGTGATCAGGGTCGGCGCGGCACGCCCCGGGATCAGCGCGGTGCTGATGACGACGTCGGCCAGCGCCACGCGCTTGGCGACCTCGGCCTGCTGGCGCGTGAGCCAGCTCGCGGGCATCGGGCGCGCATAGCCGCCCACGCCTTCGGCCGCGTCCTTCTCTTCCTGGGTCTCGTAGGGCACGTCGATGAACTTGCCGCCCAGCGATTCGATCTGTTCCTTGACGCTCGGGCGCACGTCCGAGGCCTCGATGACCGCGCCCAGACGCTTGGCCGTGGCGATGGCCTGCAGGCCCGCGACGCCCACGCCGAGGATGACCACCCGCGCGGCCTTCACGGTGCCCGCGGCGGTCATCAGCATCGGGAAGAAGCGCTGGTACTTGTCGGCCGCGATCATCACGGCCTTGTAGCCGGCGATGTTGGCCTGGGAGCTGAGCACGTCCATGCTCTGGGCGCGGGTGGTGCGCGGGGCGGCTTCGAGCGCGAAGCCGGTGAGGCCGGCGGCGGCCACGCGCTGCAGGCCGGCGGCGTCGAAGGGGTTGAGCATGCCCACGAGCACGCTACCGGACTTGGCGAGCGCGCATTCGGCGTCGCTCGGGGCGCGCACCTTGAGCACGATGTCGGCGCCGAAGGCACCGGCCTGGTCGGTGATCTCGGCACCGGCCGCCTGGTAGGCCGCGTCGGTCACGCTGGCCGCCACGCCCGCGCCGCTCTGCACACGCACCGTGTGCCCCAACGCCACCAGTTTCTTCGCCGTCTCCGGGGTCACGGCCACTCGGGTTTCGCCTGTCGTTGTCTCGGCAGGCACGCCTATCAGCATAGAGTTCTCCTCAGGGCAAGGTGCAGCGCGAAATGCGGGCGAAGCTTACAGCAAGACATTCGGCCCGATCTGTCGCGCAAGGGGCGAAGTATCCATGCTCCAACGTCCGTGGCTGCTGAAAATCTAGCTATCCATTTGATAGCTTATTAGTGATGGATCGGCGGCGCTCCCTCTGGTGCGCTGTAAGGAAACCGGTCTCAGGCGGCGCCGGGGCGGCGTCCCACCATGCAGCGCAAAAACAACGCCCCGACGCCTGCACGCACTTCGTGTCATCTAAAGGACAAAGTTGTGCGTGTTTGTAATCATTCTTCGATGAATCCATTTAAAAGATCGCTTCATGTGCATTAGTTGCAGGGCAGATTACTTACCTTAGACGCAGATAGATACACTTCGCCTCACTTGGAGTCGTACACAGAGGCGGCCCATGGGAGGAAGTAAGGGGGTAATAAAAATGCGCATTGCTGTCCTCGACCACGAGGCCCATCAGAGAAAACTGATTCATCAGACCATGGCGTCGCTCGGGCACGAGTGCCATGAGTACGCAGATGGAAAGTCGCTGTTGCATTCGATGCGACGACAGACCTTCGATCTGCTGCTTCTCGACTGGCATCTGCCCGACATCCGCGGCCTCGACGTCGTGAAGACGATCCGCCACGACCTGAAGAGCCGCCTGCCCGTGCTGTTCATCACTGCGCGGCGCGACGACGCCGACATGGTCGCCGGGCTCAATGCGGGGGCCGACGACTTCATGAGCAAGCCGATCCAGGCCACCGAGCTCGAGGCGCGCGTCAACGCCCTGCTGCGGCGCTCGTATCCCGCGCAGCACGAGACCGAGCTGGTCTTCGGCCCCTACCACTTCTACCCGCCCTCGCGAACGCTCAAGGTGCGCGGCATGCCGGTCGAGCTCAAGAACCGCGAGTACGAGCTGGCGCTGTTCCTGTTCCAGAACCTCGGCCGCCTGCTGTCGCGCGAGCACCTGCACGAGGCCGTGTGGGGCCTGGGCGTCGAGGCGCTCTCGCGCTCGCTCGACACCCATATCTCTCGCCTGCGCACCAAGCTCGACCTGCGGCCGTCCAACGGTTTCCTGCTGCTGGCGATCTACGGGCTCGGCTACCGGCTCGAAACGGTCGAGGCCGGCCAGCTCGGTTCTCGCGGGCCCGAGCTGCGCAGCAGCCCCTGAGCGCTTCGGTGGTCCGCCGCGGCGGACCACGCGACAACCCGGCGCTGCGCTCTTGGGGGAGGCAAACGCAGCCACCGGGTTCTCGCGGCCCTCCATCGCCTTCGGCTTCGCGTCCAATACGGGGATGATTCGCGCGGCGGCGTGCCCGCCATGGCCCGGGCCCCGCGCGACCGCCGAAGAAAGCCGTCCCCATGAACACCATCGTCCGCTGGAAACCCAACGTCACCGTCGCCGCGGTGATCGAACGCGAAGGCCGCTTCCTGCTGGTCGAGGAGCACACCGATCAAGGCCTTCGCCTCAACACCCCGGCCGGCCATCTCGATCCCGGCGAATCGCCCGCCGAAGGCTGCGCACGCGAGGCGCTCGAGGAAACCGCCCATGCCTTCACGCCGACCGCGCTGATCGGCATCTACCTCGCGCGCTCGGCCGACGACCCCGACGTGACCTACATGCGTTTCGCCTTCAGCGGCGAGCTCGGCGAACGCGAAGCGGGCCGGGCGCTCGACACCGGCATCGTGCGCACGCTCTGGATGACGGCCGACGAGATCCGCGCCAGCGTGGCGCGGCATCGCAGCCCGCTGCTGCTGCAGTGCGTGGAAGACCACCTGGCCGGCCAGCGGCATCCGCTGGACCTGATCCATGTCGACGATTCGGTGCGGCAGAAGCCGCGCTGAACAGACTCAGACGATGACGCCGCCGCCCAGGCAACGCTCGCCGTCGTAGAGCACCGCCGACTGGCCCGGCGTCACCGCCCACTGCGTCTCGCCGAAGCGCAGCGCGAAGGCATCGTGGCGCGGTGCGTCATCGCCCTCCACCATCTCGCAGGCCGCGTCGGCCTGCCGATAGCGCGACTTGGCCCCATAGGCGCCCGGCACCGGCGGCTCGCCCGCCACCCAGCTCGCGTCGTCGGCGCGCAGCGAGGTCGACAGCAGCCAGGGATGGTCGTGGCCCTGCACCACCCACAGCGTGTTGTTCTCGACGTCCTTGCGCGCCACGAACCACGGCGAGTGGTCGCCCGCACCGCGCTGCGCGCCCTTCTCCTTCACGCCGCCGATGCCCAGCCCCTGGCGCTGGCCCAGCGTGTAGAAGCTCAGGCCCTGGTGCTCGCCGAGCTTGCGGCCGCGGTCGTCCTTGATCGGGCCCGGTTCCTTCGAGATGTAGCGGTTGAGGAACTCGCGGAACGGCCGCTCGCCGATGAAGCAGATGCCGGTCGAGTCCTTCTTCTTCGCGTTCGGCAGGCCGATCTCCTCGGCGATGCGGCGCACCTCGGTCTTGTGCAGCTCGCCGACCGGGAACAGCGTCTTCGACAGCTGTGCCTGGTTCAGGCGATGCAGGAAATAGCTCTGGTCCTTCGAGGGGTCGAGCCCCTTGAGCAGCTCGTGCCGGCCCGTGGCCTCGTTCAGCCGCACGCGCGCATAGTGGCCGGTGGCGATCTTCTCGGCGCCCAGGCGCATCGCATGGTCGAGGAAGGCCTTGAACTTGATCTCGGCATTGCACAGCACGTCCGGATTGGGCGTGCGGCCGGCCTTGTACTCGCGCAGGAACTCGGCGAACACGCGGTCCTTGTAGTCGGCCGCGAAGTTCACGTGCTCGATCTCGATGCCCAGCACGTCGGCCACGCTGGCGGCATCCACGAAGTCGATGTTCGACGAGCAGTACTCGCTGTCGTCGTCGTCTTCCCAGTTCTTCATGAAGATGCCGACCACCTCGTGCCCCTGCTGCTTGAGCAGGTGCGCGGTCACCGCGGAATCCACACCGCCGCTCAGCCCGACCACGATCCGTTGCTTTGCCATAGGGGCGACATTGTCCCAGCCCCGGCGAGGCGGGGTCGGCGTGGGGGAAATCGGGGCGCGCCCCTCAGGCGCGCAGGCTGTCCCGGATGCGGGCCAGCAGCTCGTAGGAGCGCAGCCGCGAGGCGTGGTCGAAGACCTGCGAGGTGATCATCAGCTCGTCGGCGCCGGTGCGCTCGATGAAGGCCTCCAGGCCCGCGCGCACGGTGTCGGGCGAGCCCACGGCCGAGCACGACAGCACCGAGTCGAGCAGCGTGTTCTCGGCCGGGCCGACCTTCTGCCGGTAGCCCTCGACCGGCGGCGGCAGCCGGCCGGGCCGGCCGCTGCGCAGGTTGACGAAGGCCTGCTGCCACGAGGTGGCGCGGAACTCGGCCTCGGCGTCGGTGTCGGCCGCGAACACGTTGAAGCCCAGCATCACGTAGGGCTTGGCGAGTTGCGCCGAAGGCTTGAAGGTCTCGCGGTAGATCTGGATCGCCTGCATCATCTGCTGCGGCGCGAAGTGCGAGGCGAAGGCGTAGGGCAGGCCCAGGTGCGCGGCCAGCTGCGCGCCGAAGGTGCTCGAGCCGAGGATCCACACCGGCACCTCGAGCCCCGCGCCCGGCACGGCGCGCACCGCCTGCTGCGGGTTCTTCGACATGAAGTCCATCAGCTCGATCACGTCCTGCGGGAACTGGTCGGCATCCGATTCGAGGTTGCGGCGCAGCGCGCGCGCGGTGCGCTGGTCGGAGCCGGGGGCGCGGCCCAGGCCCAGGTCGATGCGGCCCGGGTAAAGCGATTCGAGGGTGCCGAACTGTTCGGCGATGACCAGCGGCGAATGGTTGGGCAGCATCACGCCGCCGGCGCCGATGCGGATCGTCGAGGTGCCCGCGCCCACGTGCGACAGCAGCACCGCGGTGGCTGCGCTCGCGATGCCCGGCATGCCGTGGTGCTCGGCGAGCCAGTAGCGCCGGTAGCCGAGCTTTTCGCCGTGCTGCGCCAACGACAGCGAGTTGCGAAAGGACTGCGCGGCATCGCTGCCTTCGACGATCGGGGAGAGGTCGAGGATCGAGAAATCGGTCATCCGCCGATCATGGCGCGAAGCGCCCGCAAACGCTGGCTGCGGGGCTATTCGGTTTGGTATAGCGTGCCGACGCTCGCGAAGTCTCGGCCGTTCTGCTCCACGTTGACCTGGAACGGCACGCTCTCGCCGGGCGCGATGGCCGGCAGGTTGTCGACCAGCTTGAAGCCGCTGAGCTGCCCATCGCGGTCGCGCAGGCTCACCCACAGCCGCACCTTGCCGACGATGGTCGTGCCCGGATTGCTGACCTTGCCCGTGACCTGCACGCTCTTGTAGAGGAAGCGCTGGCTGAAGTTGAGCAGCACGCTGCCGGTCTCGGCCTTGGTGCCGGTCACCTGCACCTCGAGCGGCGTGCGCGGACCGGGCAGCGCCGCGCGGCGCATCGGCTTCCATTCGACGCGGGTCTGGGTGATGCGGTCGACATCGCGCGGCTCCAGCAGGATCGGGAAGCGCTCGCCCGGGTAGAGATAGGCCAGGCCCTGGATGGCGGTGGCGCCGTCGGCCTTGCTGCCGCCGAAGCGCGAGATCACGCCGCCGGGCGCGATCACCACCGCCTCCTTGCTGCGGTTCACGAGCTCGGTCAGGAACAGCGGCCGCTGGATGTTGCTGCGGCCGGCCACCAACGGCAGCAGCTCGAGCTCCTTGAGGTCGAAGCGCTCGCTGTCGTCGGCCAGCAGGTCCTCGGTGCTCAGGCGCAGGTCGGCATGGAAGACCTCGGGCGCGCCGGCGGTGCGGATCACGCGGTCGGCGCTGCGCACCGCGGTGCGCGAGCCGCCGGCTTCGATGGTGCTGTAGGCGATGCGGTAGTCCCAGGCCGCGACCTGCGCGGCGCGGCCGAAGCGCGCGATGTCGATGTCGATCGCGCTGCGCGCGCCGGGCGCGATGTCGTTGCCCTGCGCATAGCCGCGGCCGAATCCGATCACGTTGCCGGCATCGTCGTAGAGCGTGGCGAGCGCCTCGACGCCGCCGATGGCCGCGTCCTTGCGCTCGTTGACCACGCGGCCCACCAGCCGCACGCGGTCGCCCTGCTGCACCAGCCGCAGGCGCGAGAACGCGAGCCGCGCACCATCGGCCGAACGGTAGGGTGCCGACAGGCGCTGCACCTGCAGCTCCTGGCGCGTGACGTTCTTGCCGCTCGGCAGATCGAACAGCAGCGGCGCGCTCTCGCCGGGCTCGAGCACCGAGATCGGCAGCGACTCGCTGCGTTCCTCGAGCCGTGTCTCGCCGTCGTAGAAGGCGGCCTTGACGCTGGCGCGCTCGAGCGGCTTGCCGGTCTCGTTGCGCACCACCACCAGCAGCTTGGGCCGTGCCGAACTGCCGCTGCCCACCAGCACCTGGCGCGGCTCGCCGAGCTTGAGGCCGTCGGTGGGAATGTTGCGGTCGACCACCGAGGCGACCGCGGCGCGGCGGCCGCCGTCGGGCGTGTCCTTGCGCGTGAACATCTGCACCACCATCACGAACAGCGTGATGCCGACCACGGCCGCGACCGCGAAGCCCGCGGTGCGCATCGCCACCTTCTGCCGTGCCGCCTGCTCGTCGGCAAGGCGGCGCGCGGCCGCATCCTTGACCTGGTCGAGCACGCGGTCGAGGCGGTCGGAGATGTCGTCCTCCACCAGCGTGACGGAGCCGCAGTGCTGGCAGGTGAATTCGTTGAGGCCGGTGCGCTTGAGCACGCTGCTGCCGCATTCGCCGCACTTGAGCGTCTGGAGATCGATGGTCATGGGAAGCGCTGGTCGTTGTCGTCTTGTTCGTTGAAGCGGCTCGCGCCGTCGATCGCCTCGCGCAGCGCGGCGCGCAGGCCTTTGATGTCGCCCGCGCTCACCTCGCGCACGCCCTGCAAGCCCGCGAGACCGCAGGCGGTGGAAGCCACCACCGGCACGCCGGCCGCGAGCGCGCGCAGCGCCGCGCGAGGCGCGTGTTCCACATGCGCGGGCAGCACCACCACGCAGGCGCCGTCGAGCCAATCGGCACGCGGATCGCGGGCCGTGTCGAGCGCGATGCCCTGCCAGAGCGAAGCATCGGCCGACGGCGTGCCGAGCACGCGCAGGCGCCATCCGCTGCCGCGCAGTGCCGCGGCCAGCTCGCGCGCGCCCTTGCGTGCGAGGGCGCTGGCGGGCAGCACGACCAGCGGCACGCCGTCGTCCGGGGTCCGGTTCGCGCGCGGCGACATGCCGGGCAGCACCCACTCGAGCCGCTCGAGCATGGCTTGCGGCGCCGCGGCAGCCATCGTGGCCGCCACCGCCGCATGCGGCGTGACCACCACGGCGGCACGTGCCAACGCCTGGGCTTCGGCGCGCACCATCGACGGCACGGCGCGGAAGTCGCGCAGCGTGGTGTCGTCGGGCCAGCGCGCAGCGGCCGCATCGAGACGTGCCTCGATCCCGGCCATCGGCAGCGAGCCGGCCAGCACGGTGAACGCGCGCCCGTCGAGCGCGCCGAGGCGCTGCAGATGCGGCAACAGCGCCTGGTCGACCACCAGTTGCGTGTGTTCGGGCAGCAGCCGTGTCACGAAAGCCTGCGCGAGCCAGCGCTGCGCATCGATCACGCTGGCCTGCCGCCGTCCGCCTTCCTGGCGCGCCCACAGGCGGCGCCACAGCGCACCGCGAACGCTGGCCAGCCAGGGGCGGTGCACGGGCGAATTGCCGCCGCGCCAATCCGTCATCGGCCGCCAGAACGCCAGCCGCACGGGCGCGCGCTGCAGGCGATCGGCGTCGGCATGATGAGCCTCGAGGTAGCGCGCGAATTCGGGCGTCCATGCATCGAGCAGCACGGCGGTCCGCCCCTGGGCCGCGGCCGGCAGCGCGGGTCGGTGACGGAAGCAATCGTTGCGGTCGCAGCTCAGGCAGCCGCGCGCCACGGGCGGCGATGGCGCGTCGACGCCCACATCGTGCGGCGCACGCCACATCACGCGCGGCGCGACCCGCGGCGCATGGGCGCGGATGCGCAGCACCAGCTCGGTGGCCGTGAGCTCGACCTCGAGCCGCCACGCATGGCGCGCGCGCAGCTTGAGGTCGACGTAGTTCCAGAATACGGTCGCGTCCACTGCATCGTCGGGCACGGCCGCGGCCTGCTCGATGCGCGCGGTGTGGGCATGGCGCTCGACCAGTTCGAGCCCCGCGCGGGCGCCGACCGTGGCCAGTGCATTCGAGAGCTGGCAGAGCCCGCCCGCCAGTGTCGGCACCACGCAGCCGCCGCGCAGCTCGCGGCCCTGCACGAAGCCGCGCCAGGCGCCGGGACGGCCGAGCTGGCGCCAGAAACTCAGCACCTCGCCCGCAGGGACCTCGATGGCATCGAAAGCGCCGCGCGCCACGCGCAGGTTCTGCACCTTGCCGGCGACCAGCGCGAATTCATCGTCGCGCCCATCGGTCCACAGCGGACTGCTGAAGCGCGCCAGCACGGGCGCATCGGCCAATGCCTCGGCCACGGGCCAGCGCCGCGCGGAAGGACGCAAGGTTTCGCGCAACCCATGCGCGGTGGCCAGCAACCGGGAGCGCAGCCAGAAATCGATCGCATCGATGCGGCGCGGCGGCTGCCAGGCCTGCACGCTCACGCCGATGGGCCTCGCTTGCGCCACTGGCCGAGGTCGACCTCGATGCGTTCGTCGATGTTGCCGCTCCAGTGCACGACGAAGCCGACGCCCTGGAGCAGCGCGGCGATGCGCTGTCCGACCGCGACGGTGTTGGCCTCGCGCCGCGCGATCTCGGGGATCAGGCCGCCGCTGAAGGCCAGGTGCAGCCGGCCGGTGCGCACCGCGCGCTCGAGGTCCTGTGCGTGATAGAAGCAGCAGCCCACGATGCCCGAGGCATCGCGGCCCGCGGCGCGCCAGGCGTCGCGCACATCGTCCTGGCCGTCGGCCAGCGTGTTGCCCGCGCGGTGCAGCGCGATGATCTTCTCTTCGCGCAGCTGCGCGAACGCGGTCTCGAGGCGGTCGTATTCGGTCTGCGCGGGCCACTCGGCCTCAGCCACGTGCTTGGCGGCGCAGGCGCGCGCGGTCTCGGCCTTGACCCAGGCCCGGTCATCGGAAGTCAGCTCGTCGGGATCGAGGTACTCGTCGGTGATCATCCATTCGACGTCGGCGTCGTGATGAAAGCCTGACCACACGAGATCGTGGATCCTTTGTCGCGTGTCTTCGGTGTCGAGAGTGAGGGCCATGCGTAATGGGTCAGCCGCGCTCGGCGGCGAGGGTCGTGCTTGCTTTTGTCGTGGCAGAAGCGCCCGTACATTTTCGCGTGCCCGCACCACAATGGCGCTGTAGGCCGAAAGCATGACGTTGTGCGGTCCATCGAGCCGCGAGCAACATCATCGATCATGCATTGCAGCATGGCAATGCGCCATTCGGCGGACGGTGACTCGTGCGATCGGCCGAATGGGAGGATGAAGCGCACCGCGGCGGTGCAACGTTGCAGTGGCTTGCTGCGGTGCGCCAGCGACCGCGCGGGTTCGCGCGCGACGCATGGAAGCCGAAAGCGCTCGATGCGCCTCCTGCAGGTCTGTGCGATTTGCGCGACAGACCCGGCTTCTTGGCCCCATCGACCGCGAAGCACGCGGCATCGGCCGTTAATGCTTTGGATTAACCACCCTCAAGCGAAAGGCCGGCCCCTGCTTTCGCAAGGGCCGGCCTCCGGGTGGCTAAACCTCTCGACTCACCGCGGGGACGGGCCCTGCGATGCGACCGAGTTCTGGGTGCCGATTACAGCGGCAGCGCGTCGCCGCGAGCAGCAGCGCGGGCTTGTGCGCGCACGGCATTGCGGTCCACGGTGCTGGCGATCAGCGGGGCCACGCCCGACGAAGCGCCTTCGGCGTAGGGGTCGGCGCTGTGCGCGGCGGCAACGGCCTCGGCACGCACGGTGGCCAGGTTGGTCTGCGACACGATCACTTGGGCCGGGCCGGCGTTCGCGCCTTCGGCATAGGGATCGGCGCTGCGGGCGGCGATGACGGCTTGGCCGGCGACTTCGGCGCGGCTGGCGGCCGAGGTCAGGGGGTGCACACCCTCATAGGTTTCTGCATGGGCTGCACCGGCAGCGGCGAGCAGGGAGAGGGCAACGGCGGAGAGGAGCTTCGAGGCGTTCATTTGAGTATTCCTTCAATTCTTGTGACTTGACTTTGGATGATTCGAACCGGTCTTGGGGGGCGCCGTCCGTTAAGGGGGCGGCCACCTCGCTAGTGCCTGTTCACCCAGATCAGTCGCTGCCTTCTACTTGTCTTGGAGCCGGCGGCTGGTCCGTGAGATGAATTGTGCGCCTCGAACCTAGGTAAAAACCCTAGGCAAATGGAACCGCGGCGTTCACGAGAAGGAAACAATCAATCGCCTCCGTCCGACATGGCGGGCCATTCCGCCTGGGGATAGAGTCGCCGCCATGCAGGCGCCTGACCCCACCCTTTCTCTCTCGCCATGGGGCGAGGCCGACGCGGTCTGGGCCCGGCTCGCGGGTGGCTGGACCTTCGAACGCACGATCGAAGGCCAGGCCTCGATGCATGGCACGGCCGTCTTCCGCCTCGTGCCGAGCGCGGCGCACCCGACCCTGCACTGCCGCGAGGAGGGCCGGCTGCGCCTGCTCGATGGCCGCGCCTTCGATGCGCACCGCGAATACCTGTACCAAGGCCGTCCAGGCGGCTTCGCGGTGCTGTTCGCCGAACAGCCGCCCCGCCTGTTCCACGAGATCGCGCTGCGGCCGGGCGACGACGACACTGCCTGGACCGGCACCGCCGCGCACCAATGCGCCGCCGACCTCTACGACAGCCTCTACCGCTTCCTGGCCGACGGCAGCTTCACGCTGCGCCACACCGTGCGCGGCCCGCGCAAGGACTACGTGAGCCTCACGCGCTTCCGCGCCGCTGGCTGATCAGCGCCCGAGCCGCGCCGCGAGCGCATCGGCCACGCGCTCCGCGGTCTGCAGCGTGCGGATGGTCAGCGGCGCCAGCAGCCGCAGCCCGCCGCCCCGGCCGGCGCGCGCGCGATGCGCGTCGTCGAGCCGCTGCCACTGCACGTAGAAGTTCTCGGCGAAACGCAGCGTGAGTCCCAGGCCAAGCGCGATGCGGTCGGTGGGCACGCCCAGGCGACGCAGTGGATGCAGCACCGTCTCGAGCACCGCGAGCAGGTCCTCGAAGCGCGTGGTCAGCGTGAGCATCAGCGCGAGCACCGCGGCGGTAGCGATGCGCAGCGCGCTCGCCACGCCGAGCAAGGTGGTGCCGAGCAGCGCATGGAAGCCGACGATGAGCGCGCAGGCGATCGCGATGCCGAACAGCGTGCGCACCCGGCCCCACGCGGGCCGCCCGAGCGAAGCGAACAGTACGAGCGCCAGCCCGCAGGCCGCGCCCAGCACCATCGGCCGGTCCGTCAGCACGAGCGCGGTGCCGCCGGCCGACAGCAGCGCGAGCTTGAGCCACGCCGGCACCGCGTGCATCCAGGTGCGGCGATCGAGGTAGAGGCTACGCATGCGGCAGGTCCATCGCCGCGCGGCGCCGCACGTCCTGCGCATAGGCCTCGCAGACCTCGCGGCCCGGGCCGTCGGCCTGCACCCGGCCCTGCGCCAGCCACAGCACGCGCTCGAAGTCGTGCACGTGTTCGAGCACATGCGTCGACACCAGCACCTGCTGGTCGCTCGCGGCGAGCTGCGCCGACAACCGGGCCTGGCTCAGCAGGTCGAGGCTCGCGAACGGCTCGTCGAGCAGCAGGGTGGCGGGCCGGCTGATCAGCAATGCCAGCAGGCACACCTGCTGGCGCTGGCCCTGGCTCAGTTCGCCGATGGCGCGCTCGGCCCAGGCCGCGAGGCCGCGCCGCGCGAGGAAGTCGCGCGCCTGCCGGCGTGCCTCGGCACGCGATTCGCCGCGCGCCGTGAGGCTGAAGGCCAGCTCCTCGGCCACGGTCGGAAAGATGATCTGGTCGTCGGGGTTCTGGAACATCAGGCCGACATGCTGCGAGAGCTGCCGGCGATCGGCCACCGTGTCGCAGCCATGCACGCGCACCCGGCCTTCGCCCGGCGGCTCCAGCCCGCTGATCAACCGGAACAGGCTGCTCTTGCCGGCGCCGTTGTCGCCGATCACGCCGATGCGCGCGTCGCGCAGTTCGAGCGAGAGGCCGTCGAACACGCGCTGTGCGCCGCGCTCCAGCACGACGGATTCGAGACGGATGCCGTGGTCGGCGGAAGAGGGGTCGGTGTGCGGCGGCAAGGGGCCGTCACTGTACCCGACGGCTCATGCCCCCGAAGGGCGCTCGGCCCGCACCAGCGGCAGCCACAGCAGGAAGCGCGTGCCCGCGGCATCCGACTCCCACGCCACGTGGCCCTGCACCGCGAGCGCGCGGCGCTGCATGTTCTGCAGGCCGCGGCCCCGGCCGCCGGTCAGGGCCTGCTCGACGTCGAAGCCCTGGCCGTTGTCCTCGATGCGCACCCACACGTGCGCGGCGTCCGTGCCGGTCGCCACGCGGATGGTGGTGGCGCGCGTGTGGCGCAGGATGTTGGAGATGCTTTCCTGCACGATGCGCAGCACGTGCAGCGCGCTCGACGGATCGAGCCACGGCAAAGGCGGGATCTCCTGCACCTCCCAGGTCAGCGACACGCCCATGCCCTCGAGCCGCGGCCCGAGCCGGTAGCGCAAGGTGGCGAGCAGCAGCAGCAGGTCGGCATCGATCGGCTCCATCGAATCGATGGTGAGCTTCAGGTCGTCGAGGCAGCCCTGGAGGATCTGCGACACCTTCTGGTCGCTGAGCCGGCCCTCTTCCACCGAGCGGATCGCGCTGATCAGCGAGGAGCCCAGCCCGTCGTGCATGTCCTGCATCAGCCGCTGGCGCTCGTCGCTGATGGTCTTCTGCCGCTCGACCTCGCGCAGCCGGCGATGGCTCAGGTCGAGCTCGCTCTCGCGCGCCTGCAGCCGCTGCGCGAGGCTGGCGTTGACGCGCTCCACCTCGCCGATCGCGTGCACGTAGCGCCGGTACAGCAGGATGCCGAAGACGCTGAAGGTGACGGCATTCGCATAGGCGCCCAGGTACCAGCCCTCGGGGCTCACGATGTTGTTCTGCACCATCCAGTCGGTGGCACCCAGCAGCACGCATGCGCCGATGCCGGCCGCCACCAGCCGCCCCTCGGGCGATCGGCGCCAGGCGCTGATGCCGCCCACCAGCCCGACCACCGTGCCCATGGCCGCCGCCACCAGGTAGATCAGCGGCGTGACCTGCGGCGTGTTCGGCAGCAGCGCGATGCCGGGCAGGGTCAGCACGCTGACGAGCAGCGTGATCGTCGTCACGGCCCAGGTCAGCAGCGTGAGCGGCCGGTCGTGCAGCTGCCGCAGCGCGAAGTGCACCACCGCCACCAGCCAGAACAGCGCATTGACCGTGAGCCAGGCGAACCAGTCGTTGGCGATCGGCAGCGCCACGTAGAAGTGCAGCCCGCGCAGGTACGAGGTGGTCGCGAGGTTGAAGAACAGCAGGTAGCCGGTCTCGTGGCGCCGCCACAGCCATACGAACAGCGCGAACACGCCCACCGCCATGAAGGCCGCGCTCAGCATCGCGGGCAGTTCCTGCTGCAGCCACTGGCGCATCTGGTAGCGGCCCTTGAGCGCATCGGCCGGGCCCAGCCACAGCGAGGCGATGCCGACCTGCGCGGCGCGCGTGTGCTCGAGCCGGATCAGGATCTCGGCCGGCCGCGCGGCCGAGCCGTCGTCGCGCTGCTCGAACACCACCCACAACGGCGTGCGGGTGCTGTTCCACAGCGGCCCCAGCTCCTGTGCGCGATGCACCAGCCGACCATCGGCATAGACCGCGATCGTGCCGTCGGTCTTCACGCGCGCGCCGTACAGCGCCAGCGGTCCGCGCAGGCCGGGATGGGGCGGCACCTTCAGCCGCAGCCAGGTGATGCGCGTCTCCTTGCCCGGGTTCGAGATCGTGTTGGCGTCGGCCTGGGCCAACAGCGCGATCGGCAGCGCCAGTGGCAGCTCGACCGGCTGCCAGGCATCGGGCAGCGACTGGCTGCCGAAGATCAGCGGCGGCGCCATGAAGCCGTTCGCGCGCTGCACCTGCCAGTCGGCCCGCGTGATGTGCTGCGTCGCGCCCGGCGGGTACTTGCCGCCCGAGTGGTCGCCGAAGAAGGCGCCCATGCCCACCAGCAGCGCCACCGACAGCGCGAACACCAGGCAGGCGATCGGCGACGGCAGGCGCGCCCTCGCCCGGGCCAGGGGCCCCTCGCCTTCACGGCGGATGTCGGTGGAAGCGTTTTTGAAGAACAAGGCGCGCCGGGTGCGGAGGATTCGGCGCGAATTGTCGGGCAGAGCCCTGGCGCCGCGCCATGCCGGCGGGGCAAGAGGCGCGTTTGCCCTACATCCGCGCGTTGCGCGGGCCGTCAGTGCATTTCGACGAACGCCCGGATCGCCCCGACGATGCCCGCTGCATCGAGGCCCTGCAACGCGAGCAGTTCGCTTCGATCCCCATGCCCGATGAAGACGTCGGGCAAGCCCAGGCGAAGCACCCGCACGGGCAGCCCCTCCATCGCGATGCGCTCCGCGCAGGCCGCGCCGGCGCCGCCGATGGCCGAGGCCTCCTCGAGCGTGACGAGCACCTCGTGCGTCGCGGCCAGTTCGAGCAGTAGCGCTTCGTCCAGCGGCTTGACGAAGCGCATGTTGGCGACGGTCGCGTCGAGCGCTTCGGCGGCTTCCATCGCGGCGTGGAGCAAGGGGCCGAAGGCGAGCAGCGCCACCCTGGCGGGCTTGCTCCTCGCCGAGCTACGCACGACCTCGCCGCGACCGATCGCCAGGGGCTGGTCCGTGCGAACGCCGTCGTCCGCGGGCACGACGGCCCGCGGGTAGCGCACCGCCGATGGCCCATCGTGGCCCAACCCCAGCGCGAGCATGCGCCGGCACTCGTGTCCGTCGGCCGGCGTCATCAGCAGCAGGTTCGGAATGCAGCGCAGCGCCGCGACATCGAAGGCGCCCAGGTGCGTGGCGCCGTCGCCGCCCGCGATCCCCGCGCGGTCGATCGCGAACAGCACCGGCAGTTGCTGCAGGCAGACGTCGTGGACGAGCTGGTCGTAGCCGCGCTGGAGAAAGGTCGAATAGATCGCGACGATCGGCCGCATGCCGGCCGCCGCGAGCCCCGCGGCCAGCGTCACCGCATGCTGCTCCGCGATGGCGGCATCCACGAAGCGCGAGGGAAACCGCCGCTCGAAATCGACCAGGCAGGAGCCCTCGCGCATCGCGGGCGTGATCGCGACGACCGCGGGATCGTTCGCCGCGGCATCGCAGACCCATTCGCCGAAAACCTGGCTGAAGGTCGGGCGGCTCGCCGCCTTGGCGACCACGCCCACGGCGAGATCGAAAGGACCGGGGCCGTGGTAGGTGGTCGGGTCCGCCTCGGCCGGTGCGTAGCCCCGGCCCTTTTGCGTGACGACGTGGATGACCTGCGGCGCGCGCGATCGCTTCGCGGCGTGGAACGCGGCCACGAGCGCCTCGACATCGTGGCCGTCGATGGGACCGGTGTAGCGCAGGCCGAGCAGCTCGAACAACGAGCGGTGATCTCCTCGAGCAGAAGCGCCGCGCTCGACCAGCCCGCGCAGATGCCGGTGCAGCGCGCCCAGCGCGGGCGAGATCGACATCCCGTTGTCGTTGAGCACCACGACGAGCGGCAGGGTCGCGAAGCTGCCCGCATGGTTGAGCGCCTCGAAAGTCATGCCCGCCGACAGCGCGCCGTCGCCGACGATCGCGACGGCATGCCGGCCATCGTCGCGCATGCCCATCGCCAGGCCCAGCGCCGCCGAGACGGCCGTGCCTGCATGGCCGGCACCGAAGGGGTCGTAGGGCGATTCGTCCCTCGACGTGAAACCCGACAGGCCACCCACCTTGCGCAGGGTGCCCATGGCCGGGCCGCGGCCCGTGAGGATCTTGTGCGCATAGCACTGGTGGCCGACGTCCCATACCAGCGCATCGCGTGGCGTGTCGAAGGCGTGGTGCAAGGCGAGCGTGAGCTCGACCACGCCGAGGTTCGAGGCGAGATGGCCGCCGGTTCGCGACACCCTGCGCAGCAGCGCGCGTCGGAGATCGGTGGCCACCGCGGCGAGGTCCGCGGGATCGAGGTCGCGCAACTGCGCGGGCGTGGGAAAGCTGGATGACGGGTCGGAGGGCGGCATGGATGCCTTTGGGTTCTCGAGGGGTTGTCTTCGGCCCCGGCGGGCGCCATGGGCATGGGTACGGATCTGCCACATCAATAGTTGCTATCGCATGCAGATAGATCCGTTGTGATCGAGGTCATGGCGGCGAATCATGGCCAGTTCAGCCTTCTTCATCCCCCACATCGCCTCGATCCACGCCAGGCAGGTTACAGCACAACTGATTGCATTTGCAATCAACTGGGGATACATTGCCGTTGCGCATTGCACGATTCATATCCACATAATGAAATTCAGTGAGATGCGAACGACGTTCGAACAACGAACCGCACAACGAAGGAGCAACGAATGAACGACTTGGCGAGCGCGGACGACATCGATCCGCAAGAGACACGCGAATGGCTCGACGCCATGCGCGCCGTGGTGGTCCACGAAGGCCGCGACCGGGCCCACTACCTGCTGGACCAGTTGATCGAGCAGGACCACGCGGCCGCCGGCCGCTATGCCGCGCCGCGCACCACGCCCTACGTGAACACCGTGCGCGTCGCCGATCAGCCGGCCTTTCCGGGCGACGTGAACATCGAGCTGCGGCTCGACGCCTACCTGCGCTGGAATGCGATGGCGCTGGTGCTGCGCGCGGGCAAGCACTCGGGCGTCGGCGGCCACATCGCGACCTATGCCTCGGCCACCACGCTCTACGAAACCGGCTACCGGCACTTCTTCCGCGCCGCCACGCCCGGGTTCCTCGGCGACATGCTCTACATCCAGGGCCATTCCTCGCCGGGCATCTATGCGCGCGCCTACCTCGAGGGGCGCCTGTCGGAGCAGCAGATGGACCGCTTCCGGCGCGAGATCGGCGGCGGCCTCGCCTCCTATCCACATCCGCGCACGATGCCGGACTTCTGGCAGTTCCCGACCGTCTCGATGGGCCTGGGTCCGCTGATGGCCGCCTACCAGGGCCGCTACATGCGCTACCTCGAGGACCGCGGACTGATCCCGGCGCAGGGCCGCAAGGTCTGGGCCTTCCTCGGCGACGGCGAGCAGGACCAGCCCGAGACCCTGGCCGCGGTCGCGATGGCGGGCCGCGAGAAGCTCGACAACCTGATCTTCGTGGTGAACTGCAACCTGCAGCGCCTCGACGGCCCGGTGCGCGGCAACGCCAAGATCATCCAGGAGCTCGAGAGCGTCTACCGCGGCGCGGGCTGGAACGTGATCAAGGTCGTCTGGGGCAGCGGCTGGGACGAGCTGCTGGCGCAGGACCACGACGGCCGGCTGCACCGGCGCATGATGGAATGCGTCGACGGCGAATACCAGGCCTTCAAGTCGCACGGCGGCGACTACGTGCGCGAACACTTCTTCGGCAAGGACCCCGAGCTGCGCCAGCGCGTCGCGCACCTGAGCGACGCACAGATCGGCGCCCTCGCCCGCGGTGGCCACGATCCCTTGAAGGTGCATGCGGCCTATGCCGCCGCCGTGCGCCACGCGGGTCAGCCGACCGTGATCCTCGCCAAGACGGTGAAGGGCTACGGCATGGGCGCGGCCGGCGAAGCGGCCAACATCAACCACCAGTTGAAGAAGATGGGCGACCCCGCCGTGCGCGCCTTCCGCGATCGCTTCGCGATTCCGGTGCCCGACGAACGGCTCGAGGAGATTCCATACATCAAGCCCGCGCCCGGCAGCCCCGAGGCCGCCTGCCTCGAGGCCGGGCTGCAGCGCGCTGGCGGGCTCCTGCCGTCACGCTCGCGCGGACCGGGCCCGCTGGCGACGCCCGCGCTCGCGGCCTTCGCGAGCCATCTGCAAAGCAGCGGCGAGCGCGAGTACGCCACCACCATGGCCTTCGTGCGCATCCTCGCGCAACTGCTCAAGGACCCGGTGCTGGGCCCGCGCGTGGTGCCGATCGTGCCCGACGAGTCGCGCACCTTCGGCATGGACGGCATGTTCCGCCAGGTCGGCATCTACTCGCACGTGGGCCAGCTCTACACGCCGCAGGACGCGGACCAGCTGAGCTTCTACAAGGAGGACCGCCAGGGGCAGATCCTGCAGGAAGGCATCAACGAATCGGGCGCGATGTCGTCCTGGATCGCGGCGGCGACCGCGCACAGCACGCACGGCGTCGCCACCATCCCGTTCTACATCTTCTATTCGATGTTCGGCTTCCAGCGCGTGGGCGACCTGGCCTGGGCCGCCGGCGACATCCGCGCGCGCGGCTTCCTGTTGGGCGCGACCTCGGGCCGCACCACGCTCGAGGGCGAGGGCCTGCAGCACGACGACGGCCACAGCCACGTGCTGTCGTCGGTGATCCCGTCGTGCGTGTCCTACGACCCGGCCTACGCGTACGAGATCGCGGTCATCGTGCAGGACGGGCTGCGCAGGATGTACGGCGAGCCGCAGGAGGATGTCTTCTACTACCTCACGCTGCTCAACGAGAAGACCGCGCATCCGGCGATGCCCGAAGGTTCCGAGGCAGGCATCGTGAAAGGCATGTACCGCCTGAAGCGGGGCACTCGTGCCGCCGGCGCGCCGCATGTGCAGCTGATGGGCAGCGGCGCGATCCTCTCCGAGGTGATCGCGGCCGCCACGCTGCTGCAGCGCGACTTCGGCGTGAGCGCCGACATCTGGAGCGTGACCAGCTTCTCGGAGCTGCGCCGCAACGGCCTCGAAGCCGAGCGCTGGAACCGCCTGCATCCGGCGCAGGCACCGCGCGCTTCGTATGTCGCGCAGTGCCTGGCCGGCCAGGACGGACCGGCGATCGCCGCCACCGACTACATGAAGATCGTGCCCGACCAGATCCGGCCCTTCGTCGGCGATCGCCGCTTCGTGACCCTGGGCACCGACGGCTTCGGCCGCTCCGACACGCGCGAAGCGCTGCGCGCCTTCTTCGAGGTCGACCGCCATCACGTCGCGCTCGCGGCGCTCAAGGCGCTGGCCGACGACGGCGCGGTCGACGCGGAACTGCCGGCGCGGGCCCTGTCGCTCTACGGCATCGACCCCGAGGCCAGGTACGCGGCACTCCCATAGCGGTGCGCGCCCGGGTGGCCGGCGCGGCGGAGAGAGAATCGAGGCTCACTCCCGAAAGCGCTCTCCACCCGTATGGCAACGCCCCGTTCCACCGCCGTGCGCGGCACCTCCACCTGGGCCTCCTTCATCAGCGCCTATGTGCTGGTGCTCGACTTCATGGAGGACAGCTTCCGCAAGGAAGGCCTGCCGCCGCTGACCTGGTACGACGTGCTGTGGCTGCTCGACGCCTCGCCGAACGGCCGCATGCGCATGCACGAGCTCGCGGAGCGCGCGGTCTACAGCCGCAGCTTCATCTCGCGCATCGTCACCACGCTCGAGGCCGAGGGCCTGGTGGTGCGCGAGGTCGACGAGACCGACGGGCGCGGCCGCGTCGCGGTGCTGACCGAGCAGGGCCGCGCGCTGCGCCGCAAGATGTGGCCGCCCTACCAGAAGCTCATCCACGAGATGTTCAACGAGCACATGACGGCTTCGGAGCTCGAGTCGATGGAGCGCGGCCTGCGCCGCGTGATCGCGGGCGCGCACCAGCGCAACCAGGACCTGCGCAGCGCCGCGGCGCTGCCCGCCGCCGAACCCCGCACCACCCGCAAGCGCTCGCGCTCACGCTCGACCACCCAGCGCTCGGGCGCGTAGATCAGGCGGACGAAGGCCAGCCAGACAGGAATCGCGGCGGCACCGCCTCCGTCAGCCAGACCCCGTTCTCCGCGCGATGGAAGGCATGGCCCAGCGCCTGCATTCCGCCCGCATCGACCCGCAGCACATGCGCCTTGCCATGGCGCTGCCCGACCTGCACGGCGGTCGCCTCGTCGGCCGACAGGTGCACATGCTGCCGCGCGCCGGGCCGCAGGCCTTCGGCGCGGATCGATGCGAGGAAGCGCGTGGCCGTGCCATGGAACAGCACGGCCGGTGGCTCCGCCGGTTCGAAGCTGCGGCGGACCTGCGGCGTCGAATGGCCCTGCAGCGCGCGGATGCAGCGGCCGTCGGCCGACAGCGCGTAGCGCTTCTTCGCGCCCCGCTCGACCGCATCGACCGCCTGCACGACCTGCGCATGCGTGAGCGCGCGGCCCGCGGCCACCGCGCCGGCCACCAGCGCATCGATCTCGGCCCAGCCCTCGGCATCGAGCGCGAGGCCGATGGATTCGGGCGCATGCCGCAGCACGTAGGCGATGAACCGGCTCGCGTCCTCGGGCGTCATGCGTTCTTCCAGTGGTCGGCCTGCGCGAGCAGCGCATTCCACAGGCGCTGCGCATGCACGGACGGCGGACGGTCGGCCGCGCGGAACAGGTGGTACTCGAGCGGCGGATAGCCCTGCAGCGGCACCGCCACCAGGCCCTTGGGAATGCGGCAGCAGGCATTCACCACCGTCAGCCCGAAGCCCAGTTGGGCGAAGCGCAGCATCAGCTCCCAGCCATCGGCCTCGAGCGAGGGCTGCCACGACACCGACTCGGCCTGCAGCAGCCGGCCGAGCAGTTCGCGGTGCGGCCGACCCGCGGGCGGCACGATCAGGTTCGCGCCCTGCAGGTCGCGCAAGCGCACCGAACGGCGCGAGGCCAGCGCATGCGCGCGCGGCAGCACCAGCACCTGGCCGACGACCGTGAGCCGCACCGCATGCAGGTCGGCCGGCACGCCGCCCAGCGGTGCGATGCCCAGCTGTGCCTGGCCCGCTCGCACCGCCTGCACCGAGGCGTCGCGGTTGCGCGTGAGCAATTGCAGGTGCGGCGAGGCCCCCGGCCCCGAGAACTGCGACAGCGCCTTGCCCAGCAGGTAGAGGTAGGCACCCTCGCCGGCCGCGAGGCTCACCACCGCCTGCTCCTGCCCCTGCGCGAGCCCCTTCACGAAGCGCTGGTTGAGCAGCAGCAGCTCGCGCGCATGGCGCGCCACCTGTTCGCCCGCGCTCGTGAGCTGCAGCGCGCTGCCCACGCGCAGGTAGAGCTTGGCGTCGAGCTGCTCCGCGAGCTTGCGCACCTTCGCATGCAGCGCCGGCTGGCTGATGTGCAGCAGGCGCGCCGATTCGCTGAAGTTCAGCGTGTCGGCGAACACGGCGAAGGATTGCAGCGCGTCGAGGTTGGTGCGGGGGATGTCCACCTATCCATTCTATGGATAGCCCATCGCATATCGGTAGTTCCTGGTGATTGGCTTCGTTCCTACGATCCACCGCACACACAAGAAAGGAACACGACATGAAGAACGCATCGCAACATCTCCCGCGCCTGGGCATCGACATCGGCCGCGTGCTGATCGCGGCCGAACGGGCCGACGGCGGCGACACCGCCTTCATCGGCGGCTCGCTGCGGGACGCGCTCGACACGCCGCCCTACGAAGGCATGTTCGAGGCCGTCGCGCCGCTGGTCGATCGCTTCGAGGGCCGCGTCTGGCTGGTGTCGAAGTGCGGACCGAGCGTGCAGGCCAAGAGCCGCGCCTGGCTCGCGCACCACCGCTTCTTCGAACGCACGGGCATGGCGCCCGGCAACCTGCGCTTCTGCCTGAAGCGTCCACAGAAGGCCGACCACTGCCGCGAACTGGGCATCACGCATTTCATCGACGACCGCAGCGATGTGCTGCGCCACCTCGAAGGCATCGTGCCGAAGCGCTACCTGTTCGGCCCGCAGGCCAGGCCCGTGACCGTGGCCGGCCTGGTGCCGCTGCCCGCATGGCGAGATGCGGCGGCACTGGTGCGCTGAATCAGGCGTCCAGCTCGGGATAGCGCCGGAAGATGCCGTCCTCGTTGAAGGCGATGCGGCGCGGGCTCTGCAGGTACGCCTGCACGCTCTGGCGGCGCCGGACGTTGGCATGCAGCTTCGCCACCGCCGGCGTCTTCGCGAGCGCGTGCGCGGTGGCCTTGGGAAAGGCGTACTGCAGTCCGTCGACCAACTGGAACAGGGAGAGGTCGGCGTAGGTCAGCACGTCGCCCACCAGGTGCAGGTCGCCCGAGGGATTGCGCTGCAGCACGCGCTCGAACCAGTTCAGGAACTTCGGGATGCGCTGCTCGCGGAAGCCCTTCGCACGCGCCAGCGCGGCGTCGCGCTGGTCCTCGTAGTAGTCGCCGGTCGAGAGCGGATGGTGCGTGTCGTGCGCCTCGGCCACCGCGTCGGCGATGGTGAGCTGCAGCTGATGCGTCCACAGGCCGTCCGATTCGCCGACGCCGGCCAGGCCCAGGCGCGGCCCCAGGTAGAGCAGGATCGCGGCGGTCTGGCCGACAACGATGTCGCCGTCGACGAGGAAGGGCGGTGCGAATGGCGGCCGCGTCTGCAGGGGATCGGCAAGCCGGCGGCCAAGGGCGCTTTCGCCGCCGCCCTGGTCCTCGCGCTCGCGCGCCACGTCGACATAGTCGGCACCGGCGGCCTCGAGCGCGAGCCGCACGAATTCGCCGCGGCCCTGGATGGTGGGCCAGTAATGGAGTTGGTAAGGCATGCGGCCATGGTGGCAGGCCCGGCGCGGCGCCGCAACCGCCGGCGCCCAACTGTCGAACTTCGATGACAAGCAGGCGCGCGTTTCGCGAACCGGCTCAGCGCAGCAGCATGCCCAGCAGCACCACCACCAGCAGCGCGAGGTAGCCCCAGGCATGCACGCGGTCGGGCAGGCGGCCGATCAGCGGCGCGGCGGCGCGCACGCCCAGCAGCGATCCGGCGACCAGCGCGGCGAAGGCCGGCAGGTCCACGTAGCCGAGGTGCCAGCCCTCGAGCGCCGCGCCCGAGCGCCAGGCCAGCGCCATGTAGGTGGCGGTGCCGGCCAGCGCGATGGGCAGCGACAGCGGATTGGCCATGGCGGTGGCGCGCGTCATGTCGATGCCGCGGCGGCGCATCAGCGGCACGGTCATCACGCTGCCGCCCACGCCGAGGAAGGCCGCGATCAGGCCGATGACGAAGCTGCCCGCGGTGGCGATGCCGCGCGAGAGCGGCGCGATGGCCGCCGTCGCCGTGGCACGGCGCACGATGAAGCCCGGGCGCAACAGGCAGTCGAGAAGGGTGACGCCCAGGTAGACGATGAAGGCCAGCCGTACGAACCCGCCATCGGCCTGCACCGCGGCCGCGGCACCGACGATGGCGCCGAGGCCGATGAAGCCGAGCAGCGGCCGGATCAGCGGCCAGTCGATGGTGCCGGCGCGCTGGTGGCGCCGCGTGGCGAGCAGCGCGCTCACGATCATCACGCAGGTCGAGGTCGCCACCGCGATGTGCATGGCCGCGCGGCCGGTGGCGCTGTGCTCGCCATGCGCGAGCAGCAGCACGCGGTAGAGCAGCGGCACCACGACGAAGCCACCGCCGAAACCGAACAGCACGGTGGTGACGCCCGCGAGGCCACCGAAGACCGCGAGCAGGACATAGATCCACACGAGAGGCACTCCAGGAGAACGAAGACAGGCCTCGAAGATAGGCCGCTGCCGTGCGGCGCGCCCGCGCAAGCCGGACAATGATGTTTTCGTTCCGGCCAAGCCACTTCTTCCCCTCATGCGCAATGTCCCGATCGATGCCGTCGACGCCATCGCCCGCCCGGTGCTCGCGATCGGCACCGACTACCCGCCGGGCCAGCTGCTGCCCACGCACAGCCATCGGCGCGCGCAGTTCCTCTACGGCGCCACCGGCGTGATGGAGGTCGGCACCGACGACGGTGCCTGGGTGGTGCCGCCGCAGCGCGGCGTGTGGATACCGGCGGGCCAGCCGCACCGCGTGCGCATGCTGGGCGTGAGCACGCGCAGCCTCTACATCGAGCCGCGCGAGGCGCCGCGCCATGGCCGCCAGTGCGAGGTGCTCGAGGTGTCGCCGCTGCTGCGCCAGCTGCTGATGGCAGCCGTCGAGGTGCCCGCCGAGTACGAGCGCCAGGGCCGCGACGGCCTGCTGATGCGGCTCGCGCTGCACGAGCTGGCGCGCGCCGAGGCGCTGCCGCTGCACCTGCCGCTGCCGCGCGAGCCGGCGCTGGCCGCGCTGTGCCTGGACTTCCTGCGCGCGCCCAACATCCACGCCACGCCGGCGCAATGGGCCGCGCGGCTGCATGTGAGCGAACGCACCTTCAGCCGCCGCTTCGGCCGCGAGACCGGCATGGCCTTCGGCCAGTGGCGCCAGCGCGCCTGCGTGCTGCTGGCGCTGTCGCGATTGGCGGCCGGCGAGCCGGTGACGACGGTGGCGCTGGACCTGGGCTACGACAGCCCCGCCGCGTTCTCGACCATGTTCCGCCGCACGCTGGGCCGCCCGCCCTCGCACTTCGCCGAAGCGGGCGCTCAGAGCTCCATGCGGTAGCCGACGCTGTAGATCGACTTGATCCAGTCCTCCGAGCCACCGGCCTCGGCGAGCTTGCGGCGCAGGTTCTTGATGTGGCTGTCGATGGTGCGATCGGTCACGACGCGCCGGTCGTCGTAGATGCGGCCCAGCAACTGGTCGCGCGAGAAGGCACGGCCCAGCGCCCCATGCAGCACGGCCAGCAGGCGGAACTCGACCGGCGTGAGGTCGAGCTCGCGGCCGCGCACGCTGGCGCGGCCCGTGGCCTCGACCACCAGCAGCGGGGCCTGCGCCGACGCGGCCGCGGGCCTGGCGCTCGCGGCCCGATGCCGCCGCAGCACCGCGCCCACGCGCGCCACCACCTCGCGCGGGCTGAAGGGCTTGCACACGTAGTCGTCGGCGCCGATCTCCAGCCCCAGCAGGCGATCGACCTCCTCGACGCGCGCGGTGACCATGATCACCGGCACCGCGCCGAGGCGCCGCAGGTCGCGGCAGATCTCCACACCGTCGCGGCCGGGCAGCATCAGGTCGAGCAGCACCAGGTCGGGCCGCTGCGCATGGAAGGCCGGCAGCGCCGCGTTGCCGTCGGCGACCCAGTGGTGCGTGTAGCCGGCCGCCGCGAGGTAGTCGCCGAGCACGGCCGCCAGCCGCGGCTCGTCCTCGACGACGAGCACATGGCCCAGGGTCGGAAGGCCCGAGCTCATGCGTCGATCCCCGGCAGGTCGATGACGATGCGCAGTCCGCCGAACGGCGAGGCCTGGGCCTGGATGCGGCCCTCGTGCGCCTCGACGATGTTGCGGCAGATCGCCAGGCCCAGCCCGCTGCCGCCGCTGGCGCGGTTGCGCGAGCCCTCGACGCGGTAGAAGCGCTCGAACAGCTTCCCGAGCTTGTCGCTCGGCACGCCGGGCGCGCCGTCCTCCACCACGATGCGCACGCCGCTCTCGTGACGATCGGCGCGCACCTGCACCACGCCGCCGCGGTCGGTGTAGCGCAGCGAGTTCTCGAGCAGGTTCGCCGCCAGTTGCTGCAGCCGCCGCTCGTCGCCGCTGATGGACAGCGGTGCCTGCGCGATCCGTACCCGCAGCTCGAGCCCCTCCGCCTCGAGCCGGCCCTGCATGCTGCCGACCGCCGCGCGCAGCACGGTGGCGACGTCGATCGGCGTGCGCCGGTAGGTCATCGCGCCGATGTCGGTCAGCGAGAGGTCGTGCAGGTCGTCGACCAGCTTGCCCAGCCGGCCGACCTCGGCATGCATCGCATCGACCGACTGCGCGGTGGTCGAGCGGATGCCGTCCTGGATCGCCTCGAGTTCGGCGCGCAGCACCGCCAGCGGCGTGCGCAGCTCGTGCGAGATGTCGGCCATGAAGGTGCGGCGCGCGCGCTCGGTGTGTTCCAGCGTCTGCGCCATGCGGTTGAAGTCCTTCGCGAGATGGCCGAGCTCGTCGTTCGAGCCGACCTCGATGCGCGAGGCGTAGTCGCCGGCGGCCAGCCGCTGCGTGGCGCGGGCCATGCCGCGCACCCGCCGCAGCAGCGCGCGCGACAGCACGAAGGTCAGCAGCGCCGCCACCGCGATCGAGCCCAGGCCGATCAGCGTCAGGGCCTTGAACTGCCGTTCGAGGAAGCGCGCGTCGTCCTTGGGCAACACGTCCTCGAAGGGCACCATCGCCACCCAGCCGACGATGCGCCCGTCGACCGTCACCGGCAGCCGGATCGAGTCCGGCCCGACCGAGGGATTGCCGACCACGCGGCGCAGGTGCGCGTCGAGCAGGCCGATGCGCGCGAGGGCGCCGGTCTGGTCGGACGAGGCGAGCTGCGGCGCCGGATCCACGCCGGGTTCGCGCGCGATCGGCAGCACCAGCTCCATCCAGTTGCGGAAGTCCTGCCGCAGGAACTGCCAGTCGCCGTGCGCCGCATAGGCCGCGGCCACGCGCGGCAGCATCTCCTCGACATGCGCGCGGCCCTGCTGGTTGAGGTAGCCGAGGAAGCCGCGCGCGAACACGAAGCGCATGGCGCCGGCCTGAACCACCACCACGGCGGCGCAAGCCACCAGCAGGAAGAAGAAGAGCTTGGTCCGGATGCCGATTCTCATGATGGATGCCGATGATGCCGCGCGGGGCGATGGCACGGGCGGCCCTGCGGCGATTGGCTGCGCGACGGCCCGCAAAAGCAAGCAAGGCCATGTCGGGGGTACGATCTTCACAGTTGCTCCACATTGCACTCGCAAGATGGCGACCTCGGAACCGGATTCCCCCTCCCATGTCTTCCCATCTCGCAGTGCACGCCCGTGCGCGCCAGGCCTCGCGCGCGTCGCGGGCCCTCCTTTCCCTCCTGGGTGCCTGCGCGCTCGCGGCCTGCGGAGTGTCCGCCCCCGACAAGGCCCGGCCGCCCGCGCCCGTGGCGCTCGCGCCAGCGGTGCCGTTTGCGCCGGCCGTGCAGCGCGCGCCCGAGGCGCCGCCCCAGGTCGCCGCCGCGCCCGCCACGCCGGCGGCCCCTGCCGCCGCGGCCGCGCCCAATTGCAGCGTCGTGCTCTATGGCGACTCGATCCTGCACGGCGGCTACGGCGGCAACCAGCGGCTGGCCGAACCGCCGGCCGCGGCGCTGAAGCGGCTGCGGCCGCGCTACACCATCGACGACCGCACCGCCAATGGCGAGACGGCCACCACGCGCGCCGCGAGCTTCGCGAGCGAGAAGCGCGAGGCGCGGTTCGTGGTCATCGGCCACGGCATCAACGACGCGGCGCTGTCGCTGCCGGTGGAGGCTCCGCTGCGCAGCATGATCGCCACCGCGATGCGCGAGGGCCGGGTCGTGATCGTCACGGGGCTGTCGCGCCAGCGCATCGCGGTGCCGGGCCGCGACAAGTACGACGCGGCCATCCGCAAGGTGGCGCAGGACACCGGCGCGGGCTTCGCCGACTGGGGTGCGGAA
This sequence comes from Variovorax sp. PDC80, assembly GCF_900115375.1. NCBI lineage: Bacteria > Pseudomonadati > Pseudomonadota > Betaproteobacteria > Burkholderiales > Comamonadaceae > Variovorax > Variovorax sp. PDC80. Next base: position 86,718 of record NZ_FOWG01000011.1, on the reverse strand, counting down.
GAGTTCAGGGCCAGCGAGATGGCCGACATCCTGCATCCGGCAGGCGCCTATTCGCAGCGGCTGTCGATGCGCATCGTGCAGACGCTCGACCGGCTGGCGCCGGATTGCCGGGTCTGAAGCGCGGGCGACCTGCCTTCGCCCGATGACCGCCCCATGAAAAAGGCCGGAAGCCCCTTGGAGCTTCCGGCCTTTTTGCCGTGTGTCTGGTCCCGCCGCCAGGAATCGAACCTGGATCTCAGCCTTCGGAGGGCCGAATTCTATCCGTTGAAATACAGCGAGAAATGGGTTTCCGGTGAAACCGGAGCCTCGCATTATCGCCTATCACGCGGCCGCTGTTTCGGCTTCGTGCACGGCCGCGCCATTCGCCCCCGTCTGCCGCGCGAAACCGAGGCCCGCGAGGTACACGCGGAAGGTGCGCCGGCCCGTGGGCACGAGGTCGAAGGCCGCGGGATCGAGCAGCCAGTTCTGGATCAGCCCGCTGATCAGCGCATGCAGCCCCTGCGCCGCCACGCTGCCGGGCACCGGCAGCTTGATGCGGGCGCGCCGCGCGGCCAGCCGCAGGGCCTTCTCGAAATCGACCACGCAGGCATTGCGCGCATCGAGATGGCGCTGCTGCACCGAGGCCATGTCGTGGGTGTATTCGACCTTGTGGGTTGCCACGTCGAACACGCGGCGCACCTGCGGGTCGGTGGTCATGAGAGTCAGCGCATGCACCATGCCCTCCTCGATCTCGGCCAGCGGGTCGTCATGGCTCAGGGCCGCGGCCTTGGGCGGCGCCTCCAGCGGAAGAATGACCCGCTCCATCATCGCGTTGAAGAGATCGGCCTTGTCCTTGAAATGCCAATAGATCGCGCCCCGCGTCGCCCCGGCCTGCTGCGCGATCTGCTGCAGCGTGGTCTGGGAGACCCCTTGCGCCTGAAACAGCAACTCCGCGGCATCGAGCAGTCGATTCCGCGTCGCCAGTGCTTCTTCCTTCGTACGACGTGCCACCAAGTCTCCTGATTTGTAAAGGCAACGCCCTTTGCATATCGTGGGGCCATTGCGTGGATGTCACTATACATCCATGAATGTATGTAAACTGTCGCCCTTCCCGATGGCCCACCTGGCCGTGCTGGCTTTCCGGCGCGGCCGCAAAAATCGCCGTCTCCCGTCTTCGCTTCAAAGGAATCGCATGCCTCTCCTGCATGTTTCGCGCCCATCGTTTCTTTCGCCGCGCCTCGCGACCGTGGCTGCCGTCGTGTTGCTGGTCATCGCGGGTTGTTCGAAGAGCGACGCGCCAGCCGGCGCCGGTGCTGCCGGTGGTGGTGGCGGCGGCCATCCCGCCCCCGAAGTGGGCGTGATCGTCGCGGCGCCGGGCGATGTCGGCCTGGTGACCGAACTGCCGGGCCGCCTCGAGGCCTCGCGCGTGGCCCAGGTGCGCGCCCGTGCCGCCGGCATCCTGCTCAAGCGCGAATTCCGCGAAGGCAGCGACGTGAAGGCCGGCCAGCTGCTGTTCCGCATCGATCCGGCACCGCTGGTGGCCGCCACGCAGAACGCGCAGGCCGCACTGGCCCGCTCCGAAGCCAATGCCGCGCAGGCCAAGGCCCTGGCCGACCGCTACAAGCCGCTGGTCGAGGCCAATGCCGTGAGCAAGCAGGAATACGTCAACGCGGTGGCTTCGCAGAAGACCGCAGAGGCCGACGTGGCCGCCAGCCGCGCCGCGCTGCAGACCGCGAAGATCAACCAGGGCTACGCCGACGTGACCTCGCCGATCTCGGGCCGCATCGGCCGCGCGCTGGTCACCGAAGGCGCGCTGGTCGGCCAGGGCGATGCCACCGAGCTGGCCGTGGTGCAGCAGATCAATCCGCTGTACGTGAACTTCACGCAGTCGGCCTCCGACGTGCTGAAGCTGCGCCGCGCGGTCGCCGCGGGCCAGTACAAGCGCGCCAGCGGCGAAGACGCGGCCAGCATCCGCCTGGTGCTCGAGGACGGCACCGACTACGGCCAGGACGGCAAGCTGCTGTTCTCCGACCTCACGGTCGACGCCACCACCGGCCAGGTCACGCTGCGCGCCGAGATCCCCAACCCCAAGGGCGAGCTGCTGCCGGGCCTGTACGTGCGCGTGAAGCTCGAGCAGGCGCAGGTCAGCAACGCGATCACGGTGCCGCAGCAGGCGGTCACGCGCACCCAGCAGGGTGACCACCTGACGGTGGTGGGCGCGGACGGCAAGCTGAGCCAGCGCACGGTGAAGATCAGCGCCGCCAAGGACAACCAGTGGGTGGTGCTCGAAGGCCTGAAGGCCGGCGAACAGGTGATGGTCGACGGCTTCCAGCGCCTGCAGATGATGCCGCCGGGCACGCCCGTGAAGGCCGTCCCGTGGACGAAACCGAATCCCAACGGTGCGGCGCCCGCCGCCGCGCCGGCAGCCTCTGGCGCGGCACCCGCCCCCCAGAAGGCAGCCTCGGCTCCGGCCGAGAAGAAGTAATCAAGGAGCGCGCCCGCAATGGCCAAATTCTTCATCGATCGACCCATCTTCGCGTGGGTGATCGCACTGTTCGTCATCGTTCTCGGCGGCGTGTCCATCACGCAGTTGCCGATCGCCCAGTACCCGCCGGTGGCGCCGCCCGCCATCGTGATCAACGTGGCCTATCCGGGTGCCTCGGCCCAGACGCTCGAGGACAGCGTGCTGTCCGTCATCGAGCGCGAAATGAACGGCTCGCCCGGCCTGATCTACATGGAATCGGTGGCGCAGGCCGACGGTACCGGCGCGATCACCATCAGCTTCGAGCCCGGCACCAACGAAGACCTCGCGCAGGTCGACGTGCAGAACCGGCTCTCGCGCGCCACGCCGCGGCTGCCCTCGGCCGTGACGCAGCAGGGCGTGCAGGTCGACAAGTCGCGCGACAACTTCCTGCTGTTCGCGCTGCTCTCGTCGGACAACCCCGACGTCGACCCGGTGGCGCTCGGCGACTACGTCGCGCGCAACATCGTGCCCGAGCTGCAGCGCATCGAGGGCGTGGGCAAGGTGCAGCTGTTCGGTTCCGAGAATGCGATGCGCATCTGGATCGATCCGGCCAAGCTGCAGGGCTTCAACCTGTCACCGTCCGACGTCAACACCGCGATCCGCGCCCAGAACGCCCAGGTGGCCTCGGGCACGCTCGGCGACCTGCCGAACGTGCCGGGCCAGGCCATCGCCGCCACGGTGACGGTCAACGGGCAGCTCACCAGCGTCGAGCAGTTCCGCGAGATCGTGCTGCGCGCCAACACCGACGGCTCGACCGTGCGCCTGAAGGACGTGGCGCGCGTCGAACTCGGCGGCCAGAGCTATGCCACCTCGGCGCGCCTGAACGGCGTGCCCGCGGTGGGCGTCGGCGTGCAGCCCACGCCGACCGGCAACGCGCTGCGCTCGGCCAAGGCCGTACGCGCGAAGATGGTCGAGCTCGAACGCTACTTCCCCAAGGGCGTGAAATGGGACATCCCCTACGACAGCTCGCGCTTCGTGCAGATCTCGATCACCGAAGTGGTGAAGACGCTGTTCGAGGCCGTCGCGCTGGTGTTCCTCGTGATGTTCCTGTTCCTGCAGAACTGGCGCTACACGATCATCCCGACCATCGTGGTGCCGATCGCGCTGCTCGGTACCTTCGCCACCCTGCTCGCTTTGGGCTTCTCGATCAACGTGCTGACCATGTTCGGCATGGTGCTGGTGATCGGCATCGTGGTGGACGACGCGATCGTGGTGGTGGAGAACGTCGAACGCATCATGAGCGAGGAAGGGCTGTCGCCGCTGGAAGCCACGCGCAAGGCGATGCAGCAGATCTCGGGCGCCATCATCGGCGTGACCGTGGTGCTGATCTCGGTGTTCGTGCCGCTGGCCTTCTTCGCGGGTTCGACCGGCAACATCTACCGCCAGTTCTCGGCGGTGATGGTGGCCTCGATCGGCTTCTCGGCCTTCATGGCGCTGTCGCTCACGCCGGCGCTGTGCGCCACGCTGCTCAAGCCGGTGGAAGCCGGCCACCACCACGAGAAGCGCGGCTTCTTCGGCTGGTTCAACCGCGGCTTCTCGCGCACCGCCAAGGGCTATGAAAGCGTCGTCGCGCGCATCCTGCGCCGCGCCGCGCGCTACCTGATCATCTACGCGGCGATCATCGGCGCGGTGGTGTACTTCTACACGCACCTGCCGAGTTCGTTCCTGCCGCAGGAAGACCAGGGCAACATCATCGTGAACGTGCAACTGCCGCCGGGCGCGACGCAGGAACGTGCGCTGTCGGTGATGCAGCAGGTCGAGGGCTTCATCATGAAGCAGCCCGAAGTGCAGAGCATCGTGAGCGTGATGGGCTTCAGCTTCTCGGGCCAGGGCCAGAACGCGGGCCTCGCCTTCGTGACGCTCAAGGACTGGGAGGAGCGCAAGGACCCGGGCAATTCGGCCAGCGCGCTCGCCGGCCGGGCCTTCGGCGCGCTCTCGGGCATCCGCGACGCCTTCATCTATCCGCTGAGCCCGCCGCCGATTCCCGAACTGGGCAACGCCAGCGGCTTCAGCTTCCGGCTGCAGGACCGCTCGGGCGCGGGCCACGAGGCGCTCGTCAACGCGCGCAACCAGCTGCTGGGCATGGCCTCGCAGAGCAAGATCCTGTCGCAGGTCCGTCCCGACGGCCTGGAAGACGCACCGCAGTTGCAGATCGACATCGACCGCGACAAGGCCAACGCCCTGGGCGTGAGTTTCGACGCGATCAATGGCGCGCTGTCGACCGCGCTGGGTTCGAGCTACATCAACGACTTCCCGAACCGCGGCCGCCTGCAGCGCGTGGTGGTGCAGGCCGATGCCCCGGCGCGGATGCAGCCCGAGGACATGCTCAAGCTCAATGCGACCAACGCACAGGGCCAGCCGGTGCCGCTGGGCGCGTTCGCGACCACCAAGTGGGTCACCGGCGCGACGCAGACGGTGCGCTACAACGGCTATCCCGCGATGCGCATCAGCGGCGACGCGGCGGCCGGCTACAGCACCGGTGCCGCGATGGCCGAGATGGAAAAGCTCGCCTCGCAGCTGCCGCAAGGCTTCGGCTTCGAGTGGACCGGCCAGTCGCGCGAGGAAAAGCTCGCCGGCTCGCAGGCCATGATCCTCTACGGCTTCGCGATCCTGGCGGTGTTCCTCTGCCTGGCCGCGCTGTACGAGAGCTGGTCGATCCCGCTGTCGGTGATCCTGGTAGTGCCGCTGGGCGTGATCGGCGTGCTGCTCGCGACGCTGTTGCGTTCGTACTCGAACGACGTGTACTTCCAGGTGGGCCTGATCACGATCATCGGCTTGTCGGCGAAGAACGCGATCCTGATCATCGAGTTCGCCAAGGACCTGCAGGCGCAGGGCCGCGGCGTGATCGAGTCGGCGCTCGAGGCCGCGCACCTGCGGTTCCGGCCGATCATCATGACCTCGCTGGCCTTCGGCCTCGGCGTGGTGCCGCTGTTCACGGCCTCGGGTGCCGGCTCGGCGAGCCAGCGCGCCATCGGCACCGGCGTGCTCGGCGGGATGGTGACGGGCACCCTGCTCGCGGTGATCTTCGTGCCGGTCTTCTTCGTGGTGGTGCGCACGCTGTTCAAGGGCAGCGCGCGCCAGCACGAGGCCGACAAGCGGCATGCGCAAGCCGCCGGCATCTCGGAGGAAAAACATGAATCTCAATAACAGACTGATTCCCACCGCGCTGGCGGCCACGCTGCTGCTGGCCGGCTGCTCGCTGATCCCCACCTACGAGCGCCCCGCGGCGCCGGTGCCCACCACCTACCCGGGCGATCCGGCGCAGCCGGCCGGGCCGGCGGCGTCCGCCATGCCGTGGCAGGACTTCTTCACCGACCCGCGCCTCGCGGGCCTGATCCAGACTGCGCTGGCCAACAACCGCGACCTGCGCGTCTCGGTGCTCAACATCGAGCAGGCGCGCGCGCAGTTCCAGATCCAGCGCGCCGACCTGTTCCCCGCGCTGGGCCTGTCGGGCAACGGCTCGCGCTCGAGCCCCAACCCGTACCAGGCGATCGACAGCAGCCAGGGCAGCGTGACGTCGCAGTACTCGGTCAACCTCGGCATCACTGCCTGGGAGATCGACTTCTTCGGCCGCATCCGCGCGCTGAAGGACCAGGCGCTGGCGCAGTACCTCGCGACCGACGAAACGCGCAAGGCCGCGCAGATCAGCCTGATCGCCGCGGTCGCCAACGGCTGGCTCACGGTGCTGGCCGACGACGAGCTGCTCGAGATCACGCGCCAGACCTTGAGCACGCGCGAGGAATCGGTGCGGCTGACCAAGCTGCGCTTCGACAACGGCGTGTCGTCCGAGCTCGACTTCCAGGCCGCCAACTCGCTGGCCGAGACCGCGCGCGCCGCCTATGCGCAGCAGCTGCGCACGCGCCAGCAGGACGAGAACGCGCTCGCGCTGCTGCTGGGTGCACCGGTGCCGGCCAGCGCCTTCGCGGGCGCCAAGGGCCTGGGCGGCATCCGCCCGATCCCCGACGTGCCCGCGGGCCTGCCCTCCGACCTGCTGGCCGAGCGGCCCGACATCCGCGCGGCCGAGCAGCAGCTGATCGGCGCCAACGCCAACATCGGCGCGGCGCGCGCGAACTTCTTCCCGCGCGTCTCGCTGACCACCTCGATCGGCACCGCGAGCAGCGAGTTCTCGAACCTGTTCGACCGCGGCACCAAGGCCTGGAGCTTCGCGCCCTCGGTCACGCTGCCGCTGTTCGACGCGGGCCGCAACATCGCGGGCCTCGACTCGGCCAAGGCCGGGCGCGAGATCGCGGTGGCGCAGTACGAGAAGTCGATCCAGACCGCGTTCCGCGAAGTGGCCGATGCGCTCGCGGGCCGCGCCACCTTCGGCGAGCAGGCGCGCGCGCAGCGGGCGCAGGCCGATGCCGAGGCGGTGCGCTTCAAGCTCTCGGACCTGCGCTACCGCAACGGCGTGGCCAGCGCGCTCGACCTGCTCGACGCGCAGCGTTCGCTGTTCACGGCGCAGCAGTCGGCCGTGACCACGCAGCTGCAGCTGCTGCAGAACCAGGTCACGCTGTACAAGACGCTGGGCGGCGGCTGGGCCTCGCGCGATGCGGCCGCGGCCGGCACCGCGACGAGCGGCGCGAGCGGTGGCGCGGCCCCCGCGGCCACGACCGGCGCGGCCGAAACGCCGCCCGCCGTCGTCATCCGCCGCAAGGGCTGAAGCCGCCTCGACGGTTGTTTGCGCGCAAATCCGCGCACGCTCATGCGACAGGCCCTTCGCCTTGCGGCGAAGGGCCTCTCTATAATCGTCGGTTGATTCGAAAAACGCCCCCCGACGAGCCCCCGATTTTGAGGACGCCATGAGCGCAGACCCGCATTACCAGGCCACCGAAGAAGCCCACACCGGTCCGATCAAGAATCCCAAGCAACTGCTGCTGGCGGTCTTTTTCTCCTTCCTCGCACCCATCTTCATCATCGTGGGCCTCGTTGCCTACGTGGTGTCCGGCAACAAGCCGGCAGGTACCGCCGAGGGCGACAACATGGCGCTCTACGGCGTCACCCAGGAAGCCCGCGACCGCGAGGTCGGCGAGCGCCTGAAGAAGATCGGCGCGATCGAGATCCGCGATGCCAACCGCCCGCTGGCGGCCGGCGAAGCGGTGTTCAAGGCCCAGTGCGTCGCTTGCCACGGCGCGCCCGGCATTCCCGGCGCACCGCATCTGAACGACGCGGCTGCCTGGGGCCCGCGCATCGGCCAGGGCTACGCCACGCTGCTCGAGCATGCGCTCAAGGGCAAGGGCGCGATGCCGGCCCAGGGCGGCGGCGACTTCGAGGACCTCGAGATCGGCCGTGCCGTGGTCTACATGGCCAACGCCGGCGGCGCCAAGTTCCCGGTGCCCGAGCGTCCGGCGGCGGCAGCCCCGGCCGATGGCGCTTCGGCCGCCGCAGCACCCGCGGCTTCGGGCGCGGCGCCTGCGGCTCCGGCGGCCAGCGCCAGCAAGTAATTCGGAAGAGGACCGCGGCCCGCGCGCCGCGTCCGCCCAGCAAAAAGCCGGCTTCGCGCCGGCTTTTTCGTGTTCGCTTGCTACGTTTTAGATAGCAATTCAGGCTTGCGTAGCATGGCGTTCGGCCGGGCTCAGCACATGCCCGAAGCGCGCCGGTAGTTCCGCCGCCGTCACCGTCTCGGGCGTCCACAACCCCTGCTCGATCGCATCGGCCGCGAGCCCCACGTCCTGCGTGTGGACCAACCCCAGGCCGAGGCCCGCCGACAGATAGAGGTGCCCATGCTCGTCGAGCAGGCAGCCCGTGACCTCGACGGCCTGCCCCGTGTGGGCCGTCACCGCGAAGCCGGTCTCGGCGATGCGCCACACCAGCGGCGCCGCCTCCAGCTCCACGTAGACCCGCTGCGGCCCGTTCTGGAAGAACCACTGGCCCTCGTCGTCGTGCTCGTAGTTGCGGTGGATGAAGTCGATCAGCTTGTCGTGCCGCAGCATCGAGCCCTTGGCGGCCGGAAACGGTCCCTGGGCCTGGGTGCGGTCGTCGCGCATGTACCAGTTGCCGCGCGCGTCGAGGCCGAGCCAGCCGTAGCAGTGCGGAACGTTGGGCCACTTGGCCAGGGCCTGTCTGACGATGTCGTCCATGGCCTCATTGTCCTCGCGGCGCCGCGCGCACCGCGTCGGCCGGCACGCCGGCCTGGCGGCAGAGCCAGCGCCCGACCTGCTCGGGCATGCCGCGCACATGGCCCGGCGGCCGCCCCATCGGAAAGCCCACGTGGCCGCCGTGCGCGGGCTGCCACAGCGTGACGTGGCGGCCGACCTCGCCGGGCCGCGGCAGGCTGGCCGCGGGAATGAAGGGATCGTTGCGTGCGTTGACCGCCAGCGCGGGCACGCGGATCGCGCCCAGGTGCGGCTTGGCCGAGCCGCGCCGCCAGTAGTCGTCCGCGTCGACGAAGCCGTGCAGCGGCGCGGTGAAGACGTCGTCGAAGGTCCGCAGGTCGCGCGCGGCCGCGAGCCGGGCGCCATCGAACAGCCCCGGGAACTGCGCCAGCTTGGCCAGCGCCTTGGGCTTCATGGTCGCGAGGAACATGCGGGTGTAGACCAGCCGGTTGAAACCGCGGCCGATGGCATCGCCGCCCGCCGCGAGATCGAGCGGCGAGCACACCGAGGCCACCGCGCTCACCACCCGCGAGGCGCTCTCGCCGGCCTCGCCGGCCCAGCGCATCAGCGCATTGCCGCCGAGCGAGACGCCGGCCGCGAGCACCGGCGCGCCGTCCTTGCGGCTCGCGCGCATGCGCGCCAGGATCCAGCCGATCTCCTCGAAGTCACCCGAGTGGTAGGCACGCGGCGCGAGGTTCATCTCGCCGCTGCAGCCGCGGAAATGCGGCACCGCGAAGTCCATGCCGCGCGCGGCGGCGAAGTCGGCGAAGGCCTCGGCATAGTGGCTGCGCGAGGAACCCTCGAGGCCATGAAACAGCACCAGCAAGGGCCGGCCGCCAGACTCGCCCTGCGAACCGGGCGCATCGGCGAAGTCCACGTCGACGAAGTCGCCGTCGGGCGCGGTCCAGCGCTCGCGCCGGTAGACCGGCGCCGCGCCCTCGAAGCGGCGCGCATAGAGCGCGCCCCAGATCGTCTGCAGGTTGCCGCCGGGCAGCCAGCGTGGCGCCAGGTAGTCCATCGCGGACGGCGTCGGCGCATCGGGCGTGCCGGAGGGAAAGGAAGAAGGAAGGAACGCGGACATCGAACGAAGGAAGAGAACGCCCGGCGCTCAGTGCAGCATCTGCGGCAGCTCGTTCGCGTCGTCGGGCTCGCGCGCGCTGCCCGGGCTCGCATGGTGCGCCACCATGCGCCAGCCCTGCGCGGTCTTGTGATAGACGTTGGTCGCCAGCACGAAGGCATGGCGCGGTCCCTCGACCGTGAGCACCTCGATGCGCTCGAGCACGTTGTGGACCGCGCTCGCGATCGAGTCGATCTTGCGCACGTGCGCGGGCGTGGCGTGGATCGCGCCGTTGCCGAACATCTGCTCGAAGGCCGAGCGGATCGCCGCCGTGCCCACCAGCCGCGGACCGCCCGGATGGACGCAGAACACCTCGTCCTCGTCGGCCCAGCAGGCCATCAGCGCGTCGATGTCGCCGCGCTGCAGCGCCTCGTAGAAGGCGGCCTCGATGTCGTCGGCGGTGCCGCCGATGGCCGCGGCGGTGCGGAGTGGGGACTTGGGCATGGGCGTGATTCTGCCGCGCCGTGCGTGACGCGGGCACTGCACTGCTTTGGCACGGCGCGCACCGTGCCGCCGCAGCCTCGGGCGATCGACCGCTCCACTTTGGACCATTTGGACAAAACAACGGCCCTAAAAATCATCAAGCCATTGATTTGAAAGGATTTTTCCGACTGGCACGCCGCATGCAAGGAGCCTCGCCATCCCGCAACCGGAGCTCTTCCATGAACGTCGGCATCTTCATTCCCATCGGCAACAACGGCTGGCTGCTGTCCGAGAACGCCCCGCAGTACAAGCCCAGCTTCGAGCTCAACAAGGCGATCACGCTGAAGGCCGAGCACTACGGCGTCGACTTCGCGCTGTCGATGATCAAGCTGCGCGGCTTCGGCGGCAAGACGGAGTTCTGGGACCACAACCTCGAGTCTTTCACGCTCATGGCCGGGCTCGCGGCCGTCACCACCAAGATCAAGCTGTTCGCCACCGCGGCCTCGCTGGTCATGCCGCCGGCCATCGTCGCGCGCATGGCCTCGACCATCGACTCGATCTCCAACGGCCGCTTCGGCCTCAACCTCGTCACCGGCTGGCAGCGCCCCGAGTACTCGCAGATGGGCATGTGGCCCGGCGACCAGTTCTTCGGCACGCGCTACGAATACCTGTCCGAATACATCCAGGTGCTGCGCGATCTCTGGGGCACGGGCCGCTGCGACTTCAAGGGCACGCATTTCCGGATGGACGACTGCCGCCTGAGCCCGCGCCCGCAGGTCGACATGAAGGTGATCTGCGCCGGCCAGAGCGACGCCGGCATGGCGTTCTCGGCCAAGTACGCCGACTACAACTTCTGCTTCGGCAAGGGCGTGAACACGCCGCGCGCCTTCGCGCCCGCGGCCGAGAAGCTGATCGAGGCCAGCGCCGCCACGGGCCGCCACGTCACCAGCTATGTGCTGATGATGGTGATCGCCGACGAGACCGACGAGGCCGCGCGCGCCAAGTGGGAGCACTACAAGGCCGGCGCCGACAGCGAGGCCATCGCCTGGCTCGGCGCGCAGGGCGCGGCCGACACCAAATCGGGCGCCGACACCAACGTGCGGCAGATGGCCGACCCGACCTCGGCCGTGAACATCAACATGGGCACGCTCGTGGGCTCCTACGAAACCGTGGCGCGCCTGCTCGACGAGGTGGCCGAGGTGCCCGGCACCGAGGGCGTGCTGCTGACCTTCGACGACTTCCTCGCGGGCGTCGAGGCCTTCGGCGAGCGCATCCAGCCGCTGATGAAGAGCCGCGCGCACGTGCCGAGCCCGGTGCCCTCGCGCGCCGAACCCGAACGCCTCGCGGCCTGAACCGGGGCACGCCATGAACGCACCGGCCCGCAACGCCACCCTCACCTCGACCACGCCCGTCGGCGCGCCGCGCGCCGCGGGCGCGCCCGCCCCGCTGATCCTGCCCGCGCGCCCCGAGCCGCTCGCGCTGCATGCGAGCGACACCGCGCTCGTCGTGGTCGACATGCAGAACGCCTATGCCTCGCTCGGCGGCTACGTCGATTCGGCCGGCTTCGACATCTCGGGCGCGCAGGGCACCATCGCCGGCATCGTGCGCGCCATCGCCGCGGCGCGCGCGGCCGGCCTGCTGGTCGTGTTCCTGCAGAACGGCTGGGACGCCGGCTATGTCGAGGCCGGCGGTCCCGGCTCGCCCAACTGGCACAAGTCGAACGCGCTCAAGACCATGCGCGCGCGGCCCGAACTGCAGGGCCGCTTCCTCGCCAAGGGCGGCTGGGACTACGAGCTCATCGACGAGATGAAGCCGCAGCCCGGCGACATCGTCGTGCCCAAGACCCGCTACAGCGGCTTCTTCAACAGCACGCTCGACAGCACGCTGCGCTCGCGCGGCATCCGCCACCTCGTGTTCACCGGCATCGCGACCAACGTCTGCGTGGAGTCCACGCTGCGCGATGCCTTCCACCTCGAGTACTTCGCCGTGATGCTCGAGGACGCCACGCACGAGCTCGGCGGGCCCGCGATCCAGCAGGCCTCGGTCTACAACGTCGAGACCTTCTTCGGCTGGGTCTCCTCGGTCGACCACTTCTGCCGCAGCTTCGCGCCGGCCGCGCTGTCGCAACCCGCCCCGGCCGAAGCCGCCACCGCCTGATCCTCTTTTCTCCAGGAGCCTTCCCATGCCCAAGCAAGCCATCATCCCGCCCGGCACCGGCGTGCCGCTCGCCCCCTACGTGCCCGGCACGCTCGCCGACGGCGTGCTCTACGTCTCGGGCACGCTGCCCTTCGACAAGGACAACAACGTGGTCCATGTCGGCGACGCCGCCGCGCAGGCGCGCCACGTGCTCGCCACCATCCAGGGCGTGGTCGAGGCCGCGGGCGGCACCATGGACGACGTGACCTTCAACCAGATCATGATCAAGGACTGGGCCGACTACGCGAAGATCAACGGGGTCTATGCCGAGTTCTTCCCGGGCACCAAGCCGGCGCGCTTCTGCATCCAGTGCGGCCTGGTGAAGCCCGACGCGCTGATCGAGATCGCCTCGATCGCGCACGTGGGCCGCAAGGCCTGAGCTCGATGAGCACCCTGCACTACGAGGTGCATGGCCCGTCCGATGCCGCGGCCACCGTGCTGCTGTCGTCGGGCCTCGGCGGCTCGGCCGGCTTCTGGCAGCCGCAGCTCGGCGCGCTGGTCGCCGCCGGCCACCGCGTCATCGCCTACGACCAGCGCGGCACCGGCCGCAGCCCCGCCGCGCTGCCCGAGGCCTATGCGATCGCCGACATGGCGCGCGACGTGCTCGAGATCCTCGATGCCACCCGCACCGCGCAGTGCCACTTCGCGGGCCATGCGCTCGGCGGCCTCGTGGGCCTGCAGCTCGCGCTCGACGCACCCGCGCGCATCGCGAGCCTGGTGCTCGTCAACGCGTGGGCCCGTCCCAATCCGCATTCGGCACGCTGCTTCGACGCACGGCTCGCGCTGCTCGGCGCCTGCGGCGCGCGCGCCTATGTCGAGGCGCAGCCGATCTTCCTGTACCCCGCCGCCTGGGCCGCCGAGCATGCGCAGCGCGTGGCCGATGAGGTCGACCATGCCTTCGCGCACTTTCCGGGCGAGGCCAACATGCGCGCGCGCATCGGCGCGCTGCGCGCCTTCGACATCGCCGCGCGCCTCGGCGAGATCGCCGCGCCCGCGCTGATCGCGGCCGCCAAGGACGACGTGCTCGTGCCCTGGACCTGCTCGCAGCACCTGGCCGACGGCCTGCGCGACGTCACGCTCGACTTCGTCGCGCACGGCGGCCATGCCCACAGCGTGACCGAGGCCGAGGCCTTCAACCGCGGCCTGCTCGATTTCCTCTCGCGGGTCGCCGCACCCGCCGCCATCGCATGACCACTTCCACTTCGCTCGACGACGCGGCGCTCGCGCTGCTCTTCACCGCCGCGCGCAGCCACAACGGCTGGACCGCCGAACCGGTGTCCGACGCGCAGCTGCGCCAGCTGCACGCGCTCGCCAGCCTCGGCCCGACCTCGGCCAACTGCTCGCCCGCGCGCTTCGTGTTCGTGCGTACGCCCGAGGGCAAGGCACGGCTCGCGCCCGCGCTCTCCAAGGGCAACCTCGAGAAGACGATGAGCGCGCCCGTCACCGTCATCGCCGCCTGGGACCGCAGGTTCTACGACCGGCTGCCCACGCTGTTCCCGCATGCCGATGCGCGCAGCTGGTTCACCGGCAGCCCCGAGGCCGCGCACGAGACGGCCTTTCGCAATGCCAGCCTGCAGGCCGGCTACCTGCTGCTGGCGGCGCGCGCGCTCGGGCTCGACGCGGGCCCGATGTCGGGCTTCGACAAGGCCAAGGTCGACGCCGCCTTCTTCGAGGGCAGCGACTGGACCGTCAACTTCCTCATCAACCTCGGCCACGGCGACGCGTCGAAGCTGTTCGGGCGCCTGCCGCGCCTGGGCTTCGACGAGGCCTGCGTGCTGGCCTGAAAGCACCCGGCATGCAACACGCCATGGCCTCCATTTCGACGCCCGCCGGGTTGCCGCCCGGCCTGCAGAAAAGCGACTATCGCAACGCGATGGCGCGACTGGGCGCGGCCGTCAACATCATCACCACCGACGGTCCCGCGGGCCGCGCCGGCTTCACGGCCTCGGCCGTCTGCAGCGTGACCGACGAGCCGCCGACCCTGCTCGTGTGCCTCAACCGCTCGGCCTCGGTGTACCCGGCCTTCAAGGCCAATGGCGTGCTGTGCGTGAACGTGCTCGCCGCGGGCCACCAGTCGCTGTCCGCGCTGTTCGGTGGTCGCACGCCGATGGACGAGCGCTTCGCCGCCGGTCGCTGGCGCCGCGACGCCACCGGCTCGCCGATGCTCGAGGACGCGGCCGTCTCCTTCGACTGCCGCGTGATGCACGCCACCAGCGCGGGCACGCACGACGTGCTGTTCTGCGAAGCCGTGGCCATCGCCATCGGCGGCGCGGCGCAGGGGTTGATCTACTTCGATCGGCGTTATCACGAGATCGCGGCGCCGCCGCACTGAAGCCGCGAACTCAACGCGGCTCGATGCCCTGCAGCACGATGCGCTGCACGTTCTCCACGGTGCGCTCGAAGAAGCCCTCGTCTTCCAGCGTGTGACCCGACAGCGCCTGCACCTGCACGCCGAAGTCGGCGTAGTGCTGCGTGATCGCCCACAGCGCGAAGATCAGGTGCGGCGGATCGACCGGCGCGAGCTTGCCGGCCTCGACCCAGGCGCGGATCACTTCGGATTTCTTCTCCACCAGCGTGCGCAGCTCGCGATCGAGCTCGTCGCGCAGCAGCGGCGCGCCCTGGATCATCTCGAGGCAGAACAGGCGCGAGGCATCGGGCCGGTCGCGCGAGATCACGAGCTTGCGGCGGATGTAGTCGCCGATCGCCTCGCGCGGATCCTGCTCGGCGCTGAAGCCGCGCAGCGGTTCGAGCCACAGCGCGAGCAGGTCGCGCAGCACGTTGACGTAGAGCTCCTCCTTGTTCGCGAAGTAGTAGAGCAGGTTGCTCTTCGACACGTCGGCGCGCGCGGCCACCTGGTCGATCGAGGTGCCGTGCAGCCCGAAGCGCGAGAACAGCCCGAGCGCCGCGCCCAGGATCGCGCTGCGCTTGTTCTCGATCTGGCGCAGCCGCCGGTTCACCGCCGACGCGCTGCGCACGGCGGGCTTGCGGCTCGGCTTCTCGCTGTGGCTGGCAGCGGCCAGCGCCTTGGTCTTCGGCATCTTCCCTTGCTCTTTCTGTCTTCGTCGGTCGTTGGTTCGGAACGCGCACCACTGTAAGGCCGCGTGCATCGCACTGCGCCGCGTCGGTGTCCGCTAGGGCCTCGCGGCGCACCATGCTGACGCGACGAAAGCGATTTGTCCATTTGGTCCAACTGGCACAGACGTTGCATGGCGAAAGGCATGCCAAGCCCATGGAGCCATTCGCCATGACCCTGCTGTCCGTTCCCATCATCGATCTCGCGCCGTACTTCGCCGGCACCGCCGAAGGCAAGGCCGAGGTCGCGCACAAAGTCGACGAAGCCTGCCGCAGCATCGGCTTCCTCGTGATCACCAACCACGGCATCGCGCCCGAGCTGATCGAACGCGTGGCCTCGCTGTCGCGGCGCTTCTTCGAGCTGCCCCTGGCCGAGAAGCGCAAGGTCGACCGCCCGCGCGAGGACGCGGTGCGCGGCTACAGCGCGGTCGGCGAGGAAGGCCTCTCTTACAGCCTCGAGGAAGCGGCACCGGGCGACCTCAAGGAGTCGTTCTCGATCGGCCCCTCGAACGTGCCCGACGACGACTACCACCGCGGTCCCGCGGCCGGTCCGCATTTCGAGCCCAACAGCTGGCCGCCGATCGAGGGCTTCCGCGAAGCCTACGAGGGCTACTTCGAGGCGATGAGCGATCTCTCGCGCTCGCTGATGCGCGTGTTCGCGCTCGGCCTCGCGCTGCCCGAGCGCTTCTTCGACGACAAGATCGACCGCCACATCAGCATGTTCCGCGTGCTGAGCTATCCGCCGCAGCGCGAGCAGCCGCTGCCGGGCCAGCTGCGCGCGGGCGCGCACAGCGACTACGGCAGCCTCACGATCGTGCTGCCCGACGACAAGGGCCTGCAGGTGTTCAACAAGGCCGGCCAGTGGGTCGACGTGCCGCAGGTCGAGGGCGGACTGGTCGTCAACATCGCCGACCTGATGATGCAGTGGACCAACGACCAGTGGGTGTCGACGCTGCACCGCGTGATCAACCCGCCCTTCGAGGTGGCGAGCACCAACCGCCGGCAGTCGCTGGTGTTCTTCCACCAGCCCAACTACGACGCGATGGTCGAGTGCCTGCCGAGCTGCCTCGCGCCCGGCGAACAGCCGAAGTACGCGCCGATCTCCTCGGGCGACCACCTGACCTCGAAGTTCGTCAAGCAGACGACCTTCGGCGGCACCAAGGTGACGGCGTAGAGAACATGGCCCACCTGTCCTACGTCAACGTCTTCGCGAAGGACGTGGTCGCGCTCAGCGGCTTCTACCAGCGCGTGTTCGGCTTCCCCGAGATCGAGGCGATCCGCTCGCCGATCTTCCGCGGCCTCGACACCGGCAAGTCGAGCCTGGGCTTCAACGCACTCGATGCCTACGAACTGCTGCAGCTCGCCGAGTTCTCCGACACGCGCGGCGTGAAGTTCCTGCTCAACATCGACGTCGACAGCCAGGACGAGGTCGACCGGATGGTGCCGATCGCGCTCGAAGCCGGCGCCACGCTCGTCAAGGCGCCCTATCGCACCTACTACGACTGGTACCAGTCGGTGCTGCTCGATCCCGAGGGCAACGTGTTCCGCATCAACTTCATGCTGTGACGCGAACGCGGCGTCCCCGCGCCTCTTCGCTTTCCTTCTTCCTTCCCCGCCCCCTTCCGCCATGCCTCTCTCGAAAGGTCGCTCCATGTCGCGCACTCCCGTTTCCTGCCTCGCCCTGGCCTTCGCGGCGGGCGCGGCGTCCCTCGCGGCGCTGCCCGCGGCCGCCGCCGACGGCTTCACGCTCAAGGACAAGCCCAAGATCGCGATGCTCTACTTCGGCCCCAAGAACGACGGCGGCTGGACCCAGGCCTTCGACGAGGCACGCGTGAAGATCGAGAAGGAACTCGGCCAGAAGATCCAGTTCGTCGAGAACGTGCCCGAGGACGCCTCGGCCATCAAGCCCGCGGCCGAGAAGTTCATCCAGCGCGGCGCCAACATCGTCATCGGCACGGCCTTCGGCTACTCCGACAGCTTCAAGGACCTGGCCGCCAAGTACCCCGACGTCGCCTTCCTCAACGGCTCGGGCACCACCAACGGCCGCAACCTCGAATCCTTCTACGGCCGCACCTACGAGAGCCAGTACCTGTGCGGCATGGCCGCAGGTGCGGCCTCCAGGAGCGGCAAGCTGGGCTTCGTCGCGGCCAACCCCTTCGGCGTGGTGAACTGGACCATCAACGCCTTCGCGCTCGGCGCGCAGAAGATGAACCCCAACGCCACCGTCAACGTGATCTACACCGGCGCGTGGAACGACCCCGTGAAGGAACGCGCCGCCGCCGCCGCGCTGATCGACCAGGGCGCCGACGTGATCGGCCAGCACGTCGACAGCCCCACGCCGCAGATCGTCGCGCAGGAGCGTGGCGTCTACGGCACCGGCCACCATCGCGACCTGCGCCAGTTCGCGCCCAAGGCCACGCTGTGCTCCTCGGTCTGGGTGTGGGACCGCTTCCTGACGCCCGAGCTCAAGAAGATCATGGCCGGCAACTGGAAGCCCGCCGAGTACGGCGCCTTCATTTCGATGAAGGACGGCGGCACCGACATCGCGGGCTTCGGCCCGGCCGTGCCCAAGGACAAGGCCGCGCTGATCACCGCCGAGCGCGACGCGCTCATGAAGGGCAAGCAGATCTACGCCGGCCCGCTGGCCGACCGCGACGGCAAGGAGCGCGTGGCCAAGGGCGCCGTGCTGTCCGATGCCGACCTCTGGAAGATGGACTGGTTCGTCAAGGGCGTGGTCACACAGAAGTAGGCCGCGAGGAGTTCCGCCCCCATGCCCAACGCGCTCGAACTCACCGGCATCCGCAAATCCTTCGACGGCTTCGCGGCGCTGACCGACGCGCACTTCGCCGCGCGCTGGGGCGAGGTGCATGCGCTGCTCGGCGAGAACGGCGCGGGCAAGTCCTCGCTGATGAACATCGCGGCCGGCCTCTACGCGCCCGAGGCGGGCCAGTTGCTGGTCGACGACAACGCGGTGCGCTTCGCCGGCCCGCGCGATGCGGCGCGCCAGCGCATCGGCATGGTCCACCAGCATTTCAAGCTGGTGCGGCCCTTCACCGTGGCGCAGAACATCCTGCTGACCGCCCCGCCTTCGGCCGAGTTCCGAAGCCATGGCGAGCGGCTGCGCGACATCGCGCGCGACATCCGCAACAAGGCCTCGGCGCTGGGCTTCGACATCGACCCGATGCGCCGCGTCGACACGCTCTCGATCGCCGAGCAGCAACGCGTGGAGATCCTCAAGGTACTGCTCGCGGGCGCGCGCATCCTGATCCTCGACGAGCCCACCGCCGTGCTGACCGACCAGGAGGCCGCGCGGCTGCTGCAGACCGTGCAGGGGCTCGCGCGTGGCGGCGCCGCGGTGGTGCTGGTCACGCACAAGATGGCCGACGTGAAGACCTATGCCGACCGCGTGACCGTCATGCGCGGCGGCCGCACCGTGGCCACGCTGCGCCCGCAGGATGCATCGGTCGCCGAGCTCGTGAAGCTCACGGTGGGCGAGGCGGTCGCGGCCTCGGCTTTCCGGCCCGCGCCCTCGGCACGCGGCGCGGTGCGCCTGTCGGTGCGCGGCCTGCGCACCACCGCCTCGCCCGAGGGACGCCGCGTGCTCGACGGCGTCGACCTCGTGCTGCACGCGGGCGAGATCTACGGCCTGGCCGGCGTCGGCGGCAACGGCCAGGGCGAGCTGGCCGGCGCGATCCTCGGCCTGCCGGGCGAAGCCGTCGAGGGCGAGATCCGGCTCGAGGGCCATGGCGACCTGAAGGCGATGGCCGCCGCGGCGCGCCGCGGGCTCGGCATCGCGGCGATCCCGGCCGACCGCTACGGGCTCGCGCTCGCGGGCGGGCTGTCGGTGGCCGAGAACTACGCCATCGGCCGCGTGCACACGGGCCGCTACGGCCCGGTGTGGCGGCTGCGGCGCGGCCGCATCCAGGCCGACACGCAGGAAGCGGTGCGCGCCTTCGACGTGCAGGGCGTGCGCTCGGTGGCGCAGAAGGCCGCGCTGCTGTCGGGCGGCAATGCGCAGAAGCTGGTGCTGGCGCGCGAGTTCGGCAAGTCGCCCACGCTGGTGCTCGCGCACAGCCCGAGCCGCGGGCTCGACGTGCGCGCCAGCGCCGAGGTGCATGCGCGGCTGCGCGCCACACGCGACGGCGGCGCCGCGGTGCTGCTGATCAGCGAGGACCTCGACGAGGTGCTGCAGCTGGCCGACCGCGTGGGCGTGATGACGCGCGGGCGCATCGCGGGCGAGTTCGCGCAGCCGGCCGACCGCCAGGCCATCGGGCAGGCGATGGTGGACCATGGCTGAAGCCGCGCTCGCCCCCGACACCGCGCGCGGCACGGCACCGCATCGCGTGCAGCCGCTGGCACGCCGCCGCTACGCGCTCGAGATCCGCCAGCACATGGCCTGGCGCTGGCAGGCGCTGATCCTCGCGGCTGCGCTGGCCGCGGGCTTCGCGATCTCGGCCGCGATCCTCGTGGCCGCGGGCGTGCCGGCCGACGAGCTCGCCAACGAGTTCGTGACCCAGACCTTCCTCGACGGCCAGAACTTCCGCGCCGTGCTGTTCCAGGCCGCGCCGATGATCCTGGTCGGCCTCGCGGGCTCGCTGGCCTTTCGCGCGCGCTTCTGGAACCTCGGGCTCGAGGGCCAGATGATCTGGGGCGCCATCGGTGCGACCGCCGTCTCGATCTGGCAGCTCGGCCCCGAGCCGCTGCGCCTGCCGCTGATGTTCGCGGCCGCCATCGGCTGCGGCCTGCTGTGGGTGCTCGGGCCCGCGTGGCTCAAGCTCAGGCTGGGCGTGAACGAGATCATCTCGACGCTGATGCTCAACTACATGGCGGCCAACTTCCTGCTGCACCTGGTCTACGGCGCCTGGAAGGATCCGAAGGACAGCTTCCCCTACTCGCCGCAGTTCCGCGCCTTCGAGCGGCTGCCCGAGCTCGGGGCCGGCATCGGCAGCGCGATCCTGCTCGCGGGCATCGTCGCGCTGCTGGCCTGGTGGCTGGTGGGTGTGAGCCGCGCGGGCCTGTACCTGCGCTTCGTCGATGCCAACCCGCGCGTGGCGCATGCCAACGGCGTACCGGTGCGGCGCACGATCTACGGCGCGGTGCTGCTGTCGGGCGCGATGGCCGGGCTCGCGGGCTTCGCGGTCGCCGCGGGCCAGGAGGGCCGGCTCACGCAGGCCTTCTACCAGGGCTACGGCTTCTCGGGCATCCTGATCGCCTTCCTCGCGCGCAACAACCCGCTCGCGGCCACGGTGGTGGCGCTGCTGGTGGCGGCGCTGTTCGTCACCGGGCGCAGCCTGCAGGTGTTCTACCAGGTGCCGTTCTCGATGGTGCAGCTGATCCAGGCCATCATCGTGGTGTGCGTCGCCTCGAGCGACTTCTTCATCCGCCACCGGCTGCGCCGCGTCGGCACGGAGGCCGCGCCATGAACGGCGGCGTGATCCTCAACTGGCTCGCGAGCACGCCCGACTTCGCGGTGCCCTATGCGCTGGCCGCGCTCGGCCTGATCCTCAGCGAACGCGCGGGCGTGCTCTCGCTCGGCGCCGAGGGGTTGATGCTGGTGGGCGCGCTGGCCGGCATCGGCGCGCAGATCGCGATCGGGCAGCCCGCGGTGTCGCTGGCGCTCGCGATGCTGGCGGCGGCCACGGTGTCGGTGCTGTTCGCGGTCATGGTGATCTGGCTGCGCGTGAACCAGGTGATCGCGGGGCTGGCGCTGGTGTTCTTCTGCCAGGGCCTGACGGCGCTGGTCGGCAGCCTGGCCGGGTGGACCAACCATGCCACCGAGGGCATCGGCGCGATGGGGCTGTGGCCGCTGTCGCTGCTGCCGGGCGTGGGCCGGCTGTTCGAGCAGAACGCGATGGTGTGGCTCACGCTGCCGCTGTTCGGTGCGGTGGCCTGGTTCTTCGCGCGCACCGCCACCGGCCTGCGGCTGCGCGCCGTGGGCGAGAACCCACAGGCGGCCGACGCGGCCGGCATCCGCGTGCCGGCCTGGCGCTTCGCGGCGGTGCTCGCGGGCTCGGCGCTGGTGGGCCTGGCGGGCGCCTACATCTCGGTGGTCAGCACCAAGCTGTGGATCGCGGGCATGACCGGCGGGCGTGGCTGGATCGCGGTGGGCCTGGTGATCTTCGCGCGCTGGTCGCCGTGGAAGGCGCTGGTGGGCGCGCTGCTGTTCGGCTGCATCGAGGCGCTGATCCCGCAACTGGCCGCGGCCGGCGTTCGGCTGCCGCAGTACTTCGTGATGATGACGCCGTACGCGGTGACGCTCGGCGTGATGGTCTGGGTGGCGCTGTCGCGGCGCGGCGCCGACGAGGAGCCCGGCGCCCTCGGCCAGGCCTATGTGCGGGAGGAAAGAAGATGACGCTGAAGGCCTGGGTCTACGACGAGCCGCGCGAGCTCGAGGCGGCGCGCTTCGCCGACTACCTCGATCCGAGGACCACCGCGGTGGTCTCGATCGACATGCACCGCGGCCACCTCGACGACGATCCCGCCTGCCCGTGCCCGGCGCCGCGCGCCCGCGAGGTGGTGGCGCCGATCGACGGCTTCCACGACGAAGCGCGCGCGCTCGGCGTGCGCATCGTGCACGTGAAGTCGGTGCTGCGGCCCGACGGCAGCGACGACCTGCGCGGCATTCCGGCCGCCTGGCGGCGCACCTTCCCGCTGCACGTGGGCGAGATCCCGAACGCCGACGCGCATGCCCTCGAGGGCTCGAAGTGGACCGAGTGGGTCACGCGCGTGGAACCCGGCGACCTGCGCGTGGACAGCAAGCGGCGCCTCTCGGCCTTCTATCCCACCGACCTCGACTTCCTGCTGCGCAACCAGCGCATCGAGACCGTCGTGCTCGACGGCGGCTTCACCGACTGCTGCGTGCTCAACACCGCCTTCGACGCCAACAACCACAACTACCGCGTGATCGTGCTGCGCGACCTGGTGCGCGGCACCGACACGCGGCTCGAGAGCGCGGCGCTCGCGATGGTCTCGCTGCACCTCGGGCTGGTGATGGAATCGCGGGAGCTGCTGCGCCAGTGGCGCGGCTGAGCGGCTACGCGTCGGCCGGCGCGCCGAGCCACTCGCGCGCCACCGCCTGCATCGCCCCGGGTTGCGCCGCGCGCCACACCACCTCGGGCGCCGCGATGTGCACGCCCGGCGGCGCGATGCGCAGCGCGAGGTCGACCAACTCGGCCAGCTTCGACGGCCGCACCGGCTGCTCGCTGCTGGGCACCATGTAGCTCAGCGTTCCGAGCATCCAGGCCGCCAGCCGCTCGGGGCGGCTCGCGCGCTGCGCCGCGGCCGGCTTGCGCGCCGAGCGCAGGATCAGCAGGCGCTCGAAGCCGCAGGCCACCACGGCCTGCTCGTCGAGGTTCGCGAGGCCGCGCTTGAGCGCCTCGGGCAACCGGCCCTGGTCGTGCGGCTGCACGATTGCGAGGGTCTGCACGCCGCAGGCACGCAGCCAGCGCGCGAGCGCCGGCAGTTGCGCGGGGTCGGGCAGCCACAGCGCGCGCTCGCGGCCGTGGTACAGGCGCGGCGCGTCGAAGGCCACGATCGCGGCCCGGGCCGAGGTCGGCGGCCACTGCTCGATGGGCAGCGACGGGCACAGGCAGGACTCGACGCCGGGCAGCCCGTCGTGCATGGGCTCGCTCACGAGCACGCGCACATGCGCATGGCGGTGGCTGCCCGCGAGCCGGTGCAGCAGGTCCTGCCCCAGCGCGCCGGTGGCGCCGGCAATGAGCAGCGTGCCGAAGGCGGCGGAGGCGTCGGGGATGGGCACCGCCGGGCGGTTCGCGCCGCGCAGGGCTTGGAGCGGATCGAGGGACATAGGGGCACCTATGCTAACTTCGGCCCCATTCTGTGGAGGTAATGCAAATGATGATGAAGCGCTGGCTCCTGATCCTCGCGGCGGTCCTGTCCCTCAGCGGATGCGGCTACAACCAGTTCCAGTCGCTCGACGAGGCCAGCAAGTCGGCCTGGAGCGAGGTGCTCAACCAGTACCAGCGGCGCGCCGACCTGGTGCCCAACATCGTCGCCACCGTGAAGGGCGAAGCGGCCTTCGAGCAGGACACGCTGACCAAGGTGATCGAGGCGCGTGCCAAGGCGACCTCGATCCAGGTCACGCCCGAGACGCTCAACAACCCCGAGGCCTTCAACAAGTTCCAGCAGGCGCAGGGCGAGCTCTCCTCGGCGCTGTCGCGGCTGATGGTGGTGTCGGAGCGCTACCCCGACCTCAAGGCCAACCAGTCGTTCCGCGACCTGCGCGTGACGCTCGAGGGCACCGAGAACCGCATCACCGTGGCGCGCAACCGCTACATCGAGAGCGTGCAGGAGTACAACGTGCTCGCGCGCAGCTTCCCCACCAACCTCACGGCCAAGGTCTTCGGCTACGCGCCCAAGCCGAACTTCTCGGTGCAGAACGAGGCCCAGATCTCGGTGCCGCCGACGGTCGACTTCGGCGCGCCGAAGAAGTAAGGCAAAGCTGCGCCGATGGCCGCAGCCCTGATCCGCCGCCTGCTGGCCGCGCTGCTCGCCGTAGCGCTCGGCTGGGCCGCGCTGCCGGCCTTCGCGCAGGCCCCGCTGCCGGTGCCCGCGCTCACGGCGCGCGTGATCGACCAGACCGGCACGCTCGACGCCGCGCAACGCGCCGGCCTCGAGACCAAGCTCGCCGCCTTCGAGCAGCGCAAGGGCTCTCAGATCGCGGTGCTGATGGTGCCGACCACGCAGCCCGAGGACATCGAGAGCTACACCCAGCGCGTGGGCGATGCCTGGAAGATCGGCCGCAAGGGCGTGGGCGACGGCCTGCTCGTGATCGTCGCCAAGGACGACCGCCGGATGCGCATCGCCCCCGCCAAGGCGCTCGAGGGCGCGGTGCCCGATCTCGCGGCGGCGCGCATCGTCGACGAGGAGATGAAGCCGCGCTTTCGCAACGGCGACTTCGCGGGCGGCATCAACGCGGCGGTCGACCGGCTGATCGGCCTGGTCGACGGCGAGCCGCTGCCCGAGCCCGCGCGCGACGGCGGCAATGGCGGCAGCCAGGGCTTCGACTGGGAGAACCTCGCGATCTTCCTGTTCGTGGGCGTCTTCATCGGCGCGCCGATCGTGCGCGCGATCCTCGGCAAGACCCTGGGCTCGGTGGTCATGGGCGGCGGCATCGGCGTGGTCGCGTTCTTCCTCACCACCAGCCTCGTGATCGCGGTGCTCGCGGGCATGGTCGCGCTCGTGGTCTCGCTGGCCTCGGGCCTCGCACGCTTCGGCGGTGGGGGCTGGATCAGCGGGGGTGGCGGCGGTGGCTGGAGCGGCGGCGGAGGTGGCGGCTGGGGCGGCGGTGGTGGCCGCAGCGGCGGCGGAGGCGGCGGCTTCAGCTCGGGTGGCGGCGGCAATTTCGGCGGCGGCGGCGCCTCGGGAGACTGGTGAGCATGGCAACCCTCTTCTCCAAACTCGGCCGCATGTGGCGCCATCGCTGGATCGACGAGGCCGCGGTGCGCCGCGTGCTGCCGGCCGACGCGCTCGCGCGGCTGGCCGCGCGCGTGGGCGCGAGCGAGCGGCGCCACAGCGGCGAGATCCGCATCTGCATCGAGGCCGGCCTGCCGATGTCCTACCTGCGCCGCGAGGCGCCGGCGCGGCAGCGCGCGGTCACGCTGTTCGGCAAGCTGCGCGTGTGGGACACCGAGCACAACAACGGCGTGCTGATCTACCTGCTCTTGGCCGAGCACGCGATCGAGATCGTGGCCGACCGCGGCATCGATGCGCGGGTGAGCGACGACGACTGGCGCGCGATGGCACAGCGCATGGGCGCGGCCTTTCGCGAGGGCCGCTTCGAGGACGGGCTCACGCAGGCGCTCGAGGAGATGTCGGCGCTGCTGGTCGAGCACTTCCCGCTGCGCGACGACGAACCCGACCGCAACGAGCTGCCCGACGAACCCGTGGTGCTCTGAGCCGCTTGCTCAATCGGCCGCGGGCAGCGCCCACACGGCCGATCCGCCCACCGCATAGAAGCGCCGCCCCGGCACCGACTCCATCGTCCAGCCGCCCGTGAACTCGCCGAAGGCGGGCAGCACGGCCTGCCCTCGCCCTTGTCCTTCCTCGTGCACGAAGCACGGCAGCCGCACGCTGTCGCGCCCCGGCCCATGCAGCCGGCGCGCCGGATGCAGATGGCCCGCGAGCACGAAGTGCGTGGGATGCGCCTGCGGATGGTGGCAGCAGGCGAAGGGGCCGAGCAGCCAGGGCTCGTCGACCACCTCGATGCGAAGCGCGGGCGGCGGATCGCCCGCGCGGCTGTCGTGGTTGCCGCGCACCAGCGTCATCGCGAGCGCCGCATGCTTCTCGCGCCATTCCCGCACCACGGGCAGCACGGCGCGCGCGGGCGCCGCATGCAGGAAGTCGCCGAGGAACACCAGCCGCCGCGGCGCATGGCGCGCGATCAGCAGATCGAGCCGCGCGAGGTTCTCGAGCGTGGTGCCGCCCGGCACCGGCAGGCCCAGCGCGCGGAAGGTGGCAGCCTTGCCCAGGTGCAGGTCGGCGACGAACAGCGCCTGCCCGGCCGGCCACCAGAGCGCGCGCTCGGGCAGCAGCTGCACCGCTTCGCCCGCCCATTGGAGCGGCAGCGGCGTCGAAGTGGAAGAAGACGGAAGGGAACTCATTGGCGGCCAGTGTCGCAAAAGCGCCGTGCGACCGCGTCCGACTTGCAATTCGCCCGCCCTGCCCCTAGCTTTGCCGGATGACCGAATCGCCCACGCTGCACATCGTCTGCCCGCACTGCCACACCACCAACCGGGTGCGCGAGGCCCAACTGGCCAGCGCGCCCGACTGCGGCAACTGCCACAAGCCGCTGTTCGGCGCCCACTCGGCCGCGCTGCCCGACGTGGCGAGCTTCGACCGCCACATCGCGCGCAACGAGATCCCGGTGCTGGTCGACTTCTGGGCCCCGTGGTGCGGCCCGTGCCGCCAGATGGCGCCGGCCTACGAGCAGGCCGCGGCGCAGCTCGAGCCGCGCGTGCGCGTCGCCAAGGTCGACACCGAGGCCGTGCCCGCGCTGGCCGCGCGCTTCAACATCCGCAGCATCCCGACCCTGGCGCTGTTCAAGGGCGGCCGCGAGGTCGCGCGCCAGGCCGGCGCGATGGGCGCGGCCGACATCGTGCGCTGGGCCAGGGCCCACGGCGCCGGCTGAAGCGTCAAGGGCGCCGCCGGCGTTCGCGTCGCGGCGCCGGCGGCCGGGCGGCGCCCTCCTGCCCGAAGGCCAGCGTGCTGCGCACCCGCTCCGCACCGCCCGCGGTCACGGCACCGCCGGCCGCCTTCTCGAGCTGCTCGACCATGCGCGCGATGCGGTCGGCCACGTTCTCGTTCGACAGCTTCTCGCGGAACAGCTCGACCATCAGCGGAAACGAGAACGGCGTCGGCCGTTCGAGCACGCGCAGCACCAGTTGCTGCGTGCCCATGCGCGCGAGGCTGGCGGCGAGGCGGCCGATCTCGAGCTCCTGCGACAGCAGCTCGCGCTCGGCCTGCGCGAGCAGCGCGTTGTCGGGGTCGTACTTGCGGAACACCTCCCAGAACAGCGAGGACGAGGCCTGCAGCTGCCGGCTGCTGCGCTTCTCACCGGGATAGCCCTGGAAGATCAGCCCCGACACGCGCGCGATCTCGCGAAAGCGCCGCTGCGCGAGCTCGCCCGCGTTGAGCGAGGCCAGCACCTCGTGCAGCAGCGCCTCGTGCGCCTGCGCCGCGTCGCCCGCCGGCATGCCGAGCACCTCGGGCAGCCGCGCGGGCCAGTCGACCTCGCTCGCGCTCAGCAGCTCGAAGCCGTAGTCGTTGACCGCGATCGAGAAGGTGCGCGCCTCGTGCTGCGCCACGCGCCAGGCCAGCAGGCTCGCGAGCCCCAGGTGCACGTGGCGGCCCGCGAAGGGATAGAGGAACAGGTGCCAGCCCTCGCGCGTCTTCAGCGTCTCGGCCAGCAGCGTTCGCGGCGTGGGCAATGCCGACCACCGCTGCTGCAGTTCGAGCAGCGGCCGCACGCAGCGCAGCTCGGGCGACTCCCACCGGCCCTGGTCGGCCAGCGCGAGCTGCTGCACCACCGCGTCGGCCAGCGTGTTCGACAGCGGCATGCGCCCGCCATTCCAGCGCGGCACCGCGGGCCGCTGGCCGCTGGCGCGCCGCACCCAGGCCGTCATGTCGTGGATGCGCACCAGCTCGAGCAGCCGGCCGCCGAACAGGAAGCAGTCGCCGGGCTTCATGCGCGCGACGAAGCCCTCCTCCACGCTGCCGATCCTCGCGCCGCCGAGGTACTGCACCGCCATGCTCGCGTCGCTCACGATGGTGCCGATGTTCATGCGGTGGCGCCGCGCGAGCCGCGCATCGGGCACGCGCCACACGCCTTGCTCATCGGGCACCACGCGCTTGTAGTCGGGATAGGCCGCGAGCGAGGCGCCGCCCTGCGCGACGAAGTCCAGGCACCAGGCCCAGTGCGCGCGCGTGAGGCCGGCATAGGCGGCCGTGCCGCGCACCTCCTCGTAGAGCTCGTCGGGCACGAAGCCGCCGCCGAGCGCCACGGTCACGAGGTGCTGCACCAGCACGTCGAGCGGCTGGTCGGGCGAATGGCGGGCCTCGATGTGGCCCTCGGCGATCGCGGCACGCGCCGCCGCGCCCTCGACCATCTCGATGCTGTGCGTGGGCACCAGCGTGATGCGCGAGGGTCGGCCCGGCGCATGGCCCGAACGGCCCGCGCGCTGCAGCAGCCGCGCCACGCCCTTGGGCGAGCCGATCTGCAGCACGCGCTCCACCGGCAGGAAGTCGACGCCGAGGTCCAGGCTCGAGGTGCAGACCACGGCCTTGAGCTCGCCGCTCTTCAGGCCCAGCTCGACCCACTCGCGCACCTCGCGGTCGAGCGAGCCGTGGTGCAGCGCGATGGTGCCGGCCCATTCGGGCCGCGCCTCGAGCATCGCCTGGTACCAGATCTCCGACTGCGAGCGCGTGTTGGTGAAGACCAGCGTGGTGCTGCTGGCCGCGATCTCCTCGAGCACCTGCGGCAGCATCGTGAGGCCCAGGTGGCCGCCCCAGGGAAAGCGCTCGGCGCGGCCCGGCAGCAGCGAATCGATGACCAGCTTCTTCGGCACCTGGCCCTGCACCAGCACGCCGTCGTCGTGGCCCAGCAGCGCATGCATCGCCTCGTGCAGGTTGCCGAGCGTGGCCGACATGCCCCAGACCGCGAGCCCCGCGTTCCAGCGCCGCAGCCGCGCGAGCGCGAGCTGCACCTGCACGCCGCGCTTGTTGCCGAGCAGCTCGTGCCACTCGTCGACCACCACCATCTTGACGGCGCCCAGCACCTCGCTGGCATCGGCGCGCGCGAGCAGCAGCGACAGGCTCTCGGGCGTGGTGACCAGCACCGTGGGCAGGCGCGTGTTCTGCGCGCTGCGCTCGGCCGAGGAGGTGTCGCCGCTGCGCGCGCCCGCGCTCCAGGGCTGCACGCCGGCACCGAGCGCCTCCAGCGGCTG
Organism: Variovorax sp. PDC80; assembly: GCF_900115375.1. Lineage (NCBI taxonomy): Bacteria > Pseudomonadati > Pseudomonadota > Betaproteobacteria > Burkholderiales > Comamonadaceae > Variovorax > Variovorax sp. PDC80. The sequence goes on along the minus strand of NZ_FOWG01000011.1, from coordinate 57,852 downwards.
CTGGAGCGCGCGCAGGGTGTCGGCCGCGAGCGCGCGCATCGGCGTGAGCCACAGCACGGTGAGCGGCGGTGCCGGTGCCGGCCGCGCGCCGTCCTTGCGCGGGCGCGCCGCCTGCGCATGGGCCAGCAGCGCGCCGAGCCACACGGCATAGGTCTTGCCCGCGCCGGTGGTCGCATGCAGCAGGCCCGAGCGACCCTGCGCCACGGCCTTCCAGACCTCGCGCTGGAACTTGAAGGGCTTCCAGCCGCGCGCGGCGAACCAGGCGTCGAGCGCCGCCTTGACTTTGCTCCTTCCCCCTCTGGGGGAAGGTCGGGATGGGGGCTCGCGCCCTTCGACACGCGGCTGACGCTGGATGCGCCGCGTGCCCCCACCCCGGCCCTCCCCCAAAGGGGGAGGGAGAGATTCGGGATCGGTCGGGTCACTCATCCGGGCAGCAGCGCGGCCAGCGTCTGCAGCGTGTCGGCCTCTTGCACCGGCTTGTCCTCGCGCCAGCGCAGCATGCGCGGAAAGCGCACCGCGATGCCGCTCTTGTGGCGCGCGCTGCGCGCGATGCCCTCGAAGCCCAGCTCGAACACCAGCGTGGGCTTGACGCTCTTCACCGGCCCGAAGCTCTCGATGGTGGTCTTGCGGATGACCGCGTCGACGCGCGCCATCTCGGCATCGGTGAGGCCCGAGTAGGCCTTGGCGAAGGGCACGAGCTTGCGCTCAGCCTGTTCGGGCGGGCCGTCCCACACGGCGAAGGTATAGTCGCTGTAGAGGCTGGCGCGGCGGCCATGGCCGCGCTGCGCATAGACCAGCACCGCGTCGATGCTCAGCGGATCGATCTTCCACTTCCACCACACGCCCACGTCCTTGGTGCGGCCCACGCCGTACTGCGCGCTGCGGCGCTTGAGCATCATCCCTTCGACGCCCATGCTGCGCGCCGCCTCGCGCTGGCGCGCGAGATCGGCCCAGTCGGCGCCGACGAGCATCGGACTCGGCAGCAGCAGCGGATGCGCGAGGCGCGCGACCAGCTCGTCGAGCAGCGCGCGGCGCTCGGCCTGCGGCAGCGCGCGCAGGTCGCGGCCCTCCCACTCGAGCAGGTCGTAGGCCAGCAGCACCACCGGGATCTCGCGCAGCAGCTTCGCGCCCAGCGTCTTGCGGCCGATGCGCTTCTGCAGCTCGGCGAAGGGCTGCACCCGGCCGTCGCGCCACACGGCGATCTCGCCGTCGACCACCGTGCCGTCGGGCAGCGCCTCGCCGAGCGCCGCGAGCTCGGGGAAGCGCTCGGTCACCAGTTCCTCGCCGCGCGACCACAGCCACACCACGCCCGCGCGCTTCACGAGCTGCGCGCGGATGCCGTCCCACTTCCACTCGACGATCCAGTCCGAGGGCGGCCCGAGCGCCGCGTCGAACTGCTCGAGCGGCAGGTTGAACGGGTGCGCGAGGAAGAAGGGATAGGGCTGCCCGCTGGTCTTCTGGACCTGCTCGGCATCGGACTCGGGCGCGATCAGCGTGCCGTAGTCGCCGGCCCGCGGCCGCGCGCCGATGTGGGTGTAGCCCATGAGCCGCTGCGCGACGCGCTTGGCATCGATGCCACCGACCGCCGCGAGCGCCTGCGTGACCTGCAGCTTCGACACGCCGACGCGGAAGGCGCCGGTGATGAGCTTGAAGTAGACCAGCCGCTCCTCGGCCGCGAGCCGGCGCCACTGCGCGCGCAGCCTGTCGGCCAGTTCCTCGGGCGCGGCCTTCGCTGCCTCGCGCAGCGGCAAGAGGTACTGCTCGACCCAGGCCGCGAGCCCGAGCTCGTGCGCCTCGCTCGGCGGTGGCAGCAGCAGCGCGATGGTCTCGGCGAGGTCGCCGACGGCCTCGTAGCTCTCGTCGAACAGCCACTCGGGCAGGCCCGCGGCCTCCTGCGCGAGCAGGCGCAGCAGCTTGGTCGGCACCAGCTGGCGCGGCTTGCCGCCCGCGAGGAAGTAGACGGCCCAGGCGGCATCGGCCGGATCGGCCGCGCGCAGGTAGCGCTGCAATGCGGCCTGCTTGGCGAGGCTCGAGGTGCTGGCATCGAGCTCGCGGTAGAGCGCGGCGAAGTCCTTCATGCCGGCGCCGCCTCCCCGGCGGGCGGCGGCGCTTCCTGGTCGTCCTCGTCGCCGTACTCGGTCTTGAAGCCCTGCGCGTCGAGCCCGTTCTCCGACAGCCAGCGCACCATCACCTGCACGCTGCCATGGGTGACGAACACGCGCTCGGCGCCCGTGCCTGCGATCGCCTGCTGCAGCCCGGGCCAGTCCGCATGGTCCGACATCACGAAGCCGCGATCGACGCCGCGCCGGCGCCGCGTGCCGCGCAGCTGCATCCAGCCGCTCGCGAAAGCATCGGCATAGGTACCGAAGCGCTTCATCCACGGCGTGCCCTGCGCCGAGGGCGGCGCCAGCACCAGCGCGCGCTTCAGCAGCGCCGCGTCGACGCCGGGATCGGTGACGCGCAAGGTGGCCGGCAGCGCCACGCCTGCCGCGCGGTAGACGGCATTGAGCGGCTCGACCGCGCCGTGCACGACGATCGGACCGATCGAGGCGTCGACGCCATGCAGGATGCGCTGCGCCTTGCCGAAGGCATAGCAGAACAGCACCGAGGCGCGGCCGGCCTCGGCATTGGCGCGCCACCAGGCGTCGATCTCCGCGATGAGCTGCGCCTGCGAGGGCCAGCGGTAGATCGGCAGGCCGAAGGTGGACTCGGTGATGAAGGTGTCGCAGGGCACCGGCTCGAAGGGCGCGCAGGTGCCGTCGGGCTCGGTCTTGTAGTCGCCCGAGGCGACCCAGACGCGGCCGCCATGTTCGAGCCGCACCTGCGCCGAGCCGAGCACGTGGCCGGCCGGATGCAGCGACACGCGCACGCCGCGGTGCTCGATCGCCTCGCCGTAGGGCAGCGTCTGCAGCGGGATGTCGGCGCCCAGGCGCGCGCGCAAGATGCCGGCGCTGTCGGTGTGGGCGAGGTAGTGGCCGTGGCCGGTGCGCGCATGGTCCGAATGCGCGTGCGTGATGACGGCGCGCGCGACCGGCCGCCAGGGGTCGATGTAGAAATCGCCCGGCGGGCAGTACAGGCCCTCGGGGCGTGCGACGACGAGATCTTCTTCCTGCGCGGGCATGGCATGCCATCGTAGGCGCTCGCGGCCCGTGGCGCCTCGGCCCGGATGCCGCGAGGCGCCGTGGGCCGGCGCCTACCCGGCGCGCCTGTCCCGGGTGCTCAGGGTTGCTTGCCGCGGCGCGCGGCCGTCATCTCGAGCACGTTCATCTTCATGCCGTTGGCCATTACCATGTCGCCGGGCTTCTGGCCGGCCTTGCAGGGGCCGACCCATTTCGCCTCGACGACGGCCATGCCTTCGCTGCGGCCCATCAGCGGCGGGCTGTAGGTCGACTTGCTTTCCACGCGGTAGGCCGAGCCGAAGTCACCGCTCATCACGGCGCGCGAGGTGGCGGTGGTGCTGCCGATCTTGCAGACCGAGTCGATCACCAGCTTGCCGCCCTCGGCGCGCAGGTCCTGCTTCGAGCACAGGCTGCGGCCCATGCCCTGGCCCATCTCGCGCAGGGCCTTGTCGGTGGCCGCGTCGATGCACTGCTGCATGGTGTGGCTGCCCTCCTTCGCGCCGCTGCCGTCGTCGCTGCGCATCTCCCACAGGCCGGGCTTGCGCGCGGGATAGTCGATCGCCACCGCGGGCCCGGCGAGCACGGTGCAGGGCAGCACCGCGGCGAAGGCGGCGAGGAAGGCCAGGACGAGGGGAAGGGTCTTCATGGGGCGGCTCCGGGCGCGGCGTGTCGAAGGCTCGACGATGCCTCGGTTTGTACAGGGCGCCCCCGCGGCGCGGAATACCGCGATCGGTCTACGCCGCGCGGCCGGCCCCGGCGATGTCACGCGCCCCGCTCGCCGCCGCGCGCACGCGCGTGGCCAGCCCGAACACCACGCCCAGCACGAAGCCGCCGCCCACGTCGATCAGCACGTGCTGGCGCACCGCCATGGTCGAGTAGACGATGCCCGCGGCCCACGCGAGGTTGAGGCCGCGCAGCCAGGCGGGCGCGCCCACGCTGCGCAGCTGGCGCGCGAGCACCACGCAGGCGAACACCGAGAACGACACATGCAGCGAGGGAAAGGCATTGCCCGCCGAGTCCTTGGTCTTGAGGAAGTGCAGCGTGGTGCCGGGACTGGTGTCGATGGTGAAGTTGGGAATCGCCGTCGGCAGGCACCAGAACACGATGAGCGCGATGCTCGTCATCAGCGCGCAGGCCAGCGAGAACGCCGTGAGCTCGCGCCGGTCGCGCGAGAACAGCACCGGCAGCGCGATGTAGAGCCACAGCGACAGGTACACCGGCAGCAGCGCGGGCCAGAAGGCGACGAGCCGGTCGATCGGCGTGAGCGGCAGCACCCAGGCCTCGCCCGAATGCCGCATGACCCAGAAGTACAGCGGGAAGAAGCCGATGGTGGCGAGGGTGTTGCCGATCAGCTTGAGCGGCAGCAGCGCGAGTGCGCGGCGGCCCAGGGCGCGGGCCCAGGGCGTTGGCGTGGCGACGGGCTTGGAGTCGGGAAAGGAGGTCATGGGCGCCGGAGGCGATGCGCGCGGGCCCCGCGGGTGCGGGGCCGCGGCATCACCAGGGCGTCCACTTTAAATCGCTGCGCGCCGAGACCACCGTGCGTTCGATGAAGCGCACGCCGCGCGCCCCATCCGCCACGCGCGGATAGTCGGCCTCGAGCGGATCGGCGCGCCGGCCTTCGAGGCGCGCGCGGATGTCGGCGGCGACGCCCGCGTAGACGTTGGCGAAGGCCTCGATGAAGCCCTCGGGATGGCCCGCGGGCAGGCGGCTCGCGCGGCGCGCCGATTCGTGCAGCCAGGGGGCGCCGCGCGTGAGCACGCGCAGCGGCCCGTCGTGCGGCAGGTGCAGCAGCCGGCTCGGCTGCTCCTGGTGCCACTCGAGCGTGCCCAGGGTGCCCGCGATGCGCACGCGCAGGTCGTTCTCGAGGCCGGTGCTGATCTGCGAGGCGATGAGCACGCCGCGCGCGCCGCCCTGGTAGCGCAGCAGCAGGCTGCCGTCGTCGTCGAGCTGGCGGCCGGCCACGTGCGCCGTGAGGTCGGCGCACAGGCTCTCGATCTCGAGGCCGGTCAGCGTGGCGACGAGGTTCTCGGCATGCGAGCCGATGTCGCCGATGGCACCGGCCGCGCCGCTGCGCGCGGGGTCGGTGCGCCAGTCGGCCTGCTTGTTGCCAGTGCCCTCGAGCTGGCTCGCGAGCCAGCCCTGGTTGTATTCCACGACCACCTTGCGCAGCGTGCCGAGCTCGCCCGCGCGGATCATCGCGCGGGCCTGCCGCACCATGGGGTAGCCGGTGTAGTTGTAGGTGACGCCGAAGACCGTGCCCTGTGCCGCCACGCTGGCGACCAGTGCATCGGCCTGCTCGCGCGTGTGGACCAGCGGCTTGTCGCACACCACGTGGAAGCCGGCCTCGACGAAGGCCCGCGCCACCGGGTAGTGCACGTGGTTGGGCGTGACGATCGAGACGAAGTCGATGCGCTCGCCGGCGGGCCGCTTCAGTTCATCGGCCAGCAGGGCCTGCCAGTCGCCATGGTTGCGCGCGTCGGCCAGGCCGAGGTCGGCGCCCGAGGCACGCGCCTTGGCGGGATCGGAGGACAGCGCGCCGGCCACGAGCTCGATCTGGGCGTCGAGCGCGATGGCCTTGCGGTGCACGCCGCCGATGAAGGCATCGCGGCCGCCGCCGACCATGGCGTAGCGCAGCTTGCGATGGGGGGTGTCGGTCATCCAACTCCTTGAGGTTCCAGAGACGGGGTTCCCCCTCCCCGCGGGGAGAGGGAGCGAAGCGATCGGCCGGCCGGCCGATCCCGTTCAGAACGGCGAGTTCGGGTGGTAGAAGTCCTTGGCGTTGTCCTTGGTGATCAGCACCGACGGGATGATCGTGGTCGCGGGCAGCTTCTCGCCCTTCAGGCGCGCCTCGGCCGTGAGCTTGATGGCGTCGTAGATGAACTTGGGCGAGTAGCTCACGTCGGCCGTGATGCGCTTGTCCTTGCCGTCCATGATGGTCTTGACCATGCCCTTGGCGCCGGCGCCGCCGAACACGATCTTGATGTCGTCGCGCTTGGCTTGTTCGATCGCCTTGAGCACGCCCACGGCCATGTCGTCGTCGGCGGCCCAGATGGCGTCGATCTGCTTGAAGCGCGTGAGGTAGTCCTGCGTGACCTTGAAGGCGTCGTCGCGGTTCCAGTTGGCGTACTTGGCGTCGAGCAGCTTCACGTCGGGGCTGTTCTTGAGCACCGCGTTGAAGGCGTCCATGCGCTCGTTGTCGAGCGTGGTCGCGATGCCGCGCAATGCCACCACGTTGCCCTTGCCGCCGAGTTGCTTGACGATGTACTCGGCCGGGATGCGGCCGAAGGCGGTGTTGTCGCCGGCCACGTAGGCGTCCTGCGCGCTGGTGTCGGTCAGGCCGCGGTCGACCACGGTGACGTAGGCGCCCTTGGCCTTGACCTGCGCGACCGGCTTGGTCAGCGCGGCCGATTCGAACGGGAACACGACCAGCGCGTTGATCTTGGTGACCGTCGACAGGTCCTGCAGCTGGTTGGCCTGCTCGGGTGCGTTGGCGGCGGTCTTGATCGTGATCTTCAGGTCCTTGTGTTCCTTCTCGAGATCCTTCTTCGCCTGGTTGGCCCAGTAGTTGATGCCGCCCATGAAGCTGTGGGTGGCGGCGGGGATCGAAACGCCGAGGTTGACCTTGTCCGCGGCGAGCGCAGGCAGGCTGGCGAATGCCGCGGCGGCCACGGCCGTGAGCGCGATGCGTCGGGTGAAACGGGTCATGCTGATGTCTCCTCTTGGTGGATGGAACGGAACGGGAAGGAACCGGGTGTGGCCACGCCCAACGGCGTCATCGCTTTCCTCGCTGGAGGAAGGCCACGATGATGATCACGAAGCCCTGCACCGCGGCATTCAGGTACACGCTGATGATGCTGGTGAGGTTCAGGATGTTGCTGATGACCGAGAGCAGGATCGCGCCCACCACGGTGCCGGTGATGCTGCCCGCGCCGCCCTTGAGCGCGGTGCCGCCGACGATCACCGCGGCGATCGCCTCGAGCTCCCACAGCAGGCCCGTGGTCGGCGAGGCCGAGCCCAGGCGCGGCACGTACAGCAGCGTGGCGATGCCCACGCACACGCCGAGCAGCACGTAGGTCAGGATCTTCACGCGGTCGACGTCGACCGCGGCGTAGCGCGCCACCTGCTCGTTGGAGCCGATGGCCTGCACGTAGCGGCCGTAGGCGGTGCGGTTGAGGATCACGCCGCCGACGATGGCCACGATGACGAACACCCACACCGGCACCGGGATGCCCGCCAGGCTCGCGTAGTAGACCGGCGCGTAGAGGTCCGACAGCTCGTTGTCGAGCGTGAGCGCGCCGCCGTCGGCGAAGTAGGTGAGGTAGGCGCGGAAGATGCCCAGCGTGCCCAGCGTGACGATGAAGGGCTCGATGCGGCCCTTGGTGATGAGCAGGCCGTGCGCGAGGCCGAACAGCGCGCCCAGCACCACCGCGAGCACGGCGCCGAGCATCACCGCCATCAGCGGCGAGCCGGTGGCCGGGCCGGCCCAGTTGATGAACATGATCACGCTGCCCCCGATCAGCGCGGCCATCGAGCCCACCGACAGGTCGATGCCGCCCGAGATGATCACGAAGCACATGCCGACCGCGATGATGCCGATGAAGGCGGTGCGCGTGAGCACGTTCATCGCGTTGTCGACGGTGGCGAAGTCGCCGTTGAGCAGGGTGCCGGCGATGCACAGCAGCACCAGGCCGATGACGGGGCCGAGGCCGTGCAGGTGCTCGGTCCAGCGCGCCTTGGGCTGGGCGCGGTGGGTGTCGGCGGTGGGTTCGGGGCTGTTGTTCATGGGGGCCGGGTGTGGGTCGTGGCTCAGTGCGCGCCGGTGGCGTGGGCGATGAGCGCTTCTTCGCTCAGGTGGTCGGCGTCGAGCGTGGCGACCAGCCGGCCCGCGCGCATCACCGCGACGCGGTGGCACAGGCCGATCAGCTCCATGAGCTCGGACGAGATGACGATCACGGCCAGGCCCTCGCGCGCCAGGCGCTGGACCAGGAAGTAGATGTCGCGCTTGGCGCCGACGTCGACGCCGCGCGTGGGCTCGTCGAGCACCACCACGCGCGGGCGCGGCTGCAGCACCTTGGCGAGCGCGAGCTTCTGCTGGTTGCCGCCCGACAGCGACGAGGCCCTGACCTCGAGCGAGCCGGCGCGGATGCCGTAGTCCTTGACCGCCTCGGCCAGCGCGCCGCGCTCGGCCTCGGGCTTGAGCCAGGGCGTGGCGTAGCGCTCGAGCGCCATCAGCGTGAGGTTCTGGCGCAGGCCGAAGTGCACGTGCAGGCCCTTGCCCTTGCGGTCCTCGCTCAGGTAGGTGAGGCCGTGTTTCGCGGCATCGCGCGGGCTGCGCCAGCCCTTGCCGTGGGGCACCGCGCGCCCGAGCATCTCGACGCTGCCGGCCGCGGGCCGCAGGCCCAGCAGGCCTTCGAACAGCTCGGTGCGGCCGGCGCCGACCAGGCCCGCGAAGCCGAGGATCTCGCCGGGGCGCACCTCGAAGCTCGCGTCCTGCGCCCAGCCGGGCACGCTGAAGCCCTGCACGCGCATCGCGGGCGCCTGCGCGGTGGACACCGGGTCGCGCGGCGGATAGAGGTCGGCCAGCTCGCGGCCCACCATCAGGTTGGCCATCTGCTGGCGCGTGACCTCGGCCGTGGGCGAGCGCGCGACGAAGCGGCCATCGCGCATCACGATCACCTCGTCGGTCACGCGCTCGACCTCGTCGAGCTTGTGCGAGATGTAGACGATGGTCACGCCGTCGGCGCGCAGCTGCGCGATCAGCTTGAACAGGCGCTCGGTCTCGCCGGGCGTGAGCGTGGCGGTGGGCTCGTCCATCACCAGGAGGCGCGCGCGGCGCGCGATGGCCTTGGCGATCTCCACCAGCTGCTTCTCGGCCACGATGAGCCGGCGCACCTTGGTGCGCGGATCGGCCTGCAGGCCGACGGCCGCCAGCGCGGCGGCGGCCTCGCGCTCCATCGCGACGTCGTCGAGGAACAGGCCCTTCTTCTTCTCGTGGCCGAGGAAGATGTTCTGCGCGATGCTCAGGTCCTCGGCGAGGTTGAACTCCTGGTGGATCAGCACGATGCCCAGCGCCTCGGCATCGCGCGAGCCGGCGAACTGCTGCGGCTGGCCGTTGATGCGCAGCGCGCCGCCCGTGAGGCCCTCGTAGCCCGAGAGGATCTTCATCAGCGTGGACTTGCCCGCGCCGTTCTCGCCGAGCAGGCCGTAGACCTTGCCGGGCGCGAGCGCGAAGCTCACGCCGTGCAGCACCTGCACCGGGCCGAAGGATTTCCGCACGTCGTCGAATTCGACCGCGACGCTGGCTTTGTTCTGCGTTTCGCTCATGGCGCGATCCCCCTCGCCTTGAGGCTCTGCTGCATCGCGAGCACGCCGGCGCCGATCAGGCCGCCCTGCGCGGCCAGCGGCGTGTACTGGATCTCGAGGTGGCGCGTCGACAGCGCGAGCGAGCGCTGGTAGACGCTTTGCCGCACCGCCGCGAGGAACAGCGGGCCGATGCGCGTGATGCCGCCGCCGATGAACACATGCGACGGATTGAAGAAGTTGACGACCGAAGCCAGCATCTGGCCGATGAGGTTGCCCGCGCGCTGCACGATGGCATTGGCCGCGGGATCGCCGGCACGGCTGGCCTGGCCCACGTCGAGGGCCTCGATGCGGCCCTGGCTGCGCAGCACCTCGGCCAGCACGGCGCTCTCGCCGGCCTCGGCCGCCTGCACCGCCATGCGCGTGATCGCGGGGCCGGCCGCCATCGCCTCCACGCAGCCCAGGTTGCCGCAGTGGCAGCGCGGCCCTTCCTGGTCGACGCAGATGTGGCCCACGTCGCCGGCTGAACCGGCGGCGCCGCGGTAGACCTCGCCGTGGCAGACGATGCCGCAGCCGATGCCGGTGCCGATCTTGATGACGAGGAAGTTCGAGAGCGAGCGCTTGAGGCGCCAGAGTTCGCCGAGGGCCATCAGGTTGACGTCGTTGTCGACGAACACCGGCGCGGCATAGTCCTCGCGCAGGTAGTCGCGGATCGAGAAGCTGTCCCAGGCCGGCATCAGCGGCGGATTGACGAGCTGGCCGATCTCGAAGTTCACCGGCCCGGGCACGCCGATGCCGATGCCGAACACGTCGCGCGCCGTGCGGCCGCAACGGCCCAGCAGCTCGCGCATCAGCGCGCGCACGCGCGCCAGCACGACCGCGGGGCCGTCGCGCACGTCGGCCGCTTCCTCGTGCTGCGCGAGCACCGTGAGGTCGGGCTGCAGCACGGCGACGCCGAGGCTGGTGGCGCCGATGTCGACGCCCACGAGCACGCCGAGGTCGGCATGGAGCTGGAGGTTTTCGGGGCGGCGTCCGCCCGAGGAACGCTGCAGGCCGGCTTCGGCCAAGAGGCCCTGCTCGAGCAGCCCTGCGATCAGCGCGTTGGCCTTGCTCTTGGAGAAGCCGAGTTCCTCGGCCATGGCATGGCGCGAACCGCCGGCCGACCAGAAGGTGGTCTCCAGCAAACGCATTTCGTCCGCAGTGATGCCGCTCCAGGGTGCCACGCGCGCTTGTCTCCGGTTCTTTGTGGTGACCCGGCGGCATCGAGGCCGGCGGGCGAAGGCGAATACTAGGAGCAGGTCTTCAGCCAGACAAGGCTGAACTTCGACCATATTCAGATCGAAGATGGCTGAATTCGGCCTTGAGGACCAGGCCTCGCGCCGAGCCGGGACGAAAAAAAGCCGCCTCGGTGGGCGGCCTTCGGAAGCAGCAAGCCCGCAGGCTTACTTCTTCTGACGGTACTTGCGCAGCGCTGCGATCTGCGCGGCCATCACGGCCAGTTCCGATTGCGCCATCGCGATGTCGATGTCGCTCTTGGCGTTCTTCAGCGCTTCCTCGGCGGCGGCCTTGGCCTGGTTGGCCTTCTCGTCGTCGAGGTCCTTGCCGCGGATCGCGGTGTCCGACAGCACGGTCACGGCGTTCGGCTGCACTTCGAGGATGCCGCCGGCGACGAAGACGAATTCCTCGTTGCCGTCGGCCGTTTCGATGCGCACGGCGCCGGGGCGGATGCGCGTGATCAGCGGGGTGTGGCGCGGATAGATGCCGAGCTCACCGGCTTCACCGGGCAGCGCGACGAACCTGGCTTCGCCCGAGAAGATCGACTCTTCCGCGCTGACCACGTCCACATGAATGGTGCCTGCCATGGTGATTCCTTCTTAAGCGACCTTCTTGGCCTTCTCGAACGCTTCGTCGATGCCGCCCACCATGTAGAACGCTTGTTCCGGCAGGTGGTCGGCTTCGCCGTTCACGATCATCTTGAAGCCGCGGATGGTTTCCGACAGCGGCACGTACTTGCCGGGCGAGCCCGTGAACACTTCGGCCACGTGGAAGGGCTGCGACAGGAAACGCTGGATCTTGCGGGCGCGGGCCACGGCGAGCTTGTCGTCGGGCGCCAGTTCGTCCATGCCCAGGATCGCGATGATGTCGCGCAGTTCCTTGTAGCGCTGCAGCGTGCCTTGCACCGAGCGGGCCACGTTGTAGTGCTCTTCGCCGACCACGTTCGGGTCGAGCTGGCGCGAGGTCGAGTCCAGCGGGTCCACGGCGGGATAGATACCGAGCGAAGCGATGTCGCGCGACAGCACCACGGTCGAGTCCAGGTGGGCGAAGGTGGTGGCGGGCGACGGGTCGGTCAAGTCGTCGGCAGGGACGTACACGGCCTGGATCGAGGTGATCGAGCCGACCTTGGTCGAGGTGATCCGCTCTTGCAGGCGGCCCATTTCCTCGGCCAGCGTCGGCTGGTAGCCCACGGCGGAAGGCATGCGGCCCAGCAGTGCCGACACTTCGGTACCGGCCAGCGTGTAGCGGTAGATGTTGTCGACGAAGAACAGAACGTCGCGGCCTTCGTCGCGGAACGACTCGGCGATGGTCAGGCCGGTCAGCGCCACGCGCAGACGGTTGCCCGGCGGTTCGTTCATCTGGCCGTAGACCATCGACACCTTCGAGTTCGGCAGGTCGTCGAGGTCCACCACCTTGGCGTCCGACATTTCGTGATAGAAGTCGTTGCCTTCGCGGGTACGTTCACCCACGCCGGCGAACACCGACAGACCCGAGTGGGCCTTGGCGATGTTGTTGATGAGTTCCATCATGTTCACGGTCTTGCCCACGCCGGCGCCGCCGAACAGGCCCACCTTGCCGCCCTTGGCGAACGGGCACACCAGGTCGATCACCTTGATGCCGGTTTCCAGCAGGTCCTGCGAGGGCGACAGTTCGTCGTACGCGGGGGCCTTGCGGTGGATGGGAGCGGTCAGCTCCTGGCTGACGGGACCGCGCTCGTCGATGGGCGCGCCCAGCACGTCCATGATGCGGCCGAGGGTGGCCTTGCCGACCGGCACCGTGATGGGTGCGCCGGTGTTGGTCACGATGAGGCCGCGGCGCAGGCCGTCCGACGAGCCCAGCGCAATCGTGCGCACCACGCCATCACCGAGCTGTTGTTGCACTTCGAGGGTCAGCGCGCTGCCTTCGAACTTCAAGGCGTCGTACACCTTGGGCATCTGGTCACGCGGGAACTCCACGTCGACCACGGCGCCGATACATTGGACAATTTTTCCTTCAGCCATGGCGTTTCCTTCTGGATGGATTCTCAATAAATTTGCGACAGGTTCTTGCAGAAGCGTCCTGGTGCCAATGCGGGCCGCTTTTGCAAGAATGCCGGCCGGGCCGGCATCCTCGAAGTCAATGACGATGCGTTCGGATTTCTGCGCTCGTCGTGCTCAGCACTTCATCGCCGTGGCTTGCGCGGCGAAAGCGTCCGACGCCGCCTTGCAGGCCTGGCCCAGGGCGGCCTTATCGGCCCCCATCGAAGCCCAGGTCGCCTTGGTCTGATCGAGGCTGGCCTTCATCGCGTCGGCGGCGGCACCACTTTGCGAGCTGACGCAAGCGCTGACCTTCGTCAGGTAGTCGTTGCACTCTTGCGGCAGGTCGGCGGCCGAAGCCGTCGGTGCTGCTGCAGCCGGTGCCGAGGCAGGCGCTGCCGGTGCCGCGGCGGGAGCCGAAGCAGCGGGAGCAGGCGCCGGAGCCGGTGCGGCCGCCGGAGCGGGCGCGGGTGCCGGTGCCTCTTCCTTCTTGGAACAGGCGGTCAGAGCGGCAGCCACGGCCACCAGAGCGAGAAATTTCTTCATTGAATCGAGTCCCCTTTTTTCTGAGCTGGGCCGTTGTCACCGGTCCGCGTACGGACCCGTGGGCAATGTGGCCCTGTGCATTGCCTCGATCAGACGCCCGCCGCTGCGGCCGCGCCCGACACGATTTCCGAAAGCTCCTTCGTGATGCCGGCCTGGCGGGTCTTGTTGTAGACCAGCTTCAGCTCGCTGATCACGTTGCCCGCGTTGTCGGTGGCGGCCTTCATCGCGACCATGCGCGCCGATTGCTCGGACGCCATGTTCTCGGCCACGGCCTGGTAGACCAGCGATTCCACGTAGCGCACCAGCAGCTCGTCGATGACGCTCTGCGCATCGGGCTCGTAGATGTAGTCCCAGGCGTGCTGGCCGCTCTCGACCTGCAGCGTCTCGGAAGCGAGCGGCAGCAGCTGCTCGACCACCGATTCCTGGCGCATCGTGTTGATGAACTTCGTGTAGCACAGGTACACGGCGCTCAGCTTGCCCTCGGCGTACGCGTCGAGCAGGACCTTGACCGGGCCGATCAGCTTGTCGAGGTGCGGCGTGTCGCCCAGCTGGGTGACATGCGACACCACGCGGGCGCCGATCCGGTTCAGGAAGCCCAGGCCCTTGTTGCCGATGGCGACCGCCTCGACCGCGTTGCCGGCCGACTGCTGCTCGCGCAGCTTGGCGGTGACGGCGCGCAGCACGTTGGTGTTCATGCCGCCGCACAGACCCTTGTCGGTCGTGACGACGATGAAGCCCGCGGCCTTGGCCTCGTTCTCCTTCATGAACGCGTGCGTGTACTCCGGATTCGCCTGGCCGAGGTTGGCCGCGATGTTGCGGATCTTCTCGCTGTAGGGGCGGGCGGCGCGCATGCGTTCCTGCGCCTTGCGCATCTTCGACGCGGCCACCATTTCCATGGCCTTGGTGATCTTCTTGGTGTTCTCCACCGATTTGATCTTGCCGCGGATTTCCTTACCAGCTGCCATGAGGATTCCTTTGGGGGTCGATCAGGCGAACGACTTCTTGAACGAGGTGATCGCCGCGTGCAGTTCGGCTTCCGAGTCCTTGTCGATCGCCTTGGCCTGTTCGATCTTGTCGAGCAGGGCCGCGTGGCTGGTCTTGAGGAACTGGTGCAGGCCGTGCTCGAAGGCCAGGACCTTCTTGACGTCGAGATCGTCCATGAAGCCCTTGTTGACCGCGAACAGCGACGCGCTCATCAGCGAGATGGACAGCGGGCTGTACTGGGCCTGCTTCAGCAGTTCGGTCACGCGGGCACCGCGGTCGAGCTGCTTGCGGGTGGCTTCGTCGAGGTCGGAAGCGAACTGCGCGAACGCAGCCAGCTCACGGTACTGCGCGAGGTCGGTACGGATACCGCCCGACAGGCCCTTGATCGCCTTGGTCTGTGCCGACGAACCCACGCGCGACACCGAGATACCGGCGTTGATGGCGGGGCGGATGCCGGCGTTGAACAGGCTGGTTTCCAGGAAGATCTGGCCGTCGGTGATCGAGATCACGTTGGTCGGCACGAAGGCGGACACGTCGCCGGCCTGCGTTTCGATGATCGGCAGTGCGGTCAGCGAACCGGTCTTGCCCTTGACTTCACCCTTGGTGAAGGCTTCGACGTAGTCGGCGTTCACGCGGGCCGCGCGCTCGAGCAGACGGCTGTGGAGATAGAACACGTCGCCGGGGTAGGCTTCGCGGCCCGGCGGGCGGCGCAGCAGCAGCGACACCTGACGGTAGGCCACGGCCTGCTTCGACAGGTCGTCATAGACGATCAGGGCGTCCTGGCCGCGGTCGCGGAAGTATTCGCCCATCGTGCAGCCCGAGTAGGCCGACACGTACTGCATGGCGGCCGATTCCGACGCCGATGCGGCCACCACGATGGTGTAGTCCATCGCGCCGGCTTGTTCGAGGGAGCGCACCACGTTCTTGATCGACGAAGCCTTCTGGCCGATCGCGACGTAGACGCAGGTCATGTTCTGACCCTTCTGGTTGATGATCGCGTCGATCGCCACGGCGGTCTTGCCGGTCTGGCGGTCGCCGATGATCAGCTCGCGCTGGCCACGGCCGACGGGCACCATCGAGTCGATCGACTTGAGGCCGGTCTGCATCGGCTGGTCGACGGACTTCCGTGCGATCACGCCCGGTGCGACCTTCTCGATCACGTCGGTCATCTTGGCGTTGATCGGACCCTTGCCGTCGATCGGCTGGCCCAGCGCGTTGACCACGCGGCCGATGAGCTCGGGGCCCACCGGCACTTCCAGGATGCGGCCCGTGCACTTGACGGTGTCGCCTTCGGAGATGTGCTCGTACTCGCCCAGAATCACGGCGCCGACGGAATCGCGCTCGAGGTTCAGCGCCAGGCCGTACGACGGAACGCCGTCGGCCGTGGGCGGGAACTCGAGCATTTCGCCCTGCATCGCGTCCGACAGGCCGTGCACGCGCACGATGCCGTCGGTCACCGACACCACGGTGCCCTGGTTACGGATGTCTGCGCTGACGCCAAGCCCTTCGATGCGGCTCTTGATCAGCTCGGAAATTTCTGCGGGATTGAGTTGCATGACTCTTTCCTTCTTTCAATAAATAGGGCTTACCGCGGCGACAGACCGCCTCAGGCGGTGAGCGCAGCTTTCATTTGTTCGAGCCGGGCCTTGACGGACATGTCGAGCACCTCGTCGCCGACCACGGCACGGATGCCGCCGATCAGTTCGGGGTCGATCGCGACGCTCGTCTTGAGCTTGCGACCGAAGCGGCGCACGAGCGCCGCCTCGATGTCCTGCAGCGCGGCGCCTTCGATCGGGAAGGCGCTGTAGATCACCGCATCGGACGAACCGCTGCTGGCGTTCTTGAGGGCACGGAACTGGACCGCCACCTCGGGAACGGCCGCGAGGCGGCCGTTGTCGAGGACGGTGCGAAGGAAGTTCGTGCCGAGGTCCGGCAGCGGCTGGGACAACAGGCCGGCGACCAGGCCGACGACCTGCTCGGGCGCGACCTTGGGATTGGCCGCGAACTGCAGCAGCTGCGGGTTCCCGACGACGGCGGCCAGCTGGTCGATCCAGCCGGTGGTGGCGTCGAGGTTGCCGGCACTGGCCTGGAACAGCGCTTCAGCGTAGGGACGGGCAATGGTCGCGAGTTCGGCCATGTCGTCCTCAGAGCTCGGTCTTCAGGCGCTGGAGCAGGTCGGCATGGACGCCGGCATCGACTTCCTTGCGGAGAATCTGCTCGGCACCCTTGACGGCCAGCGCGGCAACCTGCTCGCGCAGGGCTTCGCGGGCACGCACGGTCTGCTGCTCGGCCTCGTCACGGGCAGCCGCGACGATCTTGTTGGCCTCTTCGTTCGCACGGCCCTTGGCTTCTTCGATGATCTGCTGGGCGCGGCGCTCGGCGTCGGCCAGACGGCTGGCGGTCTCGGTGCGAGAAGCCGACAGTTCCTGTTCGACGCGCTGGTTGGCGGACTGCAGTTCGGCCTTGGCCTTGTCGGCGGCCGCCAGGCCCGCGGCGATCTTTTGTGCCCGGTCATCCAAAGCCTTCGCGATCGGCGGCCACACGAATCTCATCGTGAACAGCACGAGCAACAGGAAGACGATGGCCTGAACGAACAGGGTCGCGTTGATACTCACGGCAACACCTTTCTAGAGTGGCGTTGAAACCGGATTACTTCGGCAGGGCGGACAGGAAGGGGTTGGCGAACGCGAACAGCAGGGCGATGGCCACGCCGATCAGGAAGGCCGCGTCGATCAGACCGGCCAAGATGAACATCTTGGTCTGCAGGTCGTTCATCAGTTCGGGCTGACGGGCCGACGATTCCAGAAACTTGCCACCCATCAGGGCGATACCGATCGATGCACCGATAGCGCCGAGACCGACGATCAGACCACAGGCGAGAGCAACGAGACCGAGAACGTTGGATGCTTCCATGATGACTCCTTAGATTTAACTGGATGAATGCAAAAGAAAAAGAACGAAAGGGAACCGAGCCTCAGTGGGCCTCATGAGCCTGGCCCAGATAAATGAGCGTCAGCATCATGAAAATGAATGCCTGGAGCGTGATCACCAGAATGTGGAAGATCGCCCAGACAGTACCGGCAATGACGTGGCCCACTGGCAACAGCACTCCCGAGAACGACGCAGCCATCGCGCCGCCCATGAGCGCGATCAGCATGAAAACGAGTTCGCCCGCGTACATGTTGCCGAACAGCCGCATGCCATGCGACACGGTCTTGGCCACGTACTCGATGATCTGCATCAGCAGGTTGACAATGCCGAGGATCACGGCAAACGCGGGGTTCTTGCTGGTGCCGAACGGCGCGGTCACCAGTTCGTGCGCCCAGCCGCCGACGCCCTTGATCTTGATGCTGTAGAGCAGGCACAGCAGCAGCACGGAGGTCGACAGGCCCAGCGTGGTGGACAGGTCGGCCGTGGGCACGGCGCGCATGTACGCGTGGTGCGGATCGTGGCCGGCAACTTCATGCAGCTTCGCCCAGATGGCCGGCAGCAGATCCACCGGCAGCATGTCCATGGCGTTGAGCAGGAAGATCCAGACGAACACCGTGAGCGCGAGCGGCGCGATGAACTTGCGGCTCTTGGCGTTGTGGATGTTGGCCTTGGTCTGGTTGTCGACCATCTCGACCAGGATCTCGACCGCGGCCTGGAAGCGGCCCGGCACGCCCGACGAGGCCTTGCGCGCGGCGAGCCAGAGCACGAAGCAGCCCAGTGCGCCGATGATCAGCGCATACAGGACGGAGTCGAGATTGATGATGTTGAAGTCGACGATCGACTTCTGCACCACGGGATTGAGACTCCAGTCGACCTGCCAATGCTGGAGGTGATGAACGATGTACTCACTCGCAGTCGGTGCGTGTCCTTCGGCGGCCATCTTCAGCGTCTCTTTTTTAAACAGTCAAATCCGGTTCAACAACCTGGGCCGCACCACGAGCGCGATCCAGTACGTCTTCAGGGCGGCGATCACGCCAGCGACCAGCGCCAGCCAGTTCAGCCCTCCGACCAGCCACGGTGCCGCGACCAGCATGGCCACGGTCAGCACGATCTTGATCGACTCCCACACAAAAAACCTCAGCATGGCAGCGGACTGTGACACTGCTCCCGTTCCGCGCCGTACGCCTCGAACGAACAGCGCCGCCGGTACAGCCACCGCCATCGCTCCGTAGAGCGCCGACACGGCGGCGGACGACAGTCCAGTCCACACCCATGCAACTCCCGCCACGATCACTCCCAAGGCCACTTGGGCCCCGATCACCCACCAGGGCGACAGTTCGGGATTTTGCTCGCGCAGCCGCTGCGCCTCTTCGGGCGTGAGCGGCTCGAAATCAGAGATTTCGGCCTCGGGTTCAGCTTCAGGGGTCTTGGTTGTCATTTGGAATGCGACCCCTTGCCTACCGCGAATTCTACAAAGCCTCTGATTATAAGGACAAACCCGCGCCGATCCTGACATCTTGGGCGCACAAGCGACACCTTCGGCCCGGCGCTCATAATTTGCGCCATGCAATCCCTGCCCGCCACCCTGTGCCATCTCGATGGCGAATACCTTCCGCTGCGCGACGCGAAGATCAGCGTCCTGGACCGCGGCTTCATCTTCGGCGACGGCATCTACGAAGTGATCCCGGCCTACGACGGCCACCTGTTCTGCCTCGACGAACACCTGGCCCGGCTCGAGCGCTCGCTCGCCGAGGTCCGCATCCCGAACCCGCACACGCGCGAGGGCTGGCGCGCGCTGGCCGGGCGGCTGGTGGCCTCGGCGGCCGGCGAAGCCAGCGTTTCGGTCTACATCCAGGTCACGCGCGGGGTGGCGCCGCGCGACCACGCGATGGTCCAGGGCATCGTGCCCACCGTCTTCGCGATGGTCAACACCCTCACCCTGCCCAACGCGGCGGCGCGCACGGACGGCGTGCGATGCGTGACGGCCGACGAGTTCCGCTGGGCCAAGGCGCACATCAAGAGCACCAGCCTGCTGGGCGCGGTGATCGCGCGCCAGATCGGCGTCGACGCGGGCGCGACCGAGACCGTGATGTTCCGCGACGACTGGCTCAGCGAGGCCGCCTCGAGCAACGTCTGGGTGGTCAAGGACGGCACCGTGCTCGGCCCGCCGCGCGACAACCTGGTGCTGACCGGCATCCGCTACGGCCTGCTCGAGCGCCTGTGCGCCGAGCACGGCATCCCGTTCGCGCTGCGGCGCATCGCGCGCGAGGAGGTGTTCGCGGCCGACGAGCTGATGATCTCCTCGGCCACCAAGGAGGTGCTGCCCGTGACGCAGCTCGACGACCGGCCCATTGGCAATGGCCGACCCGGCCCCATCTACCAGAGCTTGTACGCGGCCTACCAGGAGGCCAAGCGACGCAACGCACAGGCGCAGCAGCCGCCACGAGGAGTATCCGCATGAGCACCGAACGTCCCGACACGCCCGCACCGGCCGCCGACGCGGCCGACGCCGTCACCGATCCGCGCAAGGATTCGCTGATCGAGTACCCCTCGCAGTTCCCGATCAAGGTGATGGGCGCGAAGGTCGACGGCTTCGTGCACGCGATCACCCAGATCGCCGAGCGCTTCGACCCGAGCTTCGACGCCACCACCGTCGAGCTGCGCGACAGCAAGGCCGGCAACTACCTCGGCGTGACGATCACCGTGACCGCCACCAGCCGCGAGCAGCTCGACGACATCTACCGCGCCCTGTCCTCGCACCCGATGGTCAAGGTCGTGCTCTGAGCACGAGCGAGCGATGCCGCGTTCCGCGCTGACACGCTGGCGGCACCTCGCGGCCGCGCTGTGCGCGGGTGGCCTGGCGGTGGCCTGCTCCACCGCCCCCAATCCCTACTACGACGCGAGCCGCCCGCATCACCGCAGCGACGGCTTCCAGGACAACTACATCGAGTTCCAGCCCAAGAACTTCTTCATCGACGTGCTGGTGCGCTGGCAGATCCCGTCGTGGTTCAAGGGCCTGCCGAAGGCGCCCGAGGCGCCGCCGCCGGTGGTGAAGCCCGAGCTCGCGCTGCTGCGCGCCAACGCCACGGCGCAGCCGATGCGCCCCACCGCCACCTTCATCGGCCATGCCACCGTGCTGGTGCAGCTGCCGACCGCGAACGGCGGCCTCAACGTGCTGACCGACCCGGTGTTCGGCGAACGCGCCTCGCCGGTGTCCTTCGCGGGCCCGAAGCGCTTCCAGCCGCCGGGCCTGGCGCTGGCCGAGCTGCCGCGCATCGACCTGGTGCTGATCAGCCACAACCATTACGACCACCTCGACGAAGCCAGCGTGAAGGCGCTCGCCGCGCAGGCCGGCGGATCGCCGCTGTTCGTGGTGCCGCTGGGCATCGCGCCCTGGCTGGCCGAGCGCGGCATCGCCAACGCGGTCGAGCTCGACTGGTGGGACAGCCTCGAGCTGCCGCCCGGCACCGGTGCCGGCAGCGCCCCGCCGCAGGCTTCGCAGGTGCGCATCCAGCGCAACGGCGCGGGCCTCGCGGCCGCGACGGACGCCACCCAGGTCTTCCTCACGCCCGCCCAGCACTGGAGCGCGCGCGGCCTCGGCGACCGGCTGAAGACGCTGTGGGGCGGTTTCGCCGTGCTGTCGCCGAAGCTGCAGCTCTTCTATTCGGGCGACACCGGCTATTCGCGCGACTTCGCCGACATCCAAGCCCGCTTCGCGCCGCGCCAGGGTCCGGCCCAGGGCGGCGGCTTCGACCTCGCGCTGCTGCCCGTGGGCGCCTACGAGCCGCGCTGGTTCATGAAGGACCAGCACGTGAATCCCGAGGAGAGCGTGCGCATCCACCGCGAACTCGGCGCCAAGCGCAGCCTGGGCGTGCACTGGGGCACCTTCGCGCTGACCGACGAGGCGCTCGACCAGCCGCCGCGCGACCTCGCCGCCGCGCGCCAGGCCCAGGGCGTGGCCGCCGACGATTTCTTCACGCTCGCCATCGGCGAGACCCGCACCCTGCCCGAGCGGCAGCCCCCACGATGAGCACCGACACCGCAGCGCCCCCCATCGCCCTCGACCGGCAAGGCCGCGTCGACTACGCCGCCACCTTCGCCGCGATGAAGCAGTTCACGCTGGAACGCACGCCCGACACGCCCGACGCGCTATGGATTTGCGAGCACGCGCCGGTCTTCACGCAGGGCATCGCGGGCCGTCAGGACCACATCCTCAACCCCGGCGAGATCCCCGTGGTGCAGACCGACCGCGGCGGCCAGGTCACCTTCCACGGCCCGGGCCAGGTGGTGGCCTATCCGCTGATCGACCTGCGCCGCGCGGGCTACTTCGTCAAGGAATACGTCTACCGGCTCGAGGAGGCGGTGCTGCGCACGCTGTCGCATTTCGGCGTCACCGGCCACCGCGTGGCGGGCGCCCCCGGCATCTACGTGCGCCTGGACGACCCGTTCTCGCACGCCGCCCTCACCGGCCCGCGGCCCGAGCACGACCCGTTCCGCGGCCTCGGCAAGATCGCCGCGCTGGGCATCAAGGTCAGCCGCCACGCCACCTACCACGGCGTGGCGCTCAACGTCGCGATGGACCTCGAACCCTTCTCGCGAATCAACCCTTGCGGCTACGCCGGGCTGCAAACGGTCGACCTTTCTACAATCGGCGTCCAATCCACATGGGAAGAAGCCGCCGCCGTGCTGGGCCGCAAGCTCGGTACTTTCCTGGCGCCTTGACGAGAACTCCAATGAGCACCACCGAAGTCGTCCGCGACGCCCAGAGCGCCGAAACCTACAACCCGCTGGCCAAGCAGAAGGCCGCGGCCAAGCTCTCGCGCATCCCCGTCAAGGTGATCCAGCAGGGCGAGGTGCTCAAGAAGCCCGAGTGGATCCGCGTCAAGGCCGGCAGCCCGACCACGCGCTTCTACGAGATCAAGCAGATCCTGCGCGAGAGCAACCTGCACACGGTCTGCGAGGAAGCCTCGTGCCCCAACATCGGCGAATGCTTCGGCAACGGCACCGCCACCTTCATGATCATGGGCGACAAGTGCACGCGGCGCTGCCCCTTCTGCGACGTGGGCCATGGCCGCCCCGATCCGCTCGACAAGGACGAGCCGCTCAACCTCGCGAAGACCATCGCCAAGCTGCGCCTGAAGTACGTGGTGATCACCAGCGTCGACCGCGACGACCTGCGCGACGGCGGCAGCCAGCATTTCGTCGACTGCATCCGCAACATCCGCGAGCTCTCGCCGATGACGCAGATCGAGATCCTGGTGCCCGACTTCCGCGGCCGCGACGACCGCGCGCTCGAGATCCTCAAGGCCGCGCCGCCCGACGTGATGAACCACAACCTCGAGACCGCGCCGCGCCTGTACAAGGAAGCGCGCCCGGGCAGCGACTACCAGTTCAGCCTCAACCTGCTGAAGAAGTTCAAGGCGCTGCACCCCGAGGTGCCGACCAAGAGCGGCATCATGGTCGGCCTCGGCGAGACCGACGAGGAGATCCTGCAGGTCATGCGCGACATGCGCGCGCACGACATCGACATGCTGACCATCGGCCAGTACCTGTCGCCGTCGGGCTCGCACCTGCCGGTGCGCCGCTATGTGCACCCCGACACCTTCAAGATGTTCGAGGAAGAGGCCTACAAGATGGGCTTCTCGCACGCGGCCGTGGGCGCGATGGTGCGTTCGAGCTACCACGCGGACCAGCAGGCGCACGCGGCCGGCGTCTGAGCCGCGCGAGCCCCTGCAACGAGCGGCCTCCGGGCCGCTTTTTTCATGGCGCGGCCCGTCGCCTCGGGCTCACCGGGCGTCGGGCATCTTCGCTATCCTGCACGACCGGCAACGACCGAGGACCCGACCTTGCAGCAACCCGCTTCCGCTTCTTCCGACGCTTCCTTTCAGGCCCTGATGGAACGCGACTTCGGCGTGATCGCCGACCTGATCCGCTTCCACGCGCACAACACCCCCGAGCGCCCCGCGCTCGCCGACGCCGCGCAGCAGCTCGACTACCGTGCGCTCGACGCGCTGATGGACCGCATCGCCGCCAGCCTGCAGCGCGACGGCCTGCGCGCCGGCGACGCGATCGCGGTCTGCGCCGCCTCGTCGGTGAACTACGCGGCCGTGTTCCTCGGCGCGCTGCGCGCGGGCGTGGCGGTGGCGCCGCTGGCCCCGGGCTCCACGCCGGCCAGCCTGGCGCGCATGATCTCGGACGCCGATGCGCGCATCCTCTTCGCCGACGCGGGCGCGGCCGAGGTGATCGGCCCGGCGCAGCCCGGCGGCATCGCGCGCGTGGCGCTCGACGGCTCGGCCATCGGCCGCTCGCTGGCCGACTGGCTCGCGCCCGAGGGCGCCACGCCCGAGCCCGCCGACGTGCAGCCCGGCACGGCCTTCAACATCATCTATTCCTCGGGCACCACCGGCGAGCCCAAGGGCATCGTGCAGGGCCACGGCATGCGCTGGGCCCACGTGCAGCGCGGCGCCAAGTACGAGTACGACAGCCACACCGTCACGCTGCTGTCGACGCCGCTGTACTCGAACACCACGCTGGTCGTGTTCTTCCCCACGCTGGCCTTCGGCGGCTGCGTGGTGCTGATGCCGAAGTTCGACGCGCTCGGCTACCTGCAACTGGCCGAACGGCATCGCGTGACCCACACCATGCTGGTGCCGGTGCAGTACCAGCGGCTGATGGCGCATCCGCGCTTCGACGCGCACGACCTCTCGGCCTACCGCTTCAAGTTCAGCACCAGCGCGCCCTTCAATGCCGCGCTCAAGGCCGACGTGCTCGCGCGCTGGCCCGGCGGGCTGATCGAGTTCTACGGCATGACCGAGGGCGGCGGCACCTGCATCCTCGAGGCCCACCTGCATCCGACCAAGCTGCACACCGTGGGCCAGCCCGCACCGGGCAGCGACATCCGGCTGATCGACGAGGAAGGCCGCGAGCTGCCGGCCGGCGACACCGAGGTGGCCGGCGAGGTGGTCGGCCACTCGGCCGGCATGATGACCGGCTACCACCGCCAGCCCGAGAAGACACGCGAGGCCGAATGGTTCGACGCGACGGGCAAGCGCTTCATCCGCACCGGCGACGTGGGCCGCTTCGACGCCGACGGCTTCCTCACGCTGTTCGACCGCAAGAAGGACATGATCATCAGCGGCGGCTTCAACATCTACCCGAGCGACCTCGAGGCGGTGCTGCGCTGCCATGCGGCCGTGGCCGACGTGGCGGTGGTCGGCGTGCCCTCCGAGCAATGGGGCGAGACGCCGATGGCCTTCGTGGTGCGCCGCGAGGGCGATGCCACCGCTGCCGAGGCGCTGCTGCAGTGGGCCAATGCCCAGGTCGGCAAGACGCAGCGGCTCGCGGGCCTGGCGCTGATCGACGAGCTGCCGCGCAGCGCGATCGGCAAGGTGCTCAAGCGCGAGCTGCGAGAACGCGTCCGCGGCTGACGCGCCGCGACCCGAAGACCGGGCAGGATCGCGGCAGATGAAATCCCTGCGCGGTCAACTGGTCTTCTTCTGGGTGCTGCTGCTCGGCATGTGCGCCGCGCTCGCGGTCGTGATGTTCACGCTCTACCGCAGCAGCGCGGGCGCCCAGGTGGCGGCCGGGCGCGCCGCCACCGAGCAGTCCTGCCGCGCGATCGCGGCGCGCTACGCCAAGTCGATCGCCGCGCCCGCGCCGCCGCGGCCCGAGGTCGACCTGCTGCGCGTGCTGCTGCAACTCGTGCTGATCGAGGCGCCGCAGGTCGAGGGCGGCGTCTGGCACGCGGTCGACGGTCCCCTGGCCTACGCCTTCCCGACCTACGAGGGCAGCGGCGTCAAGCGCGACGTGCCCGCGGCCGAGCAGCCGCTGATCGCCCAGCTGGCGCAGCTCGCGGCGCGCACCCGCCAGCCGCAGACCGACGTGGTGCGCGGCAGCCGCGAGGCGCTGATCGTCTCGGCCTGCCCGCTGCCCGCGCCGGCCGACGACCTCGCCGCCTGGACCATGACGCGCACCAGCGGCGGCGCGCTCGCCGCCCAGGACAGCCTGCGCACCGGGCTCGGCGTGCTGCTGTTGCTGGTGCTGGCCTCGGGCCTGTGGCTGGGCTCGATCCTGCTGCGCGGGCTGCGCCACGTGCAGCGCCTCGAGAGCCGGCTGGCGCAGGCCGACGCCGACGGCGACGCCATGCCCGAGCTGCCGCGCACCGGCGTGCGCGAGCTCGACCGCATCGTCGACGGTTTCAACCGCTACCGGCTGCGCTTCGAGGAGGCGCGCGCCCACCTGCGCGCGGCCGCGCAGCAGCGCAGCCGCGACCAGCGGCTGGCCGCGCTGGGCCGCATGACGGGCGGCATCGCGCACGAGATCCGCAACCCCATCGCTACCATGCGGCTGAAGGCCGAGAACGCGCTGGCCGCCTCGCCCGAACGGCAAGGCCCGGCGCTGCAGGCCATCGTCGGCCAGATCGACCGGCTCGACGGACTGGTGCAGAGCCTGCTCGCGCTGGTGCAGCCCGTGACGCTGGCACCGGTGCCGGTGCCGCTCGCGCGCTGGCTCGAGGAGCGGCTGGCGGCCGTGGCGCCGAAAGCGGAAGCCGCGGGCGTGCGGCTCGTGCTGCGGCACGAGGCGCCCGACAGCGCCGTGTTCGACCCCGTGCACCTGGCCCGCGCCATCGACAACCTGCTCGACAACGCCGTGCGCCATGCGCCGCGCGGCGGCGAGGTCGTGCTCGCGGCGGTGCAGCCCGATGCGCGCACGCTCGCGCTGCGCGTCGACGACGACGGCGCGGGCGTGCCCGAGTCGCTGCAGGCCAGCCTGTTCGAGCCCTTCGCCACCGGCCGCGCCGACGGCACCGGCCTGGGCCTGGCGCTGGCGCGCGAGGTGGCGCTGGCGCATGGCGGCGAGCTGCGCCACCTGCCGCTGGCGCCGGGCACCCGTTTCGAACTGGAGCTTCCATGGCGCACCTCCTGATCGTCGACGACGACGACGCTTTCCGCGACACGCTGGCCGAAACCCTCGAGGGCCTGGGCCATGGCGTGACGGCCGTGGCCGGCGGCGCCGAGGCCCTCGAGGCGCTCGCGCACACGCGCTTCGACGCCGTGTTCCTCGACCACCGCATGCCCGGCATGGACGGCCTGCAGACGCTCTCGGCGCTGCGCGCCCGCGCGGGCCGGCTGCCGCCGGTGATCGTGCTGACCGCGTTCTCGAGCGCGGGCAACACCATCGAGGCGATGCGCCTGGGCGCCTTCGACCACCTGGCCAAGCCGATCGGCCGCGAGGCGGTGCGCGAGGTGCTCGAGCGCGCGCTGCAGCAGCGCACGGCGGCCGCGCCTTCGTCCGCTCCCGACGACGAGGACGACGCCGCGCTGATCGGCCCGGGCGAGGCCATGCGCGAGGTGCACAAACGCATCGGCCTGGCCGCCGCCAGCGCGATGCCGGTGCTGGTGCTCGGCGAGACGGGCACCGGCAAGGAAATGGTGGCGCGCGCGCTGCACCGCCATTCGGCGCGCGCCGGCGGGCCCTTCGTGGCCATCAACTGCTCGGCCATCCCGAAGGAACTGCTCGAGAGCGAGCTGTTCGGCCATGTGCGCGGCGCCTTCACGGGCGCCACCGGCGAGCGGCTCGGCTGCTTCCGCGCGGCCGACGGCGGCGTGCTGCTGCTCGACGAGATCGGCGACATGGCGCTCGACGTGCAGGCCAAGATGCTGCGCGCGCTGCAGGAGGGCGAGGTCACGCCGCTGGGCGGGCACCGCACGGTGAAGGTCGACGTGCGCGTGGTCGCCGCGACCCACCGCGACCTGCGCGCGGCCGTGCGCGAGGGGCGCTTTCGCGAGGACCTGCTGTACCGGCTCGACGTGCTGTCGATCCGACTGCCGCCGCTGCGCGAGCGGCTGGCTGACATCATCCCGCTGGCCGAGCACTTCCTGCGCCGCGCGGTCCCGCGCGATGCGACCGAGCCGCCGAAGTCGCTGTCGGCCGAGGCGGCCCGGCGCCTGCTCGGCCACCCCTGGCCCGGCAACGTGCGCGAGCTGCGCAATGCGATGGAGCGCTGCCAGGCGCTGGTGCGGCACCGCGTGATCGGCGACGCCGACCTGGCCGCCGCGCTGGGCGCCGCGCCGGCCGCCGATGCCGCGCCGGCGCTGCCCGCGGACTGGCTCGAGGGCGAGCTGCCGATGGCCGTCGAAAGGCTGGAGCGGCTGCTGATCGCGCATGCGCTCGCGCAGACGCAGGGCAACCGGGCCGAGGCGGCGCGCAGGCTCGGCATCCACCGCCAACTGCTCTATCGCAAGCTGACGCAGTACGGCCTCGAATGACGCGGTGTCCGGAAAGCGGACGCCCGCTGTCTCCGGATCATCCGGGCGCCGCCGCGGCGACGCCCGCAAGTCCTTGATTTCAAAGGATTTCGGTGCTGGCACGTTGCGTGAGATGTCTTCGGGACATCCACCCGCAAGGAGCCTCCCATGACAGTCCGCACTCCCTTGATCGCCGCCGCCATCCTGTTCGCGGGCGGCACGGCCTTCGCCCAATTGCCGCCTCCGCCGCCCGGCGCCCCGCTGCCCCCGAGCCCCGCCGCCGCGGCCGCCGCGCCCGAGGCCGGCACGGTCGTCACCGGCCGTGTGCAGCGCTTCCTGCTCAACCCCGGCGGCGAGGCCGACGGCCTGCTGCTGGCCGACGGCACCCAGGTCGCGTTCCCGCCGCACCTGTCGGCCGACGCCATGCAACTGCTGCAGCCCGGCGACACGGTGCAGGTCGGCGGCTGGCGCGCGCCCGGCGTGCCGGTGCTGCGCATGCGCTCGCTCGAAGCCAACGGCCGCAGCCTGGTCGACACCCCGCCCGCGCCCGGCATGGCGCCGCCGCGGCCGCCGCGCGAACCGGGCGCGCTCGATGCGCTGAGCGCGCAGGGCCGCATCGAACGCCTGCTCTACACCGACCGCGGCGACGTGCGCGGCGCGCTGCTGGCCGACCAGACCATCGTGCGCTTCCCGCCGCACGTGGGCGCGATGTACCGCGACCAGCTGAAGCCGGGCGCCGAGCTCCATGCGCGCGGCTGGGGCACGCGCGGCGCGCAGGGCACGGTGCTCGAGGCCACCGGCCTGGGCCCGACGGCGGACACGGTGGCCGAGGTGCTGCGCGGTCCGCGTCCGGGCGCGGGTCCCGACGCGGGCCCGGGTCCGCGCCCCGCCCCGCGCGGCCCGGCTTCCTGAGCTTCGGCCCCGTCCCGCCATGACGACCGCGCCCACCCGCCGCAGCCTGCGCGCCCTCGATGCGCTGGCCTTCTTCGCGCCCGACATCCAGGGCGGCGTCGGCCCCTTCCTCGTGGTCTTCATGGCCGGCACCTTGGCCTGGGATCCGCAGCGCATCGGCAGCGTGATGTTCGTTTCGGCGCTGGTCGGGCTGGCGGTGCAGGCGCCGGCCGGCGCGCTGATCGACAGCGTGCGCCGCAAGCCGCGCTGGATCGCGGGCGCGGTCGCGCTGATCGCGCTGTGCCTGGTGGCGATGGCCCAATGGCCGCTCTACGGCACCATCCTCGCGGGCCAGTCGCTGATCGGCGCCGCGGGCACGCTGGTCGCGCCCGCCCTCGCGGCCACCAGCCTCGGCATGGTGGGCCGCGCCGGCCTCGACGCGCGCATCGGCCGCAACGCCGCGATCACCGCGGCCGGCACGGTGCTGTGGGCGCTGGGCACCGGCTGGGTCGGCCATGCCTTCGGCCCGCGCGCGATGTTCTTCTACGCGGTGGCGATGGCGCTGCCGACCATCGCGGCGGCGCTGCTGATCCGCGACCGTGACGTCGACCCGCGGCTGGCGCGCGGCGCCGACGCGCCATCCGATGACCTCACCCCGGGCACCGTCCGCTGGCATGACCGCCGCCTCGTCGTGCTGCTGGCCTGCGCCTTCCTGTTCCACCTGGCCAATGCCGCGATGCTGACGCTGGTGGCGCAGAAGGTCGGCTCGCGCACCGGCGCCGCGGCCACGCTGTGGCTCTCGGCCGGCGTGATCGTCACGCAGCTGGTGACCATCCCGATCGCGATGGCGGTCGGGCGCTGGGCGCCGCGGCTCGCGCGCAAGCCGGTGTTCCTGGTCGGCTTCGCGGTGCTGCCGGTGCGCGGGCTGCTCTACCTGCTGGCCGACAGCCCCGCCGCGCTGCTCGCGCTGCAGGTGCTCGACGGCATCGGGGCGGGCATCTTCGGCGTGATGCTGACCCTGATGATCGGCGACCTCACGCGTGGCAGCGGCCGCTTCAACTTCGCGCTCGGCCTGGGCGCGGCCTGCGTCGGGCTGGGCGCGGCGCTCAGCAACCTGCTGGCGGGCAGCATCGCGCACGCGGCCGGCTACGGCACCGCCTTCGTCGTGCTCGCGGCCATCGCCGCGGCGGCGCTCGCGCTGTTCGCGCTCGCCATGCCCGAAACTCGGGGGCGGGAAGCGCGTGCCGCGCACGCTCCCGCCGCCCTGACCACCGCCGCTCCATGACCAAAGACACCGCGTCCGTCCTGCCCCCCGCCACCGCCGCCGCGGACACCGCATCGCCCCATGAGGGCGGCGGCAACGGCCTGCTCTGGGTGCTGGTGGCGGTGGCCGTGCTGTTCGCCTTCCTGCGGCCGCGCGCGCCGCTCGACTGGCTGAAGCTAATCGACTGGCAGACCGTGGGCGCGCTCGCGGGCCTGCTCGCGATCACCCAGGGCGTGGAGAAGAGCGGCGTGCTGCAATCGGCCGCGCAGCGCCTGCTGGCGCGCACCACCAACCTGCGCCAGCTCGCGCTGCTGCTCGTTGCCAGCGCCGCCGTGCTGTCGGCGCTGGTCACCAACGACGTCAGCCTGTTCCTGCTGGTGCCGCTCACGCGCGTGCTCGCCACCCAGGCGCACCTGCCGCTGGCGCGGCTGGTGGTGCTGGAGGCGCTGGCGGTCAACGCGGGCTCGGCGCTCACCCCGATCGGCAACCCCCAGAACCTCTACCTGTGGCACCGCAGCGGCGAGAGCTTCGCGGGCTTCATGGGCATGATGGCGCCGACCGTGGGCGTGATGCTGTTCTGGCTGTTCGCCGCCGTCTGGCTGCTGGTGCCGCGCACCGCGATCGCGCTCAAGCCGGCGGCCGACAGCGCGCCGGTGCAGCCGCGGCTGCTGGCGCTGTCGGGCCTGCTGTTCGTGGGCTTCGTGATCGCGCTCGACCGGCACTGGCTGGCCGCGGGCCTGGCGGTCGTGTTCGGCGCCTACCTGCTGTTCCAGCGCCGCGTGCTGCGCGACGTCGACTGGGCGCTGCTCGCGATCATCGCGCTGATGTTCGTCGACCTGCGCCAGCTCGCCGAGCTGCCCTTCATCGCCGCGCTGATGACGCAATGGCCGATCGCCGAGGGCTGGCGCGCCTACCTGGCGGCGATCGTGAGCTCGCAGTTCATCAGCAACGTGCCGGCCACCATCCTGCTCGACCGCTACGTGCACGACCTGCCGGCGCTGGCCGCCGGCGTGAGCGTGGGCGGCTTCGGCTGCGTGCTGGGCTCGCTCGCCAACCTGATCGCGCTGCGGCTCGCGAAGCTGCCCAACGGGCTGCGCGAGTTCCATCGCCTGAGCGTGCCCTTCCTGCTGGTGTGCGCGGCCTCGGCACTGCTACTGCGGCTCGGGTGACGGCGGCGGCGGGGGCACGCGGCCTCGAACGCGTGCGCGTTGAGCAACATCGCCCGTGTCCGACGAGCGCGCGCGCTTTTTGTGGCTAGAGTGGAGACTCCCGAAGAAAGGAGTCATGGCATGGACAAGAAGAACAACAGCGAGGATTTCGAGATCACCCCCAAGCTCGTGTTCGACATGAACCTGGCGCTGTACCTCGACCTGGTCGCGGCGCTGGAGGGCGCGGGCGCCGTCACCTACCGCCAGATGGCGGCGCGCGTGCTCAACATCAGCATGGATGCGCGCGCCGACGGGGAGCTCGGCCTCTCGACCGCGCTGGAGGGCATCGCACAAGGCTTCGCGGGCCACGGCGACGGACTGTCGATCGAGCTGCTGAAGGCCGCGCGCGGGCTGCGCGAGGATGACGCGATGGGCGACATCCCGATGCGGCCGGACGTGGACTGAACGCGAAGCGGCGACGGCCGCTCGCCGGCCCGGGTGCTCACCGGGCCCAGCGCATCCATCTTGCGGATCGCCTTGCCCAGTTACTTGTAGTCGAGCGTGAAGGTCGCCATGCCGTTGGCCTGCCCCGGCGTCACGGTGTTGCCGGTCTGGAAATAGCGCGCGGTATAGGGCAGCACGTAGTCGCCGTCCTTCGACGGCCCCACCAACGCGTCGTCGCCGTACTTCACCGGCACCTTCTGGCCGTCGATGATCTGGATGCCCACGCCGGTGGCGGTGGCCGAGCCGCTGGCCTGGCTGATGCGCAGCACGCCTGCATCGCCGGCCGGATCGGGCGTGGCATCCATGCGCAGGTAGACGGTGTTCTGCGTGCCGACCCCGGCGTTGCATTTGAGCCGGATGTTGAAGTTGCGCTCCGCCGCGGTCGTGCCCCGGCCCTTGAAGTCGCTCTGCGGCACCTTGCCGAACACCACCGGAATGTTCTTCGAGCCCGTGTCCACGAGGCAGCTGGGCGTGACGATGGTGATGGCGTCGCCGTCGACGCGGGTGGTCACGGCCGAGCCGCCCCGGTCGCCGGAATAGGTGGTGTAGATGCCGCTGACCAGCGGTCCGCTGCCGGTGACGGGGGCGATCTTGTAGAGCTCGACCACGAAGTCCGCGTTGGTCGCGAACGATCCGAACGTGGTGGTGGTCGACAAGGTGTGCGGGTAGTACACATCGGGCGGGTTGCCCCCCGTGGCCCGTCGCAGCAGGCGGATGCCGATGCCCGCCACGTTGGTGGCGAAGACTTTTTCCTTCCCCGACCACTCCGCGCCCACCGCCGCGGAATTGATGACGCCGAACAGGGTGCCGCCGCCGGAGCAGGTGAATGGCGTGTTGTTCGAACCCGCCTGGTAGATGGGGAAGGTCTTGGCCGTGGTGATGAGGCTGCCCACGGGCAGGTCCGGGCTGACGACGATGCGTCCCATCACCATGTTGATGTTCTTCGGGACGTAGCCGC
This sequence comes from Variovorax sp. PDC80, assembly GCF_900115375.1. Taxonomy (NCBI): domain Bacteria; kingdom Pseudomonadati; phylum Pseudomonadota; class Betaproteobacteria; order Burkholderiales; family Comamonadaceae; genus Variovorax; species Variovorax sp. PDC80. Next base: position 25,670 of record NZ_FOWG01000011.1, on the reverse strand, counting down.
CCGCGGTGTTCAGCGAGCACAGGGCACTCGCCTCCTGCGCGGCCACAAGCAGCACGAGCCCGGCGATCAGCGAGGCGCCGCGGCGCAGCGGGGAGGAGAAGAACGCCTTCATCGCGCCCGACGGATTGCTGCGGTTCATTCCGCTCCCTTCTTCTTTGCTCGCGGCGCGAACAGCGCCGCACTGTCGACCGCGCTGCCGATGCACTGCCCCGTGAATTCGCGGATCGGCGGCGGATTGGCGTCCTCGGGCAGGGTGTAGGCCACCGTGCACTGGTCGTTCGCGCCCTGGCCCCAGCGCACCGTGAGGCTGCCGCTCTGGCCCGCGCCGGTCACGAAGGCCTGGCCGTCGGGGCCGACGATGCCGACCTCCTGGCCCGCCTCGTTCTCGATCTTCGAACCCAGCGGCAGCACGCGGCCCTTTGCGTCGCTCAGCGTCATCAGCAGGCGGAAGCCCACCGAGGTCTCGAACTTCGCGACCACCACGGCGCCGCGCGTGGGCACCACTTCCATCGCCGCGTTCTTCACCTCGACGGTGTCGCCGAGGTCGCCGGTGCGCAGCGCGAGGCGGTTGAGCCGGTACGGGCTCAGGTTCGGGATGACCGCGTTGCCCGCGCTGTCGGTCGCCACGCCCGGCTGCGATTCGAAGCCCACGCCACCGGCCTTGGGCGCCTGCACCAGCGCGATGGTTTCGCCCAGCGGCTGCGACAGGGTGACGCCGCCGCCATGCGCCAACAGGCCGCCCGACATGCCGAAGGTGGTCTGGCCGTAGCCCTTGCCCTGCGAGTGGCCGACGTCGAAGCGGCCCACGGGCGAGAGGTAGCTCGCGCTGGCGCTGCCGCTCGAGCCCTGGCCGTCGGCATTCGAGTGGCCCGCGGTGACGTTGTAGTTGAGCCGGCTGTCCTCGAAGGCACTGCCGTAGACGCTGGCCTGCTGGTTGAGGCGCCCGTCGTTGTCGCGGCTCACGGTGTACTGCGCGCTGGCGCGCGTGTCGCCCAGCGGGATGCTGACCATCACCATGAGCTGCCGGCTGACCGGACGGATCGAGCCGGTGCTGAAGCTGTTGATGCCGCCGTTGTTGGTGCTGTAGTTGTAGAAGACGCTGTAGCCGAACTGCTTGTAGCTGCCCGAGTAGCCGATCTGCACCAGCCGGTCCTTGGCGGGCGTGCCCCAGTAGGTCTGCTGGCGCGCCGAGGCGAACACCGAGCCCCAGCTGCCGATCTGCTGCGAGAGTTCGAAGCGCAGCTCGTTGCGGCGGCTGTTGAAGTTGTCGGGCAGCAGCAGGCCCTGCATCTGTGCCGCTTCCTGGAAGGTGCGGTAGCCGCTGGTCGAGTAGCGGTAGCCAGCCACGCGGAAGTTGGTGCCCGAATCGACGAAAGCCTTCGAATAGAGGAAGCGCAGCGACTGGCCGTTGTAGGTCTTGTCGAAGCGGTCGACGGTGCGCGCGGCCGAGAGGTCGAAGGAGACGGCGCCGAAGGCGCGCATGTTCTTGCCCAGGCCCACCAGGCCCGACTGGTACTTGCGCGCGGCGATCAGGCCGCCGTACACCGAGTACTCGTCGGGCAGGCCGCGCGCCAGGGTGGCCTGCAGGAACACCGGCTCGGCCGGCACCTGGCTCGGCAGCAGCGGGTTGGTGTTCACGTTGTCGTAGCCGTTGCGGTACTTGCCCACGGTGGCCGAGTAGCGCCAGGTGCCCTCGCGCAGCAGGGTGGGCACGGCCGAGAAGGCCTGGGTGTACTTGGTCTGGCGGCCGTCGGCCTCAGTGATCGTGACCTCGAGGTCGCCGCTCGAGGCGGTGGGATACAGGTCGTCGAGCACGAAGGGCCCGGGCGCCACGAAGGTGCTGTAGACGATGTAGCCGTTCTGCCGCACGGTGACGCGCGCATTGGTCTGGGCGATGCCGCGGATCGTGGGCGCGTAGCCCTGCAGGCTGTCGGGCAGCATCGCGTCGTCGGAGGACACCTGCACGCCGCGGAACGGCAGGCTGTCGAAGAAGTTGCCGGGCGTGTTGCCGTCGCCGATCAGCAGTTGGCCATTGATCGAGGCCAGGTCGCGTTGCGCATAGCTGGTGACGCCCTGCCAGCGGCTTCGGCCATCGAGGCCGTGGTTGTAGGTCGAGTAGTGGCGAAAGCGCCAGTCGCCCATGTTGAAGCCCGCCCGCACGCCCGCGAAGAAGGTGTTGCGCTGGAGCGTGTTGCGGTTGCGGTTGAACGGATCGGCGGCGTCGAAGACGTTGAGCTGCGGGTTGGTCAGCGGGGTGTCGTTGCGGTAGTTGCTGCCGCTGAAGCGCGAGTAGTTGAGCTGGTAGTCCAGCATGAAGGCGGTGATGCCCTTGTCCCACTTCTCGGGGCCCACGGCGCCGCGCGCGCTGCGCTTGAGCGCGGCCTGCGGAATGCTCAGGAACAGGCGCTGGCGCCCAGCGTCGTAGCTGAGCTTCGACTCGGGGATGGCGTTGACGAGGTCGATGCAGGCCTCGTCGGCGGCAGCGGCGATCGACGGGAACACCGCGACGTTCACGCCCCAGGTGTCGAGCAGGCCGCGCGTGAGGCAGGCCACCGCGTCGTTCGTGCCTTCCTTGTCCTCGAAGCGGACCTCGCTCTGGCCCACGCCGCGCTCGTTGAGCGAGACGTCGACGGTGTACTTGCCCGCGAGCACGCGGTTGCCGAACGAGAACAGCGAGAGGTCGGCATTGGGCTGGTCGCCGCCGATGCCGAGGAACTCCTCGTTGAAGCTCGAGGCGGCCAGCTGCTGCTTCTGCGCGACCTGTGGCTTCTGGGGCGCGGGCGCCTGCTCCTGCACCGGCGCGCCCTGCGCACCGTGCGTGCCGAGGGCCGCGAGCACCGCGGCGCACAAACTCAGGCGGAACGGCGCGCGCAGGGCGCCGCCGGCCACCGGCGCGCGCCGGATCGCTGAAAGGGACGGGATGCGGCGGCGCATGGCTTTTCGCCCTCGCGCCTCAGCGCTTCGCGCCGTCGGCTGCGACAGGAGCGAGCTCGGCCTTCACGGCCACCGGCGCATCGCCCGCGGGCACGCGCACCAGTTCCTCGGGCGTTTCGCCGCCGTAGTCGTTGAGCGTGGTGAAGTTGACCTGGATCGCCTGCGGCGTCTTCACCGCGGTCAGCGGATACACCGACTCGCCGAAGGGCGGCACCATGTCGGCGTTGATGTCCTGCTGGCCGCCGTTGATCTTCAGACCCGTGAAGGTCACGTGGTACGGCGTCGGGTTGCCGATCCTGAGCACCGCGCCCTGCGCGCCGCCGGCCACCGCCCACTGCAGCTGGCTGCGGGCCTCTTCGGACTTGCCGCCCAGGCTGGCGGGCCGGTAGAACAGCTTGATGCGGCTGCGCACCGCGATCTGCAGCACGTTCTCGTCCTTGGAGCGCTCGGGGATCTCCTTCACGTTGAGCCAGAACACCGTCTCGCGGTCGGCGGGCAGCTCGCCCGCCACGCGCATGATGCGCAGGATGTTCTCCATGCCGGGGTCCAGCCGCGACAGCGGCGGCGTGACCAGCATCGGGGTCTTGTTCTTGCCTTCGCCGGCGTCGATCCAGGCCTGGACCACGTAGGGCGAGGTGCCGGTGTTCTTCACCGGAATCGAGGCTTCGCGGTCCTTCTCGCCCAGGATGACGCGCGTGCCGCCGAGCATCACGCCCGCCGCGGCCGGCCATTGAAGGCAGAGCATCGCCATGATGCCCAGGGTCCAACGAATTCGATTCTTGCTGCACATACGACGGGTTCCTCGGTACGGCGGACGCTGGCGTCCAGGCGTACCCCAGCACGGCGGCGCACGCGGCGCACCGGCGGAAAAAAGACGGGTGATGGAAAAACCGGCCGATGCGGCGCGTCCACGCGAGGTCGCCGCGCCGCGTCGGTCCGGGGCGGAATCCGACGGCGCCTGCCGCAATGGACAGGGGCCGGATTCCGCGAAGGCGGCTTACTTGTAGTTGACCGTGAACTGGGCCGTGGAGTTGGCCGGACCGACCGTCACGGTGTCCTTGGTCGACACGTACACGGCCTGGAACTTCAGGGCGTTGTCGCCCTGGCCCAGAACGTATTGCGCCGATTCCGAGCCGAGCGGAATCTTGGTGGCGGCGGAATCACCCAGCTCGATGGCCACGCCCGAAGCGGTGGTCACGCCGACCTGGCCGGCATTCGCCAGGCGCAGGTTGGTGGCGTCGTCGAGGTCGGGCGTGCCGGTGAACGACACGGTCGCGCCCTTGGCGGTGGCGCCGCAGCCGAGCAGGTCGATGGTGAACTTCGACGGCGTGGCCTTCTTGCCCTTGCCGCCGTCGAGCACCGTGCGAGCGACCTTGCCCAGCGGCACGGTCATGTTCTGGCTGTTCGGCGAGATCGAGCAAGGTGCATCGACGATTTCGCCCGTGAAGTTGATGGTGCCGTCGGCAGCCATCGCGCCTTGCGACAGCGCAGCGGCGACAGCGGCCAGCGCCGCCAGCTTGAAGAATTTACGCATCTGAATTCCCTGGGATTGTTAACAAAAAGAACTACTTGCCTTGACAAGGCAGAGCGCAGTCTATTAACCAATTCCTAGGAGAAGAAGACGTTTTCGACTCAGTTGACAGTGGTTGACATTGTTAATTCAATGTTTGTGAACTAAACCCATTTGCAAACTTTTCGATACGAAAGTTTTGCCAAATACTACCGAGCTGACATCACTCGGTCGCCACCTGCAGCACCAGTTTGCCGAAGTTGGCACCGCTGAAGAGCCGGTTCAGGGCCTCGGGGAAGGTGTCGAGGCCCTGCACGATGTCTTCCTTGCTCTTCATGCGCCCATCCTTCAGGTAACCCGCCAGTTCGGCGATGGCCACGGGATAGCGGTCGGCGTAGTCGAACACCACGATGCCTTCCATGCGCGCCCGGTTCACCAGCAGGCTCAGGTAGTTGCGCGGGCCGGCCGCCGGCATGCTGTTGGCGTTGTTGTACTGGCTGATGGCGCCGCAGATGATGATGCGGGCCTTGCGCGCGATGCGCGCGAGCACGAGGTCGAGGATCTCGCCGCCGACGTTGTCGAAGTAGATGTCCACGCCCTTGGGGCAGTGCTGCTTGAGGCCGTCGCGCACCGCGGCGGCGCCGGCCTTGTAGTCGATGCAGGCATCGAAGCCCAGCTCCTTGACCACCCAGTCGCACTTGGCCTCGCCGCCCGCGATGCCGACCACGCGGCAGCCCTTGATCTTGGCCAGCTGGCCCACGGTCTGGCCGACCGCGCCGGCGGCGCCCGAGATCACGACGGTCTCGCCGGCCTTGGGCTGGCCCACGTCCATCAGGCCGAAGTAGCCGGTCATGCCGGGCATGCCCAGCACGTTGAGCCACTGGGTGATGCTGCCCACGCGCAGGTCGATCTTCACCAGGCCGTTGCGCTTGATTTCCTCCTGCGGGATCAGCATGTATTCCTGCACGTTGAGCGTGCCGTAGACGGTGTCGCCGACCGCGAACTGCGGGTTCTTCGAGGCGATGACGCGGCCGATGCCGCCGGCGCGCATCACGGCGCCGATCTCGACCGGCGGGATGTAGCTCTTGGCATCGTTGAGCCAGCCGCGCATGGCCGGGTCGAGCGACAGCGACAGCGTCTTGACCAGCACGCCGCCTTCGGCCGGCTCGGCCACGGGCTCGCTGCCGAAGCTCCAGTGCTCGCGCGTGGCGGCGGCCTCGGGACGCTTGGCGAGGCGGACCTGGTGGTTGACGAGTGCGGTGGTGTCGGTCATGAAGCGTCTCCTGGAGATGGGGCCGCGCCCCGGGGTTGGCTGAGCGGCGCATGCTAGCCGCGCCGCGCGGGGCCGCGCGTAGCGCAGGCGACAGCCCGCTCTTCCCGCCCTCCCCGCTCGGACCGCGTCAGCCCAGGCGCACCACGATCTGCAGGCCCGGCGACGCGTTGCGCACCCGCAGGCTGCCGCCATGCGCCTCGGCGATCAGCCGGCACAGGTACATGCCCAGGCCGACGCCGCCGGTGGTGCGCTGGCGCGCGCCGTCGGTGCGGTAGAAGGCCTCGGTCAGCCGCTCGAGCTGCGCCTCGTCCACGCCCGGACCGAAGTCGCGCACCTCGATCTCCACGCCCTGCGCCTGGCCCTCGAGCACCGCGCGCACCGACACGCTGGGCGGACGCGGCGCCTCGGTGCTGTAGCGCAGCGCGTTGTCCAGCAGGTTGCGCACCAGCAGGCGGATGCGCATGCGGTCGACCGAATGCGCCGGCAGGCCCTCGGCGAGGTCGAGGTGGACCTCGCGCGCGGCCGGCATCTCGGCCACGGTCTCGCGCACCAGCGCCGCGAGATCGATGCGCTCGCGCTGCAGCGCCGCGTGCGGGCTCGCGAGCCGTTCGCTCTCGAGCAGGTCGCTGATCAGGTCGCGCATCTCGTTGAGGTCGCGCAGCAGCGCCTCGCGCTCGGCCCGGCCCTCGGCCGTGGCCGGCAGCAGTTCGGCATTGAGCCGCGCGCGCGTGAGCGGCGAGCGCAGCTCGTGGCTCAGCGCCAGCAGCAGCCCGCGCTTGGCATCGAGCATGGCCTGGATGTCGTGGGCCATGGTGTTGATGTGCTCGGCGAGATCGCCGATGTCGTCGTTGCGGCGCACCGGGATCGGCCGCTCGAAGTCGCCGCGGCCGAAGCGCTGCGCGCCATCGCGGATGTCGATCAGCGGCCGCAGCAGCCGGCTCACGTAGGCATAGCCCAGCACCACGAGCAGCAGCAGCAGGCTCAGCGTGGCCCAGCCGGCCGCGCGCGGCGCGATCTGCCACAGCCGCGGCGCCCAGCCGAAGATCACGCGGTGGCCGTCGGCCGTGGGCCGGATGAACCACTTGTCGTTCCACATCGATTCGTCGTGGTCGCGCATCCAGCCGCCGCGCGTGCCGTGCTCGCCGGGGTTCGAGTCCCAGTTGACCGTCGGCCCGACGATGCGGATGGTGATCGGCAGGCGATCGACCAGCGCCTGCGCGCGCGACACGTCGGGCGGCGTGCCGAGCTCGGTCACCAGCCGGTCTGCGTAGTCGACCAGCATCGGCTGCGCGGCCTCGGCCCAGCCGGTGGAGAAGGACTTCTTCATGCCCATGAGGAACACGCCGGTCATGACCACCGCGAGCAGCACGAACATCATCACCAGCCGGATGCGCAGCGAGCGGCGCCAGCGGCGCTTGCCCTGCACCTTCTCGTGCCACTGCGCATGCCACTGCCGGTGCAGCTCGTCGCGGCGGCAGGCGAAGGCATGCCACGCGCCCTCGCGTTCGCGGCGTTCCCTGCGGCGGAAGTTCATGAAGAAGGCTCGCCGCGTGCCACGGCCAGCGCGTAGCCCGCGTTGCGCAGCGTCTTGATGCAGTCCAGCGGTTCGAGCTTCTTGCGCAGGCGGCTCACCACGATGTCGACCGCGCGCGTGTAGAGCTCGGCCTCGTGGCCGCGCAGCCGGTTGAGGATGTCGTCGCGGCTGAACACCTTGCCGGGCTCGGCCGCCAGCAGCGCCAGCAGCTCGAACTCGGTGCCGGTGAGGTCGACGCGCTCGCCCTGGCGCAGCACCAGGCGCCGGTCGAGATCGATCGCCAGGCCGTCGAACACGCGCTGCTGCGACGAGGCGGCCGCGGGCGGCGCGACGCGCTGGCGCCGCAGGATGGTCTGCACGCGCGCCACGAGTTCGCGCGGCTCGAAGGGCTTAGGCACGTAGTCGTCGGCGCCGAGCTCGAGGCCGACCACGCGGTCCATCACCTCGCCGCGCGCGGTCAGCATCACGATCGGGATGTCGCTCTCCTTGCGGATCTCGCGGCACAGCGCGAAGCCGTCCATCTCGGGCAGCATGACATCGAGGATGGCGGCATCGAAGCTCTCGGCGCGCAGCCGCGCCAGGCCTTCGCTGGGCCGCACCGCGCTCTCGAGCGTGCAGCCGAAGCGCGCGAAGTAGCTCGCCAGCGGCGCGCCGAGGTGTTCGTCGTCGTCGATCAGCAGGATGCGCGGCATGGGCGGATTGTGCCTCCTGGCCAGGAGCTGGCTGATGATCAACCCGCCCGGCATCGCACCGCCACGACGAGGCCGGCCGCGAGCGCGGCGAGCAGGACCAGGTGATACGCGACGTCGGGCACGGTCTGCGGCCCGATGCCGATCGCGATGGTGAACAGGCCGACCAGCGTGCCGAGCAGCGCGAAGCCCTGGGCGCGGATCGCGAACCAGCGCGTCCAGGCCGGGCGCAGCCAGCTCGCGACCGCCGCGCCCACCAGCACCAGCGCGATCACGGCCTCGGCCGTGCGTGCCTGCGCATGCGCGAAGCCGGGAATCAGCCGGCCCGCGTGCACGGCCGAGGCGGTGCCGAGCGCGAGCGCCTCGGCCAGCAGCCAGGTGCGCGCCACGGCGGGGCGCAGCACGGGCCGCACGACATCGTCGGGACGCGCGCTCACCATGGGTCCTGCCTTCCGACGCGGCCCAGGTGCGTGAAGCCGAAGCCCGCTTCGTACTTGAGGCCGAAGCCCAGCGCGCGATCGAACGCGATGTGCGCGGCCCAGATCAGCGCCAGCGGCAGCGCGAAGGGCAACGCCACCAGCAGGCCCAGCGCGCCGATGCCCAGCGGCACCAGGTACGAGTGCGCGACGTTGTAGACCCGCGCGCCGATGCGCGGCCCCGCCAGGTAGCCGAGCATCGACAGGTCGGGCAGCAGGAACAGCAGCGCGAACAGACCCCAGCCGGTGCCGGTGCGGTCGTAGGCGATCAGCGCGCCCGCCAGCACGGCCAGCGCCTCGAGCCGCAGCGTGGTGCGCACGCCGCCGGTCGCGGCGCCTTCCTGTGTCTCGGTCGCGGCATCGCTCGCGCGGCGCGCGGCCTGGCGCCGCAGCGCGATCAAGTCGCCCAGGTTCGGTTCGATGGTCTTCATGGTGTGCTCGCATCAGGTGGAGGGCGCCGGGCCCCGAAAGGATGGGAATGCGACCCCGGCCGAGGGACGGGGCCGCCGGTGCATCAGCCTTGGCGGCTCCAGCGGCGTCCGCCGCGCTCCATGAACTCGCGCACCTTCTGCTGCTGCGCGGGGTTCAGGTGGTCGAAGAAGTCGGCCGCCGCGGCGATGATCTCGGGGCTGCCGTTGCGCAGCGCGGCGGTCTTCTCGTCGACCAGTCGCGTGGCGCCGGCCTGGTCGAGCTTGTTGCCCGCGAACAGCGCGCGGAACTGCGAGCGCGGATCGCCCGAGCCGTCGGCGCCGCGCAGGGCCTGGCGCTGCGCCTGCAGCTTCTCGGCCAGCACGGTGAGCTTCTGCTTCTGCGACGCATCGAGGTCGAGCTTGCTGCCCACGCGCTCGACCATCTTGGCGCGGAACTCGGCGCTGTCGCCGTTCCAGCCGTGGCGATGGCCGGCGCAGCCGGCGACGCTGCCGGCCACCACGGCGAGCCCGGCAAAACCGAAGAGCGTGCGTTTGATCCAGTGTTTCATGACGGGTCCTTGTGTGTGTTGGAGGAGGAAGCTCGATGGTGCTTTCGGGCCGCCTTCGCGTCCTTTCACCGCGGTATCGGCGTGTTTCGTTTTATTGCGACGCGAAGCCCGGGAGGCCGAAACGAAAAAGCGACGCCGATGCGTCGCTTGTTTCCGGGGGGCGCGGAGGGCCGCGTCGCTCAGAGCTTGCTGGCGTCGCGCGAGGCGGCGGCGCGTGCGTCCACCGGGTTCTGCAGCGTCGAGATCACCTTGCTGTTGACGCGCGAACCCGAGCTCACGTTCTGGTCGGGCGCAGCCGCGGTGCGCACCGCCTCGGCGGCCACGCTGGCACGGTCGGTCGAGCGCGCCACGGTCTCGGGACCGCGCGAGCCGCGCGTCACGTTCTGGTTCGGTGCCGCGGCGGCGCGCACGGCTTCCTCGTTGATCTCGGCGCGGGTCTTGGCCGACACGGCCTGGTGCACGCCGTCATAGCTTTCGGCCTTGGCGCCCGCGGCGGCGAGCATGGCGAAGGAGGCGACGGCGACAGCCTGGGTCAGGGAGAGCTTCATGGATCGGGCCTTTCAGGGTTGGTGAAGAGAAGGCCTGATCGTGCTTGCCGGCGCGCGGCAAGTCCTTTCGCCGCGGTTTCGGCGTGTTTCGTTTTATTGCGGCGGGCTTGAAGCGCGCGCGGCGCTCAGCCCGCGAGCATGGCGGCGGGATCGTCCGAGTCGACCACCGAGCGCGCCCAGGCCTCGAGCTTGCTCGTGTCGGCGCGCAGCACCTCCTGCTTGACCGCGAGGATGCGCGAGGGATGCATCGAGAAGCTGCGCAGCCCCAGGCCCAGCAGCAGCCGCGTGAAGGCCACGTCGCCCGCCATCTCGCCGCACACCGCCACGGCCTTGCCCTGGCGCCGGCACTCGGCGATGGTGTCGGCCACCAGCTTCAGCACCGCCGGATGGGCCGGGTCGTAGAGGTGCGCCACCGACTCGTCGGCGCGGTCGATCGCCAGCGTGTACTGGATCAGGTCGTTGGTGCCGATCGAGAGGAAGTCGAAGTGCTTCAGGAAGGTGCGCAGCGTGAGCGCCGCGGCCGGGATCTCGATCATGGCGCCGAGCTTCACGTGGCCGTGCACCGCGCCGCGGTTGTCGAGCTCGGTGCGCGCGAGCGCGATCAGCGCCAGCGTCTGGCGGATCTCGCTCGCGTGCGCGAGCATCGGGATCAGCAGGTGGATCTCGCCGTGCGCGGCCGCGCGCAGGATGGCGCGCAGCTGCGTGAGGAACATCGCGGGATCGGCCAGGCTCCAGCGGATGGCGCGCAGGCCGAGCGCGGGATTCAGGTGCTCCTGCTTGTTGGCGGACTTGTTGTCCAGCGGCTTGTCGGCGCCCACGTCGATGGTGCGGATGGTGACCGGCATGCCCTGCATGCCCTCGACCGCGCGCTTGTAGGCCTGGTACTGCTCCTCCTCGTTGGGCAGCCGCGTCTGGCGCGCCGACGACTCGCGGCCCATGAACAGGAACTCGCTGCGGAACAGGCCCACGCCGACCGCGCCGGCCTTCATCGCGCCCACCGTGTCCTCGGGCATCTCGATGTTGGCGAGCAGCTCGACGCGTTGGCCGTCGAGCGTGACGGCCGGCTTGTGGCGCAGCCGCGCGAGGCGCCCGCGCTCGAGGTCGCCCTGGCGCTGCTTGAAGCCGTACTCGGCCAGGATGATCGGCGAGGGGTCGATGATCATCACGCCGGCATCGCCGTCGATGATGACCCAGTCGTCCTGCCGCACCAGCTGGCTCGCGGTGCGCGCGCCGACCACCGCCGGCACGTCCATGCTGCGCGCCACGATCGCGGTGTGCGAGGTGCGCCCGCCGACATCGGTGACGAAGCCGGCGAACACGCTCTTCTTGAACTGCAGCATGTCGGCCGGCGAGAGATCGTGCGCGATCAGCACCAGCGGCACGTCGATGCCGTCGCCCGCGGTGAGGTCGTCGTCCTCGTCGGACGAGGCGCGCTTGCGCCGTGGCGGGCTCGGCGCCAGCACCGCGGCCGTGCCCTTCATGCGATGCAGCAGTCGCTCCACCACCTGCTCGAGGTCGGCCTTGCGCTCGCGCAGGTACTCGTCCTCCATCTCGTCGAACTGGCGCGCGATGACCTCGAGCTGCGTGGTCAGCGCCCATTCGGCGTTGTAGAGCCGCTCGCTGATCCAGTGCTTGACGCCGCCGCTCAGGGCCTCGTCCTGCAGCAGCATCTGGTGCACCTCGAGCAGCGCCGCGAGTTCGTGCGGCGCGTCGTTCGGGCCCATCTGCGCGACATTGGTCTGCAGCTTGGCCAGCTCCTCGGCCACGGCATTGCGCGCGGTGCGCACGCGATCGATCTCGGTCTCGATCTCCTCGGGCTTGATGAAGTAGTGGGCCACGTCGATGCGGCTCGACACCACCAGCACCGCGCGGCCGATGGCGATGCCACGGGCGACGGGAAGGCCGTGGACTGCGAAGGTCATGCGCGGTGGTCCTTATTCGCCTTCGCCGAACTTGTCGTCCATGAGCTGGACGATGGCGTTCATCGCTTCTTCTTCCTGCGGGCCGTTGGTCTCGAGCTCGACGGTCGAGCCGAGCCCGGCGGCCAGCATCATCACGCCCATGATGCTCTTGGCGTTGATGCGGCGGTCGCCGCGCGAGAGCCACACCTCGCAGGGAAAGCTGCCTGCGAGCTTGGTCAGCTTGGCCGATGCGCGTGCATGCAGTCCCAGCTTATTGCTGATGGTCACGGATTTCTTGATCACTGTGCTTTCTCTTGGCCTGGTTCTGCGGTGCCGCCACCGCCACTTGCATCACGCCCGCGGTGCCGCCGGCGATGGCGCGCTGCACGAGCACGTCGAGCGGCTCGTGCCGGTAGGTCACGGCACGCAGCAGCATCGGAAGATTGACGCCCGCCACGAGCCGCGAGCGAACGCCGTCCACCAGCTTCTGCGCCACGTTGCAAGGCGTGGCGCCGAACACGTCGGCCAGCACCAGCACCTGCACGCGCGGCCCGTGGAGCTGCTGCGCGAGCGTGATGCGCGCGGCCGCCAGGGTTTCCTCGGGCGGCACGTTGGGCAGCACGTCGAGCGCGACGATGGCGTTCTCGCTGTCGGGAAACACATGCAGCGCGCACTTTCGCAACGCTTGTGCGAAGGGCGAATGGGCAATGATGAGGATGCTGTTCATGCGGCTCGGGGGACGGCGCGTCGATTATGCGGGGGCGCCCGGAGGAAGTAGATATACGACATAACGCAGCACCCCAGCAGGATGGCCATTGCGCCACGGAAAGCGTCCACGGTGTCGAGGCCGGCGCGCACGAACAGGTCGATCAGCAGGCCCACGCCCCACTGCACCACGAACACGCCGACGAAGATCACGAGGTTGTAGGCCGACAGCGCGCGGCCCGCGAGTGCCGGCGGCAGCGCCATCGCCACGGCCGGCTGGGCCAGCGTGACCACCGTGCAGAGGCACAGGAAAACCGCCCACGTTCCCGTGCCCGCACGCGCCCCCGCTATCAAAACAATAGCCATGAACAGCAGCGAAAGCGGCAGGCCCCAGGCCATGAGCCGATCCGCCGCAATGCCGCGCTGCGCGAGCCTGGGATTGGCCACGCCCCAGAGCCAGTAGGTGGCCAGCAGCACCAGGCTGATGACGAACAGCGCCTCGGCCGCGCGCAGCGGCGTGTAGCCCGACACCCGCGTGAGCCAGGGCACGGCCCACAGCGACTGCATCGCGATGAAGCCGCCGTAGTGGAAGAAGCCGATCGGCGCGAGCTTGCGGAAGAAGGGATCGCGCCAGACGGCGGCGTAGCTGCCGCCGTCGTCGAGAGCCGCCACCGCCGCAGCGGGTGAGGCTCGACGCCACGACGGCGCGACCCAGGCGATCAGCAGCATCGAGACGATCACGCCCGCGCCCAGCAGCCAGAACAGCGCGCGCCAGCCGACCAGCGGCACCAGCCATTGCACCGGCAGCGTCGCGCCGACCAGCCCGAAGGACCCGACCATCAGCATCCACGAGTTGCTGCGCAGCTGCATCGCCGGCGAGAGCCAGCGCCGGTAGCCGGTGAGCGGCGCCATCAGGCAGGCGCTGACGCCCACGCCGGTGAGCACGCGCGCGGCCAGCAACAGCGAGAAATGCGTGGCGACCGAGAACAGCAGGCAGCCGGCCACCGCCACGCCGAGAAAAGCCACCACCACGCGCTTGGGGCCGTGGCGGTCGAGCCAGGCGCCCATGGGCAATTGCGTGAACGCGAAGCCGAGGAAGTAGCCGCCCGCGAGCAGGCCGAGGTCGCGCGACTCGAGGTCGAACTCGTCGGTGAGCGTGGGCGACAGAGTGGCGGTGATCGCGCGCACCAGCGTCGAGAGGAAGTACGCGAAGGCGAAGGCCAGGAAGACGCCGGCGACGCGGCGCCGGCCGCCGAGCGTGCCCTCGCTCATCGCGCGGCCGCCGGGAGCGCCGCACCGAAGTGGCGGGGGCGGCTCATGGCAGCCGCAGGCCTTCGAAGAAGGTCTTGGCGGCCTCGTCCGACGATGGCCGGCCCAGCACCATCGCCTGGTAGAGCGACACGGCGCCAGGCGGCGTCGAGCGGGTCTCGGTCTGGGCGAACCACAGCACCTCCAGCGGCTGGCCCGTGGGCGTGGCCGGCGCATCGAGCCGCAGCGGCGCGGGCGTGGCGGCGGCGCGCGGCACCGTGGCCGGCGCCTCGGTGGTGGCCGCACCCTGCAGCTGCTCGCGCGTGGCGAGCTGCCAGGCACGCAGCCAGCTCTCGGCCTGGGCGGCGTCGGCGGCGGTGGCATGCGCGATCGCGAAGGTGGCGCCGCCGGCCTCGCAACCGGCCATGTCGACCTGCACCGATTCGACGCCCAGCGGCTGCGCGCGGGTGGCGCGGTCGGCCTTGCAGGGCAGCAGCGCGACCAGGCCGGCCTCGGCCACCGGGACTTCGCGCCAGTTGAAGGTCGGGCTGCAGGCCGCGAGCACGAGGACCGCGGCGGCGGCGCAGGAGGCGCGCGCGCGGCGGCGAAGACGGGAGGTGGGCTGCGGCATGGGGACCGGATTATCGATCCGCCGTTCCACGGGGACTGTCGCGCGCGCCAGCACGTTCGAACGTGCGGAACTAGAATCGCGCCGCCCCACTCAGTCAGCAGCCATGAAAAAGTACGTTATCGCAGCCGCCGTTGCCGTCGCCCTGGCCACCGGCGTGGGGGTGTACCTCGGCTCGGGAGCCACCGCGGCGCCCGCCTCGACCTTCGTGCTGCTCGACGGCACCAGGAAGAGCACCGAGGACCTCAAGGGCAAGGTCACGCTGGTCAACTTCTGGGCCACGAGCTGCGTGACCTGCGTCGGCGAGATGCCCAAGGTGATCGCCACCTACGACAAGTACAAGGCGCGCGGCTACGACACGCTGGCGGTGGCCATGAGCTACGACCCGCCGAGCTACGTCGTCAATTTCGCCGAAACCCGCAAGCTGCCGTTCAAGGTGGCGATCGACAACACCGGCAGCGTGGCGCAGGCCTGGGGCGACGTGAAGCTCACGCCGACCACCTACCTCGTGAACAAGCAGGGCCAGATCGTCAAGCGCTACGTGGGCGAGCCCGATTTCGCCGAGCTGCACAAGCTGATCGAGAAGCTGCTGGCCGAGGCCTGAGCCCTCCCCCACCCATCAAAAAGGCGCTGCCCGTAACCGGACAGCGCCTTTTTCGTTGGGGCAACCGATGGCGGATCAGCGATCGCGGAAGGTGTCGTGGCAGGCCTTGCAGCTCGCGGCGGTCGGGCCGAACTGGGTCTTGAGCGCATCGATGTTGCCGGCCTTGGCGGCCACCAGCAGCTTGCCGGTCTCGGCGATCAGCTTGTCCTGGTGCTCCTTGAACTTGGGCGCTTCCTTCCAGACCTCGGGCTTGGCCTTGCCGCCCTCGGTGCCGGCGCCGAAGCCGGCCCAGGGCAGCTTCGCCATGTCGGCCACCACCTCGGCATTGGCCGCGGCGGCGGCTGCGTCGTAGGGCGCGCGGCCGTTGGCCATGGCGCCCAGGCGGCCGAAGTGCTGCGACATGATGAACAGCGCGCTCTGGCGGTACTTGATGGCGTCTTCAGGCTTCGCGAACTGGGCCGCGGCCGGCAGGGTGGTGGCGGCGCAGGCGGCGGCGAGCGCGAAGGTGGCGAGTCGGATCATCGTGGTCCTTCTGACATGTGGGAATCGTGGGTGATGCCGTCGGGCGCGGCACCTGCGCGGCAGTGTAGGGGCAGGCCGGTCGGCGCGCATAGCAACAACCCGATGGAACGGGCGGCTCGGACTTTGCTAATCTGCGCCTTCCGCAGCCATGCGCTCCCCCCACCTTCGATGACCGACTCCCCCGCGGCCGCGGCGTCCCGCCAGGCCACCCGAACACGCGTCTGGGACCTGCCGACCCGGCTGTTCCACTGGGCCCTGGCCGCCGCCGTGATCGGGCTGATCGCCACCGGCCTCGGCGGCGTCATGGAATGGCATTTCCGCCTCGGCTATACGGTGCTCGCGCTGCTGCTGTTCCGGCTGCTCTGGGGCTTCGTCGGCGGGCGCTGGTCGCGCTTCGCGGCCTTCGTCTACGCGCCGGGCTCGCTCCTCGCCTACCTGCGCGGCCGCGCCCATCCCGATCACCTGATCGGCCACACGCCGCTGGGCGCGCTGTCGGTGTTCGCGGTGCTCGCGATCCTGGCGCTGCAGGTGGCGACCGGCCTCGTGGCCGACGACGAGATCTCGGCCGCGGGGCCGCTCACGCGCTTCGTCTCGGGCGATCTCGTGAGCCTGGCCACGGGCTGGCACAGCACGCAGGGCAAGTGGATCGTGATCGCGCTCGCGAGCCTGCACGTGCTCGCGGTGCTGTTCTACGTGCTGGTGAAGCGCCACCGGCTGGTCGCGCCGATGCTCTCGGGCGACAAGGACATCGCCGCCGCCGATCGTGCCGCGCCCGTCGCCGGCAGCCGCGACGACGCGGCATCGCGCGGCCTCGCGCTGGTGCTCGCGCTGCTGTGCGCGGGCGTCGCGTACTGGGTTTCATCGTTGCGCGCATGAGCTCATCCGTCTCACGCCCCCTGCCGCTGTCGGACACGCCGGCCGTCGTGCTGCTCACGCCCGACGAGGCCCACGAACTCGAGGCCGCGCGCCTCATCTTCCGCGACTACGCCGCCTCGCTGGGCATCGATCTCGATTTCCAGAATTTCGACCAGGAACTGGCCGCGCTGCCAGGCGAATACGTCGAGCCGCGCGGCACGCTGCTGCTGGCGCTGGTCGATCCGGCGCACGTCAAGGACGAGGCCGGCCGCGCCACGCCCACGCTGGTGCGCGCCGATGGTCGGGTCGCGCACGTGGCCGGCTGCTGCGCGCTGCGGCCGCTCGACAGCGCGGACTACGTGAATGCGGCGGAGATGAAGCGCCTGTACGTGCGCCCGGGCTTTCGCGGTCTGGGGCTGGGCCGCCAGCTCGCCGAGGCGATCCTCGACGCGGCGCGTGGCGCGGGCTACGGCTGCGTGCTGCTCGACACGCTCGACGAGATGGAGTCGGCGCGTGCCCTCTATGAAGACCTGGGCTTCGCCGAGGTGCCGCCCTTCTATCACAACCCCATTGCGGGGGCGCACTACCTGAAGGTGGACCTGTAGGCGGGGCGCGGTCCGCGAGAAGCGGACCGCTCTGGTCATGAACCTGCCGCTCAGCCCTTGGCTTGCGCCAGCAGCGTTTCGGCGTTGCTGACTTCGAACTTGCCCGGTGCCTCGACGTTGAGCGTCGCGACCTTGCCGTCCTTCACGAGCATCGAGTAGCGGTTGCTGCGCAGGCCCATGCCGCGGCCCGTGAGGTCCAGCGTGAGGCCCGTGGCCTTGGCGAAATCGGCGCTGCCGTCGGCCAGCATGCGCACCTTGGCGCCGGTCTTCTGGTCGCGCGCCCAGGCGCCCATCACGAAGGCGTCGTTCACGCTCACGCACCAGATCTCGTCTACGCCCGCGGCCTTGAAATCGTCGAAGTGCTGCACGTAGCCCGGCACGTGCTTGGCCGAGCAGGTGGGCGTGAAGGCGCCCGGCAGCGCGAACAGCGCAATAGTCTTGCCAGCCGTTGCCTTGCTCACGTCGACGGGGTTCGGGCCGATGCTGCAGCCTTCGCCCTCGACTTCCGAGTACTCCTGCAGGGTGGCCGAGGGAAGGGTGTCGCCGACTTTGATCATTTGAAAGTGCTCCTGGAAAAAGAAAAACGGCCCACATTGTGGGCCGTTTCGCGATGGACTGCCGGCTGCCTTGCGGAGCCGGCGGACCCGAGGGGGATCAGACCAGGACGGCCTTCTCGACCAGACGGGTCACGACCCAGTTCTTGGTCTTCGAGATCGGACGGCTTTCCGTGATCTCGATGGTGTCGCCCAGCTTGTACTCGCCCTTTTCGTCATGGGCGTGGTACTTGCTCGTCTTGGCCACGATCTTGCCGTAGAGCTCGTGCTTCACACGGCGCTCGACCAGCACGGTCACGGTCTTGGCACGCTTGTCGCTGACCACCTTGCCGATCAAGGTGCGCTTGAGGGATTTTTTAGCTTCCGTCATGTTCACTCCTTACTTGGCGGCTTGGGTTTCTTGCTGCTTCTGAGCAAGAACGGTCTTGGCGCGCGCGATGTCGCGACGCGTCACGCGCAGCGTCGAGGTGTTCGACAGCTGTTGCGTGGCTTTCTGCATGCGCAGGCCGAAATGGGCCTTCTGCAGATCCTTGATTTCGGCTTGCAGACCGGCGACGTCCTTCTCGCGCAGTGCTGTTGCCTTGCTCACCTTGGCCGGAGCCGCGGCTTCTTTCTTCTTACGTGTTGCCATGGATGTTCTCCTCTCAGGCGCCGAGCTGGCGCGAGACGAACGTCGTGCGCAGCGGCAGCTTGGCAGCGGCCAGGCGGAAGGCTTCGCGGGCGAGTTCTTCGGGCACGCCGACGATCTCGAACACGATCTTGCCGGGCTGGATCTCGGCGACGTAGTACTCGGGGTTGCCCTTGCCGTTACCCATCCGCACTTCTGCGGGCTTGGTCGAGATCGGCTTGTCGGGGAACACGCGGATCCAGATACGGCCACCGCGCTTCACGTGACGCGAAATCGCGCGGCGAGCGGCTTCGATCTGGCGCGCCGTGAGGCGGCCGCGGTCGGTGCATTTCAGACCGAAGTCACCGAAGGCCACCGAGTTGCCCCGGGTGGCGACGCCGGTGTTGCGGCCCTTTTGTTCCTTGCGGAACTTTCTGCGTGCAGGTTGCAGCATGTCTTGTTACTCCGTGAGGACTGCCCCAGGCTTCCTGTGCGAATGCACACCCGGGGCTGAGACCGATTACTCGGTCTTGGCACCGTCCGCTGCTGCAGCGGGCGCGGCTTTGCGGACGCGCTTAACGGCGGGTTTCGAGTCTGCACCGGCACCGCCGGTTGCTTCTGCGGGCTTGTCGCTGCCGTCGGCGGGAGCGGTGTTGCCACCGATCGGGCCACGGGCACCGGCACGCGGGCCGCCGCGGCGGTCACCGCCCGGACGGTCGCCACCAGGGCGGCCATCACGGCGCGGACCACGCGGACGACGCTCTTCCTCGGGACGCGGGGTCTCGACGGCGGGCAGGTCGTTGCGGCCCAGGGTGTCGCCCTTGTAGACCCACACCTTGACGCCGATGACGCCGTAGGTGGTCTTGGCTTCCGAGGTGCCGTAGTCGATGTCGGCGCGCAGCGTGTGAAGCGGCACGCGACCTTCGCGGTACCACTCGGTACGAGCGATTTCGATGCCGTTCAGGCGGCCAGCCGACATGATCTTGATGCCTTGGGCACCCAGACGCATGGCGTTCTGCATGGCGCGCTTCATGGCGCGGCGGAACATGATCCGCTTTTCGAGCTGCTGCGTGATGCTGTCGGCGATCAGCTGGGCATCGATTTCGGGCTTGCGCACTTCTTCGATGTTCACTGCCACCGGCACGCCGAGCTGGCGGCCCAGTTCGCGCTTGAGGTTCTCGATGTCTTCGCCCTTCTTGCCGATCACGACGCCCGGACGAGCCGAGTAGATCGTGATGCGGGCGTTCTTGGCGGGACGCTCGATCAGGACGCGCGACACCGAAGCGTTCTTCAGCTTCTTCTTCAGGTATTCGCGAACCTTGATGTCTTCGGCCAGCATGCCCGCGAAATCGCGGTCGCTGGCATACCAGCGGCTGGACCAGTTACGGGTAACCGCCAGACGGAAGCCGGTCGGATGGATTTTCTGTCCCATATTTCTTCCAGGCTCTTAGTTGCCAACCGTCACGTACACATGGCACGTGGGCTTGCTGATGCGATTGCCGCGACCCTTGGCGCGCGCCGTGAAGCGCTTGAGCGTGGCGCCCTGTTCGACGTAGATGGTCTTGACCTTCAGCTCGTCGATGTCGGCACCGTCGTTGTGCTCCGCGTTGGCGATGGCCGACTCGAGCACCTTCTTGATGATCACAGCGGCCTTCTTCTGCGTGAATTGCAGAACGTTGAGCGCTTGATCGACCTTCTTGCCGCGGATCAGGTCGGCGACCAGACGGCCCTTGTCGACCGAGAGGCGGACACCGCGGAGGACTGCACGTGTTTCAGACATGGTCGTTCCTTACTTCTTCTGGACTTTCTTGTCCGCGGGGTGCCCCTTGAACGTGCGCGTGAGCGCAAATTCGCCGAGCTTGTGGCCGACCATCTGGTCGGTGATGTAGACAGG
This sequence comes from Variovorax sp. PDC80, assembly GCF_900115375.1. Lineage (NCBI taxonomy): Bacteria > Pseudomonadati > Pseudomonadota > Betaproteobacteria > Burkholderiales > Comamonadaceae > Variovorax > Variovorax sp. PDC80. Next base: position 5,604 of record NZ_FOWG01000011.1, on the reverse strand, counting down.
CACGTGCTGCTTGCCGTTGTGCACGGCAATGGTCAGGCCGATGAACTCGGGCAGGACCATCGAGCGGCGCGACCAGGTCTTGATCGGCTTCTTGTCCTTCGTCGTCACGGCCTTGTCGGCCTTGGCAACGAGGTGGTGGTCAACAAACGGACCCTTTTTGAGAGAGCGAGTCATTTGCTATCCCTTACTTCTTGCGGCGCGACACGATGAAGACCTGCGTGCGCTTGTTGTTACGGGTACGGTAACCCTTGGTCAGGTTGCCCCACGGGTCGACAGGGTGACGGCCTTCGCCGGTCTTGCCTTCGCCACCACCGTGCGGGTGGTCGACCGGGTTCATCACCACGCCGCGAACGGTCGGGCGGATACCCATCCAACGCTTCACACCGGCCTTGCCGAGCTGGCGCAGGCTGTGTTCTTCGTTGGCCACTTCACCGATGGTCGCGCGGCATTCGATGTGAATGCGGCGGACTTCGCCCGAACGCATGCGGACCTGGGCGTAGACGCCTTCACGGGCCAGCAGCGTGGCCGAGGTACCGGCCGAGCGGGCGATCTGCGCGCCCTTGCCGGGCTGCAGTTCGATGCAGTGGATCGTCGAACCCACCGGAATGTTGCGGATCGGCAGCGTATTGCCGGCGCGGATCGGAGCTTCCGAACCCGACAGCAGCGTTGCACCGGCTTCCAGACCGCGCGGGGCGATGATGTAGCGGCGCTCGCCGTCGGCGTAGCAGACCAGCGCGATGTGGGCGGTGCGGTTCGGGTCGTACTCGATGCGCTCGACCTTCGCCGGGATGCCGTCCTTGTTGCGACGGAAGTCCACCACGCGGTAGTGGTGCTTGTGACCGCCGCCCTTGTGACGGGTCGTGATGTGGCCGTTGTTGTTGCGGCCGGCCTTCTGGAACTGGGGTTCCAGCAGGGATGCGAGCGGAGCACCCTTGTACAGGTGGTCACGCGAAATCTTCACCGCGCCGCGTTGGCCCGGCGAAGTGGGTTTCATCTTGATGACGGCCATGATTAAGCGCCTTCCCCGACGAGGTTGAGCTCTTGACCGGCCTTCAGCGTGACGTAGGCCTTGCGAACGTGGTCGCGGCGGCCGACGGACTTGCCGAAGCGCTTGGTCTTGCCCTTGATGTTGGCAACCGACACGCCCTTGACTTCGACCTTGAACATCAGTTCGACGGCGGCCTTGATCTCGGGCTTGGTGGCGTCTTGCAACACCTTGAAAGTGACAGCGTTCGACTTCTCGCCGACCATCGTGGCCTTTTCGGACACGATCGGGGCGACCAGCACGTTCATGAGACGGCCTTCGTCGAACTGACGTTGAGCAGGGGTGGGGTTCACGCGGCTCATGCGAACATCTCCTTGAGCTTGTCGACTGCACCCTTGGTGACCAGCACCTTCTTGTAGTGAACCAGCGACACCGGATCGGCGTAACGGGGTTCGACCACGAGGATGTTGACCAGATTGCGCGAGGCAAGGTACAGGTTTTCGTCGACTTCTTCGGCGATCACGAGCACGGACTCGAGATTCATTGCCTTGAAACGGGCTGCCAGCGGCTTCGTCTTGGGCGAATCCACGGTCAGCGAATCCACCACGGCCAGACGGCCTTCGCGAGCGAGCTGCGAGAAGATGGCGGCCATGCCGGCGCGGTACATCTTCTTGTTGATCTTCTGCGAGAAGTTTTCGTCAGGCATGTTCGGGAAGATCCGGCCACCCCCGCGCCACAGCGGCGAGGACGTCATACCGGCACGGGCGCGGCCCGTTCCCTTTTGCTTGAAAGGCTTCTTGGTCGAGTGCTTGACCTGTTCGCGGTCCTTCTGGGCGCGCGTGCCTTGGCGGGCGTTGGCCTGGAATGCGACGACGATCTGGTGCACCAGGTCTTCGTTGTAGTCACGGCCGAACACGGTTTCGGGGGCGTCGTACTTCGACGCGGCCTGACCTTGCTCGTTCAGGAGTTCGAGTTCCATTACTTCGCTCCTTCAGCCGCTTGCGGCTTGGCCTTGACGGCGGGACGCACGGTGACGAAGCCACCCTTCGAACCCGGGATCGCGCCCTTGATGAGCAACAGCTGACGCGCTTCGTCGATGCGGAACACCGAGAGGTTCTGCGTCGTGCGGGTGACGTCGCCGAGGTGGCCCGTCATGCGCTTGCCGGGGAACACGCGACCGGGGTCCTGTGCCATGCCGATCGAGCCGGGCACGTTGTGCGAACGGCTGTTACCGTGCGACGCGCGCTGCGAGCTCATGTTGTGGCGCTTGATCGTGCCGGCGTAGCCCTTGCCGATGGAGGTGCCTTGCACGTCCACCTTCTGGCCCACGGAGAACACGCTGCCGGCCGCGATCACGCCGCCAGCCTGGTGCTGACCTGCGGTATCTGCGGTGACGCGGAATTCCTGGATGATTTCGCCAGCTTCGACACCCGCCTTGGCGAGGTGGCCGGCTTCCGGCTTGGTCACGCGCGATGCTTTGCGCGAACCGAACGTCACTTGCAGTGCGACGTAGCCATCGGTCTCTTGCGACTTGATCTGGGTCACGCGGTTGTTCGACACATCCACCACCGTGACAGGAACTGCATCCCCGTCATCGGTGAAGAGACGCATCATCCCCACCTTGCGGCCCAGCAACCCGAGGGAGTTGCTCAGACTCATGTGTTTTCTCCAAAAAATGGAAGCTTCTCCCGCCGCTGCCACTTCAATTGGCGACAGCGTTTGACCGAAGTCGTATGACCGACTCGCGGCAACGGGGGAAGGTTGATAAATCTCCGACCTGCACGTACCTTGCGGACGCAACAAGGGCAGAGCCAGCGATTATAGCCCGCGGTATGGGCGGGGCGCAAGCGCTGGAAAAAGGCCCCTTTCGGGGCGGTTGCAACGGCCCGCGGGGCCGTTGTCCGCCTATTTGGCGGGCATCGTGATGATGCTGTCGCCTTCCTTGGTGGTCTGGACGTCGCCCTGCGACTTCATCAGGGGTGCCGTCCCGGTCTGGATCGGGATCGAGATGGCGCTGCTCGCGCCGCCCTGGCTCACGAACACGTTCAGGTAGCGCAGCCCATCCGACTCGCCGATGACCGAGACGGTCGCGGTGGAGCGCTGGCCGGCGGGCAGTGTGAGCGGATTGCCGTTTCGCAGCGTCAGGCCGGGGTCCGCGGTGAAGCGCACCGACGCGCCCTGCGGATCGGTCACGTCGTCGAACTGCAGCACGACCGACGTGGCTCGGCCTGCCTGCGGCGCGCCATCGACGCGGTATTGCACCGCGACACCCGAGCCGTTGGATTTCTGCACGGCCGTGGTCATGGGCGCCGGCGCCGCCTTGTGCTGCGAGCGCTTGGGCACGCGCGAGTCCGGCATGCCGTCGGCCAATGCCCAGCTCGTGAGCGCCGCCAGCAGGAGCGCCGCGATGGCGGTCCGTGTGTTCGAGCGAGTCGTCATGGCCATCATTCCTCTTACTGGATCGCGACGCTGATGCAGTTCGAGCCCGAACTGTTGAGATCGGTGACCGCCAGCACGTACTCGCCGGCCGGCAGGCTGACCTTGTTGCCCGACCTCGGGATCTGGCTGGCGCGGAACACGGCGAAATCCGGATTCACCAGCGGTGCGCTCGATGCCACCGACACCTGGTAGTCGCGCGTCGTGGGCGCCAGGAAGCGAAGGTAGGCATAGTTGCCCAGCTTGTTGCCGCCACCCGCGACCGTCGAGACGCAGGCATTGGCCAGTTGTCCCACCACGGCGCTGCCGTACAGAGGCAGCACGTTCGGCACGCTCGGCGCGCCACCGTTGTTGCCTTCGGCTTCGCCGAAAGAATCGTTGGCGCCGGCGCTGATGTTCTGCGCGCTCAACAGACTTGCCAGGGCCGATGCATTGCCGGGCGCCACCGCATTGAAGGCCGCGGTGAACGGATGGATCGAGGTCACGGCAGCACCGCCCCTGAACTGCGCGCTGGTCATCGCATCGTGGATCGGCTTGAAGCCCACCTGCTGGTTGAGATTCCAGAAGATCGAGTGGATCGAGCGCTCGCGGAACCAGCCTGGATTGCTGGACGGCCCCGTCGCCAGGTTGATCGAGACGCTGACGTCGGAAGCGACCTGCCCTTCGCCGCGGGAATCGACATAGTTGCTGCGGCCGAGCGCGATGCCCGACCAGCCGTTGCCCCAGCCTTCGGAGAAGGCCACGCGGCGATCGAGGCGGTCACTGAGGTTGTGCGGCCCGCCGACCGAATCGTCGCGGCTGAAGGAAGACTGGTAGTAGTGTCCCCACTCGTGCGCGATCACCGGTGCATCGAACTCGTCGGTGTCCACGTCTTCCTTGCCGAGCACATAGATTTCGCGGCCGGTGCTGCGGTTGGTGAAGAAGGTGCTGCCGATCTGCCCCAGCGCGAGGCTGCCGCTGGTCGGCACGTTGTTCGGGCTCCAGAACACCTTCAACGGCGGAAAGCTCGTCGCCGGCGCCACCGACAGCACCTTCTGCATCGAGGTGTAGACCGTGTCGAGCACCGCGAACGGCGCCGACACGCGGCGCCCGGTGTAGCTCGAACCACCCCATCCCGAATCGGCGCGCAGGTCGCGCGTCGTCGCACCCGAGCCCGTCGTGAAGGCCGCCGACTGCATGGAGTAGAGCGGCGTGTTGGCGCTGGTGTTGTCCCGCACGCTGACATCCCATGCCGCGGTCTGGATCTGGGCGCGGACGCGAACGACGATCGTGGCGTTCGCCGGCACCGACACCGAGTAGTTGCCGTTGGCATCGGTGGCCGTCACCGCGATCTGATTCGACAAGGCATCGAGCACTTCGACGAAGGCCCCGCGCACCGGCTTCGCTGTAGTGGCCGAGTAGACCAGCGGCCCGCTGTTGTTGGGCACCGAGTCGTAGGTGGCCTTGCCGCTGAGCGTGACCCCACCGATTACCGGGGGCGGAAAACCGATCGGGATTCCACCGCCGCCGCCACCGCCGCCTCCACCGCAACCTGCGAGGAACGCCGCGGCAATCAGCGCCGAACCGATGCCAGAAAGAATCCTGTGGTTCATAGCTTGTGCTGCCCTCATTCAGCTCCCGGCCAAGGTCTGAACGGCCGGTGGTGGGCGAGGATGCCACAGACGACACGCAAATGACAAAGGCCCGCTCACATTTCTGTGAACGGGCCTCGAAGCGACACCGCGCTTGACGCGCGAGCGGGCTTGTTGCGTGCTTACTGCAGCTTGATCTCGACGTCGACGCCGGCCGGCAGGTCGAGCTTCATCAGCGCGTCCACGGTCTTGTCGGTGGGATCGACGATGTCCATCAGGCGTTGGTGCGTGCGGATTTCGAGCTGGTCGCGGCTGGTCTTGTTGACGTGCGGCGAGCGCAGGATGTCGAAACGCTTCAGGCGGGTCGGCAGGGGCACCGGGCCCTTGACGATCGCGCCGGTGCGCTTCGCGGTGTCAACGATCTCGGCGGCCGATTGGTCGATCAGCTTGTAGTCGAACGCCTTCAGGCGGATGCGGATTTTTTGCTTGGTTGCCATGGTGATTCCTTTGCGTTCGGCTTAGATGTCGAGGATCTTGGCCACGACGCCCGAACCCACGGTACGGCCGCCTTCGCGGATGGCGAAGCGCAGGCCTTCTTCCATCGCGATCGGG